>CAYTKQ010000006.1:0-140790 GCA_964438705.1 uncultured Christensenella sp. | reverse complement strand
ATAAGCCCTTATAGGGCTTGAGCAAGCCACCCGTTTGACGGGTGGTCTTGACTGGGGAAAAATAAAGACTATATATAAGCGTTTTTGCGGGACGGACAAGTGTTTGACAAAAATATTCCCCACATATATCCAAATAACAGCATGGATTCCCCACCGGATTTATGAGAGCAGTAATGAGAGCAACGCGAACAATATCCGAACGTATCCGGACGATATTTTGTTGAAAACCAAAAGAATGAAAAGTATTAAAAAACCGCTGAAACAAAGGGTTTCAACGGTTTTTCTGGTGGAGCATATGGGACTTGAACCCATGACCCCCACACTGCCAGTGTGGTGCGCTAGCCAGCTGCGCTAATGCCCCAAGCAAATCACATAATGGATTATATCACATGCCCTTGCTCTTGTAAATGCGTATCTGCACAGAAAATGCGCGTAATGTAAATTGTAACCAAGAATTCGCATATTATTCAAACTCAATTCATACTTGGCGTCTATTATGATATAATAATGACAATATGACAGCGGGAGAGCTTGCGATGGAAAGTTTTGTGGAAGCCAGAGACATATACAAAAGATATTGTATGGGGGAAGTGACGATCACCGCCTCAAACGGCGTGTCGTTTGACATAAACCAAGGCGATTTTTGCGTAATTGTGGGTTCGTCCGGCGCGGGGAAGACGACGATGCTCAACATCCTCGGCGGGATGGACGATTGCGACGAGGGGCTTTTGCTGGTGGGCGGCAAGGAGGTCAGCGCCTACAATCAGCGGCAGCTGACCGAATACCGCCGGTTCGATATCGGCTTTGTGTTTCAATTCTATAATCTCGTGCAAAACCTCACGGCAAAGGAAAATGTGGAGCTTGCAACGCAGATTTGTCCCAACCCGCTCGACGCGGAAGCAGTGCTGCGCGAGGTCGGCCTCGGCGAACGGTTGGATAATTTTCCCGCCCAGCTCTCCGGCGGAGAACAGCAGCGCGTTTCCATCGCGCGTGCGCTCGCCAAAAATCCCAAGCTGCTGCTGTGCGACGAGCCGACAGGCGCGCTCGATTCAGATACGGGAAAGACGATCCTCAAGCTTTTGCAGGATACATGCAGGCAAAAAAACATGACCGTGGTGGTGGTGACGCACAACCATGCCATCATGCCCATGGCGGACAGGGTCATCAAGATGAAAAACAGCAAGGTAAAAGAGGTCATCCTAAACGACAATCCGACGCCCGTCGAAGAGATAGAGTGGTAGGGGAATGAAGCATCATACGCTCTTAAAGGAAGCCTTGCGCGACATATGGAAAAGCCGCACCCGCTTTTTCTCCATTTTGGGGATCGTGGCGTTGGGTGTCGGTTTTTTTGCGGGCGTCAAAGCGACGTGCCCGGATATGAAGCTCACCATGCAGCAGTACTACGAGCAAACGGCCCTCGCAGACATCCACCTCGCTTCCACCTACGGCTTCAACGACAACGACATTGAGGCTGTTCGCGATGCCGGCGGCATACGCTCCCTCATGCCCGCCTATTCGGTGGACGCGTTTTTGGATACGGGCGAACGCGCGGATACCATCGTCAAGGTGCTTTCGATCAAAACGTCGGAAACAGGCGAGGATGAAAACGAGCTCAACCAGCCGGTCTTAAAAGAGGGGCGGCTTCCCGAAAAGCCGGGCGAGTGCGTGGTGGAAAAAAACATCCATTCCCCAGAAGAGTTCGAGATCGGCGCAACGTTCAAATTGCAGGCAGGCAAGGTAAAGGACGACATCCTCGATACGCTCACGACAGATACGTTTACCATCGTGGGAGTTGTGGAATCGTCTTCCTTTATCGCGTTTGACAGGGGCAAGGCGCAGATCGGCGACGGGGAGATCGATTGCTTCATTATGATTCCGGAGCAGGATTTCGATCTGGAGGTATATACGGACCTCTACATGACCATGGATTCCACTGCGGGGCTCGATCCGTTCGAGCAGCCCTATAAGGACGCGGTGAAGGCTGCGGTCAGTGAATTCGAGCAGGTTGCGACGGTGCGTGAGCAGGAGCGCTACGACGAAATCCTTGAAGAAGCGCGGCAAAAGCTAGATGACGGTAAGCAGGAGCTTGCGGATGGAAAGGCGGAAGCGGCACAGGAGCTCGCGGACGCGCAGCAAAAAATAGACGACGCGCAAACGGAGCTGACGGATGGACAGGCGACGCTCACGGAAAAACGGCGCGAATATAACACACAGATCGCCGCCGCGCAAAAGAAGCTCGACGATGCGCGCGCGCAAACCGAGGATGGGGAGGCGCAATATCAGCAGGGCCTGACGGAGTATCAGGCGGGTGTAAAACAGTATGAGGACGGACTCGCGCAGTTTAATCAGCAAAAGCCGGGTGCGGAGGCGCAGATCGCCCAGCTAAAAGCACAGGCGGAGGGTTTAAGGGCGCAGATCGCCGCAGGCGCGACGCAATTGATCCCCATGCTCGAGCAGGTAGAGCAGGGCATCGCACAGGCGCAGTGCGGCCTTGACGCGGCCCAACAGAAGCTTGACGAAAGCAAGGCGCAGCTCGACGCGGCAAAAGGGCAGCTTGATGCGTCCCGCACACAGCTAGACGCTGCCATGGCGCAGATAGAATCGGGGCAAGCAGAGCTCAACGCGCAGAAAAAATCGGGCGCAAAGGCGCTCGACGACGCGCAGGCAAAGCTTGACGACGGACAGACAAAGCTCGACGACGCAAAGCGTGAATACGAGGAAGGCAAAGCGGAATCCGATCAAAAAATCGCGGACGCGCAGCAGGAACTCGACGATGCGGAATCAGAGCTTGCGGACGTCAAAAAGCCTGTCTGGTACGTGTGGGACAGGGACAATAATCCGGGGTATACCAGCTATGGCGAGGATGCGGATAAAATAGACGCCATTGCGTCTGTGTTCCCGCTGTTCTTCATCCTTGTGGCGGCGCTCGTGTGCCTCACCACCATGACGCGTATGGTGGAAGAACAGCGCACGCAGGTGGGCACGCTCAAGGCGCTCGGTTATTCGGGCCGCTCCATCATGGCGAAATACCTGTGGTACGCGATCGCGGCGAGCATCATCGGGAGCGTTGTCGGCCTTCTGATCGGCTTCAGTGTTTTCCCGAAAATCATCATCGACGCATACAATCTGCGCTACTTCCTGCCCGAGGGTCTCACGCCCTTCCGCTGGGATTACGCGCTGTGGTGTACGGTCGTTTCCATCGCCGTGACGGGTCTTTCCGCATGGTCAGCTGTCTATAAGGAATTGCGTGAGCATCCCGCTCAGCTTATGAGACCCAAGGCGCCGCCAAGCGGCAAGCGCGTTTTCCTTGAAAAATGGACAGGGCTGTGGAGCAAGCTCAACTTCACCACCAAGGTGACGATCCGCAACCTGTTCCGCTACAAAAAACGCGTGTTGATGACGGTGATCGGCATCGCGGGCTGCACGGCGCTCATGCTCACGGGCTTTGGTTTGCAGCACGCCATCGGTTCGATCGTCGATAAGCAGTTCGGCGAAATATTCGTATATGACGCGCTTGGTGCGCTTGACGACGAAACCACGGCGGACGATCTTGTAACGATCCAGCAGCGCGTGGCGGAAACCCCGGGCGTAAAGAGCGAGATGCTGGTTTATTATAAAGGGATGGACGCATCCGTCACGGGAGATAAAAAGGTCAGTGTGACCACCTTTGTACCCAGCGAACCGCAGGCGATCGACAATTACATCAACCTGCGCACGCGTGAGGGCCACGAAACGCTCACGCTTTCGAACGACGGGGCGATCGTAAATGAAAAGCTGGCGAAGCTTTTAAAGCTCCAAGAGGGCGATCTATTCACCCTGACGGACGCGGATGGCAACACTGCACAGGCTAAAATTGCGGGGATCACTGAAAACTACGCGATGAATTACGTCTATATGACGCCGGATTATTATGCGCAGATGTTCGGTGAAAAGCCCGTCAACAATATGTTTGCGATGGATATGGTCGAGGGCACGGACCTTTTTGCGCTGTCCGAGACGCTGCTCACCTACGATCACGTGCAGGGCCTCTCCTACGCGAGCGATACGACCGAGCAGTTTGCGGATATGGTGGACAGCATGGGCAGCATCATGCTGGTCATCATCGTGTCGGCGGGGCTGCTGGCCTTCATCGTCATGTATAACCTTGTGAACATCAATGTCACGGAGCGCATGCGCGAGCTGGCGACCATCAAGGTGCTTGGGTTCTATAACAAAGAGGTGTCCGCGTATATCTATCGTGAAAATACGATTTCTGCGGTCATCGGCATGCTCGTGGGGCTCTTTGCGGGCATCTTCCTCGAACGGTTCGTGATCAGCACGGCGGAGGTGGATATCGTGATGTTCGCGCCGGATATTCCGTTTACTGCATTCCTCTATGCGGGCGCGCTCACGCTGGCGTTCGCGTTCATTGTAAACTTTGTACTGCATTTCAAACTCAAAAAAATCGACATGGTGGAATCCATGAAATCGATCGAATAAAGAGGAAAACGGCGGAAAGACTTTGGTCGATCCGCCATTTTTTTATTTTTACGGAAATCGTACGTTGCTATATTGACAAACCATGCCAACAGGCATAGCATGATATTTGTCAGTGATTGGCCGTGCGTGCGGTCGCTTGACAGGCAATGGTATGTAAAGGGACGGCACACAATGAACATTGATAAAAAGTATCTTCCGACGATTTTCATCATTCTCATCGGAACCTCGGCAGGCTCGCTCACGGAAACATTGATGACGTCGGCACTTCCAAGGATCGTCGGGGCGTTTGGCGTATCCGTCGGCATCGGACAGTGGCTCACCACGATCTATCTTTTGATCATTGGCGTGATGGTGCCCGCCACATCTTTTTTGATCGGCAAATTTTCAACGCGGGCATTGTTTACCGCGTGTCTAATCTTTTTTGGCGCAGGTTCTCTCGCGGCATATTTGTCCGGCAGCTTTGAACTGCTCATTTTTGCACGCGCATTGCAGGCGGCAGGTACGGGCATTTTGCTTCCGCTGCTCAACGTGATCGTGCTGCAGCTTACCCCGCTCGAAAAACGGGGCACAGCCATGGGCTTCGTGGGCTTTACGGTAAGCTGCGCGCCTGCGCTTGGCCCAACGATCTCCGGTTGGATGAGTGATTCGTTTGGCTGGCGCAGTATCTTTTTGTTGCTGAGCGTTTTGAGTGCGGCACTGCTGATCGCTTCATTTTTTGTGAAAAACGTAAAATCGGAAAAGACGGTCACAACACTCGATAAGGCCTCAATCCTGCTTTCGTCTGCGGGGGTGGGCGGGCTGCTGCTCGGCTTCACGGGCCTAAGCGACAACGGGTTTCTAAATGTGAACGTGATCCTGCCCATCGCGGTGGGCGCAGTTTGTCTGTTTGCGTTTGTGCGACGGCAAAAAAGGATCGAAAACCCGCTGCTCGACCTTCGCACTTTTCAAGACAGGAATTTCACGGTAGGCACTATCATGATTTCGCTGTACTATTTCGCGTTTATGGGAATGGGCATCGTGCTTCCTCTTTATATCCAGAGCTATCTGGGGGCGAGCGCCTTCATGTCAGGGCTTGTCATCATGCCCGGAGCACTCGTCATGGCGATCGTGAACCCGCTGGCAGGGGCGGTGCTTGATAAATGCGGTGCGCGCGTCACACTCCTGTTCGGGTCGGTTTGCCTCTTGGGCGGCACGATCCTGCTGATGACGACAGGGCTTGGAACCTCCATGCCGCTGCTCGCGACCTATTACGCGATCCGCTGTGTGGGGCTTGCGTTTCTCATCATGCCCGCCACCACGTGGAGCGTGGACGCGCTTGGGCCAAAGCAGCTTGCGGATGGCGTAGTTTTGAACAACACGGTCCGGCAGGTCGCGGGTGCCATCGGCTCTGCGCTCATGGTGACGGTGATGTCCGCCGCACTCAGCGGCGCCACGGAACACGCGCCTGCGGCGACGGGCATTTACGCCGCGCACATGTCCTTCCTGTTTTCGGCAGTGTTGTGCATGATCGCCCTCACGCTGGTTCTTTTGTTTGTGCGGGGAACGCGTCGCACAAAAGCAGTTCAGTGAGCATTGGCATGTGATGATCGATCCGGCGGAGCTTCCTTATCTGAAAGCGGCTTCAAAACGCGGAGAACAGTGGGGAAATGTTTGAACACTTGGCCCGTTTGGCTGAACGCCCGGGGAATTTTTTCAAAAAAAGTTTAAGTAGTTTTAATCCTTTTGGCTTCGCTCAAGCGTCTTCCTTATAGAAAGCCAAATAGGAGGTACAGGAGTGGAAACAAAAAAACTTATCAGGATTATTCAAAGAGCGAAAAACGGCGACAGCAACGCGCAACAGGAGTTGTATCTTGACAGCAGTAAAAGCGTATACTTTCTCGCGCTGAAAATATTGAAAAATCCCGATGATGCCGAAGATATTATGCAGGATGTTTTTGTTACGGTGTTTGAAAAGCTGCCCAAACTGAAACAACCTGCCGCTTATTACAAGTGGGTAAATCAAATAACTGCAAACAAGTGCATGAGCTTTTTGCGGAAGAAAAGACCCTTGCCCAGTGGGGAAGAAGAAATACTGGACGCTTTGGAATTAGAAGGTGAGGAGGATGTCGAAACACCCGAAACGCTGTACGATGATGGAGAAACGCGACGCCTCATTATGGATATTATCGACACACTTCCAGATGCGCAAAGGGAATGTGTGATGTACCGCTATTTCAGCCAGCTCACGATCGAGGAAATCGCAGCCATTACCGAAACAAACGTACATACCGTAAAAAGCCGCTTGGCGTTGGCGCGGCAAAAGATACGCGCAGCGATTCTGGAACAGGAAGAAAAAGAGGAAATTCATCTGCACGCCATCATTCCGATCACGCCCGTATTGATGAAAACTTTAGAGGACTTCCGCATGCCGGATGGATTGAATGAGCGAATATGGGGAACGATGGCTGAGGGCGCGGGAAAAGCTGCGGGCATGGCAGCCAAGCATACCCTTTCCTTCGCCGCGAAAATGATCGTTGGCGTTGCTGCGGGCATACTTGTTGCGGGCGGGATTATTGCGGGCACTTTGTCAGCGCGGCCAAGTGAAACGAATACGCCGCCTATTTCTTCAACCGCCGCAGTTTCGGCTCAGCCATCCGTGCAGCCATCGGCGCAACCCACCGTACAGGCATCCGACCCGTCCGCCGAACCGTCCGTGCAGTCCACCCTCACGCCAAGCGCAGAGGATTATACCCAATATTACAAACCGGTTTTAGAAAATTACCGTGCATTTTCTTTGCTGAAAGCCGATGATTTGGGCGAAAGTGCTGATTTGCAATGGTACTATTCGGTCGAAGTTCTTGCTCATGCGGATGACCCGAAAACAGATTTCGGGTACGCCCTGCATGACCTCAATGGCAACGGGATCCCCGAATTGATTTTGCTGTCAAAGTGTGATCCGTATATTTGTGCGATATATTCACTGGTAGATCATATCCCTAACCTGTTAGATGATTTTTGGACGCGATACACATGCGAAATAGGCGCGGATGGCACGCTGTACATTCACGGAAGCGGCGGGGCCTTTGATTCCTACACGGCCGCTTATACCATCGCGCCGGATGGGAAGTCTTTAATACTGATTGAGGAATTTGGCATAGAAAGCTATGACAGCAGCACCGAGCAACGCATTGATTCTCCGCGCTATTACAGGATTGACGCGGGTGGGGTGAAAACGATTCTTTCGGAGGATGAAGCAAACGATGCATGGCAAAGATTTGATGAAGTAAGATCAAACGAATGGGATTTGTCCTTTACGCCGCTTTGGTGAGGTGGCCACGGCAATCTACCAAAACCAGAGAAGAAAAATCATCTGGCGTTTGTCTTACGCTACATTTTCAAAGGATGATTTATAGATGAAAATAAAGGCAGTCGAGCCTTGTGACTTTGAATATACTCAATGGGAGAAAAGAAATGGAAACAGTATATACAGGATTTGCGATCATCGCTGTGACGATTTCGTTGATAGCCCTTATTCGCATGATAATTAGCCACCTCAATTATTATCCAAGCAAAACAATTGAGATAGAAGTGACGAATAAGCGAAAAATGGATGATGATGACTTTATAGATTACTATATTGTGAAGTATGGTACGCAGCAAATTGAGGACCACATGAACGAAATCAAAAATTGGAAGCACGATAAAATCATCTCTTATCAAGGGAAAGAGAGAAGAATAGAAAAATTTAAAGCAAGATGCAGGAAAAATCAATACAAGGCATTTCGGTTTATTGGCTACAGGATTCAGACAAGATATCGTCAAAGAAACTATCAAAGGTATCCGTACCAAGTTGAGATCGTCTCTAATGACATCGAAATTGATGAGTTTTTCATTGCGGACAGAATGTCATTTTTGAGGGCGCATAATTATGATGTAACCTATAATCAATACACAAAGACTGACCAACGCAAGGCATTAACAAAACAGCTAAAGGACAAAATCAAAAGACGAGATAATTATACATGCCAAGAATGCGGAAAATATATGCCGGACGAAGTGGGACTGCAGATAGATCATATCGTTCCGGTGAGCAGAGGCGGCAAAAGCGTCCCGTTAAATTTGAGAGTGCTGTGCTCAAAGTGCAATGGGCGTAAAGGATCGCATATATCCTAAGCGCCATTCACATCTCATCCATGCGCGGCCGATCGACAAGCGCCGCACATGCAATCCCAGTCTGCGCTTCAATATAGGAAAGCGCACGCCGCACCTTTTTTTTGCTGTACAGCTTGACATTCCATGGAATACGCTGCCCATCCTTCATCACAAACATGATTTCAAACGGGACATATGTACCATAGCGTCCCGTTTTTTGCATTTCACAATAGGCAAGATCGCTTTTTTTCGGATAGCGGCATTTGTGCAGGTTTTTCAAATCGACGCAGTCGGTGACAACGCTTCTGCGCCGTGCGCTTGTCCAAAAAAATCTGCGTATGCGCATGCTTTGTTCACTTAAAATAACGCATGGCGTTAAAATTTCCCGCAAAAACCAAAAAAGCATGAACACAGCGCAGGCAACCGCAAACACGGAACGCGAAACGTCCGTTCCCAGTATTATATTGCGAATGGCTGTGATCAATGCTGCCGCAAACACGACACACAGGGAGCCGAGGATCGCGACCGCCGGATTGAACGGGCGTATCATCTGTTGCTTTTTCATATGCTTATCATAGATCAGGTCTATTCGGAAATCAAGAATTTTCCTCCGGTGAAATAAAGGCAATTTCATCATTTTTGTCTCAAAATGTGGTATAATATAGGATACTGATTTTTTAGGACAGGGAGAAAACATGAAGCGGTTTGAATTGCATTCCAAATATGCGCCCGCCGGAGACCAGCCCGCCGCCATCGACGCGCTTGTGCGCGGGGTAGAGGAAGAGAAGCGCGCGCAGGTTCTTCTGGGTGTGACGGGCAGCGGAAAGACGTTCACCATGGCGAACGTCATCGCGCGCACGCAGCGGCCCGCGCTCATTCTGGCGCACAACAAAACGCTGGCGGCACAGCTTTGCAGCGAGTTCAAGGAATTTTTTCCGAACAACGCGGTAGAGTTCTTCGTCAGCTATTATGATTATTACCAGCCCGAAGCCTACGTGCCCGGACGGGATTTGTTCATCGAAAAGGAATCTACCGTCAACGACGAGATCGATAAGATGCGCCACTCGGCGACGTCTGCGCTTTTGGAGCGGCGGGATGTGATCGTCATCGCGAGCGTTTCGTGCATCTATTCCATCGGCGCGCCGGAGGATTACGGCAACCTTGCCGTGGCACTGCGCGAGGGCATGGAATATCCGCGCGAGGCATTGCTCGCAAAGCTTGTTTCCATCAACTATGTTCGCAACGATGTGGAAACGGCGCGCGGCACCTTCCGCGTGCGCGGCGAGGTTGTGGAGATATTTCCCATGGGTACGAGCGAGCGTGCGGTGCGCGTGGAATATTTCGGCGACGAGATCGAGCAGATTTCAGAGATCGACGCGCTCACGGGCAGGCGGCTCACCAGGGAAAAATATGTGATCATCTTTCCGGCCTCGCATTACGCGATGGAGCACGAAAAGGTGCTTGCGCACATACCGGACATCAAGCGCGATCTCTTGACGCAGATCGATATGTTTAAGGAGCAGGGCAAGCTATTGGAGGCCGAACGCATTCAGCAGCGCACGATGTACGATATCGAAATGCTCAAAGAGCTCGGCTATTGCTCGGGCATCGAAAACTACGCGCGGTATTTTGACGGCAGGAAACCGGGTGAGCCGCCGTATACGCTGATGGATTATTTTCCGGAGGATTACCTGCTGTTTGTGGACGAATCCCACGTCACGCTGCCGCAGGTGCGCGGCATGTACAACGGCGACCGCGCCCGCAAGCAGATGCTTGTGGACTACGGCTTCCGCCTGCCCTCCGCGTTCGACAACCGCCCACTGCAATTCGATGAATTCAACGCGCGCGTGCATCAGGCGGTGTACGTTTCCGCAACGCCTGCGGAATATGAGCGCACCCTCGCAAACGGCGAGGTGGTGGAACAGATCGTGCGCCCCACGGGCTTGCTCGACCCAAGGATCGAGATACGCAAAACAGAAGGCCAGCTCGACGACCTCCTGGGCGAAATCGGCGAGATCGCGGCGCGCAAAAAGCGCGTGCTCGTCACCACGCTCACCAAAAAGCTGGCGGAACGCCTGACGGAATACTATACGGAAATGGGCATCCGCGTGAAATATATGCACTCGGACATCGACACGCTCGAGCGCATCGAGATCGTGCGCGGCCTGCGGCTTGGGGAATTCGATGTGCTGGTGGGCATCAATCTGCTGCGCGAAGGACTCGATATCCCAGAGGTGGAGCTCGTCGCCATTTTGGACGCGGACAAGGAGGGCTTCCTGCGCAACGAAACGTCGCTCATCCAGACCATCGGACGCGCGGCGCGCAACGCAGACGGGCGCGTCATCCTCTATGCGGATAAAATGACGCGGTCCATCAACGCGGCGGTGAGCGAGACAGATCGCCGCCGTGCACTGCAAAAAAAATACAACGACGATCATGGCATCACGCCCACAACGATCTCAAAAGAGGTCACGGAGGCGCTTATGATCTCCCAGCCGGCAGCGGACGATACAGTCGCGAAGCTTTCAAAGGACGAGAAGAGTTTGCGTATCGACCTGCTCACACAGCAAATGAAGCAAGCGGCGGCGGAGCTGGAATTTGAGGTGGCGGCCAAACTGCGTGACATGATCGACGAGCTCAAAAAATAGCACGTTGCTTTTGTCAAAGAGATTAGGTATTCAATAACAATTGGAGGATATATGGACTACTTACACATCAAGGGTGCGCGCGAGCACAACCTAAAAAACATTGATTTAACGCTTCCGCGCGACAAATTTGTGGTGATCACCGGGCTCTCGGGCAGTGGGAAATCATCGCTGGCATTCGACACCATCTATGCAGAAGGGCAGCGGCGGTATGTAGAATCGCTGTCGTCGTACGCGCGGCAGTTTTTGGGGCAGATGGAAAAGCCGGATGTGGACCTCATCGAAGGGCTTTCGCCCGCCATTTCTATCGACCAGAAGACGACGGCAAGAAATCCGCGCTCCACCGTGGGCACGGTCACAGAGATACACGACTATCTGCGCCTTTTGTATGCGCGCGGCGGCGAGGTCTACTGCATGAAGTGCGGCAAAAAGATCACCCGCCAGACGGTCGACCAGATGGTCGATCAGGTGATGAAAAATCCCGAGGGTACGAAGCTCATGATCCTTGCGCCTGTGATCCGCGCAAAGAAGGGCGAGCACAAGAAAGTGCTGGAGGGCCTTGTGAAGGACGGCTATGTGCGTGTCGTGGTGGATGGGGAGACGCGGGAGCTGGAGGAGGAAATCACCCTCGAAAAGAAGATCAAGCACTCCATTTCCGCCGTCATCGACCGCGTCATCGTCAAGCCGGACAGCGCCAAGCGCGTTGCGGATTCCATCGAAACGGCGCTTCGGATGGCGGGCGGTCTTGTCATCATCCGCAATATGGATACGGAAGAAGAAACGCTGATGAACGAAAATTTTGCGTGCGTCGATTGCGGCGTGAGCATCGAAGCGCTCGAGCCGCGCATGTTTTCCTTCAACAGCCCATTTGGCGCGTGCCCGGAATGCACAGGGCTTGGAATGCTCATGAAGATCGATCCCGATCTCGTGGTGCCGGACAAAGGGAAGACGCTGCGCGAGGGGGCTGTGAAGGTGTCGGGATGGAATTTCGGCGCGGTGGGCACCATCGCAAAAAATTATCTCGACGCGATGATGAAGCGCTATGGTTTTGATATGGATACGCCCTACAAGGACCTGCCAGAGGAGGTTCGGTATGCCTTGATGTACGGTACAAATGGCGAAAAGCTGCGCGTAGAATACGACGGCATGGGCGGCGCGGGCTACTACAACGCCGCGTTCGAAGGCATCATCCCAAACCTTGAGCGGCGCTATTCCGAAACAACCTCCGAATACATGAAGGGCGAGATCGAGGGCTATATGGTGGAAACGCCGTGTCCAGTGTGCAAGGGCAAGCGCTATAAGCCGGAAACGCTCGCCGTGAGGATTGGCGACAAAAACATTGCGGAGCTTTCGGATATGTCCATCCGCGCGGCGCGTGATTTTTTGAATACGGTAGAGCTTGACAACAAGCAAAAAGCGATTGCGGAGCGCGTCATGAAGGAGCTCAATGCGCGGTTCGACTTTCTCATCAATGTAGGGCTTGATTATCTGACGCTTTCGCGCGCGGCGGGCACGCTTTCGGGCGGAGAGGCGCAGCGCATTCGTCTGGCGACGCAGATCGGCAGCGGACTGATGGGCGTGCTGTATATCCTCGACGAGCCGAGCATCGGGCTGCACCAGAAGGACAACGACAAGCTGGTCAAGACCTTAAAGGGTCTCAGAGATCTTGGAAATACGCTCATCGTGGTGGAGCATGACGAAGAGACGATGCTCAACGCGGACTACATCGTGGACATCGGGCCGGGCGCGGGCGCGCACGGCGGCAAGGTGGTCGCCAAGGGGACGCCCAAGGAGATCATGGAGAACAAAAAGAGCATCACGGGGCAATATCTTTCGGGTACGAAGCTCATTCGCATCCCCGCAAAGCTGCGTGCGCCGCGCCAGTGGATCACGGTGAAGGGCGCACAGGAGAACAATCTGCGCGGCATCGACGTGTCCTTCCCAACGGGTGTCATCACGGCGGTCACGGGTGTTTCGGGCAGCGGCAAGAGCACGCTCGTCAATCACATCCTGAAAAAAGCGTCCATGCAGCGGTTCTATCACTCCAAGGAGCGTCCGGGCAAGCACGAGGGGATCGACGGGCTAGAGTATGTGGATAAGGTGGTGGACATCGACCAGTCACCCATCGGGCGCACGCCGCGTTCCAACCCCGCAACCTACACGGGTATTTTCGACATCATTCGCGACATCTTCACCATGACGCAGGACGCGAAAGCGCGCGGCTACCAGAAGGGCCGTTTCTCCTTCAATGTGAAGGGGGGGCGGTGCGAGGCATGCAAGGGCGACGGCATCATCAAGATCGAGATGCATTTTTTGCCCGATGTATACGTACCCTGCGAGGTGTGCAAGGGCCAGCGCTACAACCGCGAGACGCTCGAGGTGCGCTATAAGGGCAAAAACATCTATGAAGTGTTGGATATGACGGTGGAAGAGGCCTATAAGTTCTTTGAAAACATCCCGCGCATCGAAAGCAAGCTGAAGGTGCTCATGGATGTGGGCCTCACCTACATCAAGCTCGGGCAGCCCTCCACAACGCTTTCAGGAGGGGAGGCGCAGCGCGTGAAACTCGCGACGCATCTTTCGAAAAAGCAAACGGGGAATACGCTGTTCATCCTCGACGAGCCGACGACAGGCCTGCACATGGACGACGTGAAAAAGCTGGTGAAGGTGTTAAATCGCCTCGCCGACAAGGGCAATACGGTGGTGGTCATCGAACATAACCTCGATGTCATCAAGAGCGCGGACTATATCATCGACATGGGGCCGGACGGGGGCGATAAAGGCGGCACCGTCCTTGCCAAGGGTACGCCCACAGAGATCGCGGCATGCAAAAAGAGCTATACCGGGCAGTATTTAAAGCGTATTTTTGATAACGCGACGCCCGAGCACTATTTGCAGCCCAAAAAGAAGAAATAACCTAAAAAGGCGCGTTATGCGCCTTTTTTCAGACTGTCGATAAAGCCGCAACCGTCATTTTGCCTTGCGGCAAAACGACTTACTGTGTGCTCAACCCCTGCGCCCGCAACGGTTTTCCCTGCAATGGCAGTGCTCCTGTTCGTATGCCGCCGTATCGGCCTCCACAAACCGCACGTGGGAAGCGCCGTGGCAAACGACTTCGTTGAGCGGCGTGGGGGCAGGGATGTCCGCATCCTCTTGCTCCAAGTCATATAAGAACAACGCCAGCGCATCTGCGGCCATCTCATAGGCCGTCTCGAGCGTGCCGCCGCACGAAATACAGCTCTCAAAATCGGGGAAGCAGACGGTGTATGCGCCGTCGTCTTCCGCAAAAATCGCCGGATAAGTATATCTTGCCATATTGCGCCTCCTTATGAAATCCCCGCCTGACGTAAAATTGCTTCGAGCGTGCCCTGCGGGAGCTCTTCCGTTTTGTGCCGGGAAACCGGGAATGTTTTTTGGGTGATGGGGCTGTAGTAAAGATCGTGCCTTCCGCCCTCGCGCTTCAGCACAACACCGCTGTGGGTCAGTTTTCTTGTCAACTCGCTCACACGCATCCGTTTCCCTCCATAGCTTTCTTCTATGATACGCTTTTTCATCAGGCCATAAACAATATTATTGTAAACTAAATTAATAAAAATAGTTTACAAAATGGCATGCGTCATGTTATACTCATTCAAGTTAGGGGGAATATCATGGAAACTGTTTCTACGCAAAAAAAGACGACGACAAGAACGATCATATTGTGCGCGCTGTTCGCGGCCCTGATTGCCATCGGCGCGTTCATCAGGATACCCATTCCCTATGTGCCCATTACATTTCAAGGTTTTTTTGTACTGCTCGCAGGCTTTTTGCTCGGCCCGAAATATGGGCCGATATCCATGCTGGTGTATATTGCCATCGGCCTCGCGGGCATTCCGGTCTTTACGGAGGGCGGCGGGATCATGTATGTTTTGAAACCCACCTTCGGTTTTCTGATCGGGTTTGCTGTGTGCGCGTTCGTGGTGGGCCAGCGTACGCAAAAGCTGAAAAAGTACACGATTGGAACGCTTTTTCTGACGGGTATGCTCGGCATGATCCCCGTCTATGCCATCGGCGTCACCTATTTTTACTTTATCATGAATTACGCGCTCAACACGCCCATCGGCATATGGGCGGCACTCCTATCGTGCGTCATCATGGTTCTGCCCGCAGATGTTCTGCGTTGTCTTCTCGCGTCGTGGATCGCAAAGCGAACGATTCCGGTTCTCAAAAAGGGTGGCATATGAAATTAGAAGTCCTTAGGGAAAAAGCGAAACAGACCGCCGCATGATCCGCGCGTGCGGTTTCACATCGAATAAAGATTCTCCTTTACGTTTTCACCGCTTTCCCGTACAATGAAGGCTGACGGCTATTGTAACGGGGGAGCATCTATGGGGAAAGCGAATCCTTTCAAAAAAACGATTTTTGCATGTTATCGGGGCTATGTGACGCAGGCGATTGTCAATAATCTTGCGCCCCTTCTTTTCATCATTTTTCAGACGCAGTTTTCATTGTCATTTGAAATGATCGGCAACTTGATTTTATTGAACTTCGGTACACAGCTTGTGGTGGATGTGATCGTGGTGAAATTTGCGGAACGAATCGGCTACCGCAGGCTTGTCGTGCTTGCGCATATCCTGTGCGCAGCAGGGCTTGTCGCGCTGAGTGTGCTGCCCAATGTCATGAGTATCCCGTTCGCGGGCATGGTGATCGCTGTGGTTCTGTACGCAATGGGAGGAGGGATCATCGAGGTGATGATCAATCCCATCGTAGACGCGATCCTGGGTGATGATAAGGCGTCCGCCATGAGCCTTCTGCATTCTTTTTATTGCTGGGGGCAGGTGCTTGTCGTGCTGCTGACCACGCTGGTGCTCGGGTGGATCGGGCAGGGGCTGTGGGTGCTGCTGCCCGTCGCTTGGGCGGCGCTGCCCATCTATAACGCGTTTCGTTTTGCGAAGGTGCCCATCATGCCACCGGTGGCGGAGCACGAAAAGATACCCATCAAAAAGATGCTCGCCTCAAAGGTGTTCATCATCGCGATGGTGCTGATGCTGTGCGCGGGTGCGGCAGAGCTTACCATGGCACAGTGGGCGTCGCTGTTCGCGGAAAAGGCGGTGGGCGTGTCCAAGGTGATGGGCGATCTGCTGGGGCCGTGCCTGTTTGCGGCGCTGATGGGGGTCGGGCGTACGATCTATGGAATATTCGGCAAAAAAATAAATCTGACGCTGGCGCTTGCCGTCAGCTCGGTGCTGTGCATGCTTTCCTATCTGATGGCGGCCCTCTCCGGCAATCCGGCGATGTCTCTCATAGGTCTTGCATTGTGCGGGTTTGCAGTCAGCATCATGTGGCCGGGCGTGGTCAGCTATTCCGCATCGCATTTCGCAGCGGGCGGCACGGCTATGTTCGGCATCCTTGCCATCTTCGGGGACTTTGGATGCTCGGTCGGTCCGTGGGTCATGGGAATGGTCTCCGGCGCGGTGGAGGCCGCGCCCGGACTGCTCACAGGCCTTGGCGGTTTAACGCCCGATCAGCTCGGCTTGAAGGCGGGGCTGTTTGTCGCCGTCATATTTCCGGCAGTCATGCTTGCGGGCGTGCTTGCCATGCGCAAGGCGGGGGAACCAAAAGCGGCGCGGGCCACGGAAACGAAGTAAACAAAAAATGGCTGCAAGCGCAGCCATTTTTTGATGCCCCTTTATCGGGCGATTGCTTTGAGTTTGTCATCCTGCACAATATGTCCGATGCGCAATGTGGAGAGGATCACGCCGAGTAGAGGAATTTGGGTTAAAATATAAAAAACATTCGTATATATAAAGGGAAGAGCCGCATAACCGAAAACGATTGTTAGCGGCGGGATGAAGCAGATCAGTAAATTGAGCAGAAAGAAAGCGGCAAGCGTGGTGATCGCCGCAAACGAAACGAGCCTGCCGAGCATACTCCGCTGGCGCATGCAGCGCTTGTATAAAAAGATGAAAAAAGCGACGTAAGCGCAAATTAGGCCAATGGCGGCGAGAACGCCGAATTCCTGCGCGATCAGCAAAATCAGCAGGTCGCTGCGCAGGGAAACCAAGAACTCCGGTGAGGCCTCGGTCCAGACTGGTCCGCTGGTTGTTCCCGGCCCGAAGAATGCGACGCCAGACCAAATTTTTGAGGCAATCTGTTCATGTACGGTTTCAGGTATGCCGCTTTGCATAGCAAATTCATAAAGTGAGCGCAAATAGGCGATCCATACGATTATGGCGGCAGCGGCTACTGCCGCGAGGATTAGGTAGGCCATGCGCTTTCTAATAGAAAAAAAGCCGCAGTGTATGCCAAAGGCGAGCACGGCAAGCGTCACGAATACGCAGGGCAGGATGAAAAGGTCATCCACCCGGTGGAAGGCGGCAAGCAACACCCACAGCACGCCGACGGCGATGCATGGGATATAGCTTTTTTCGCGCAGAAAAAACAGGAGGCCGGCAAAGGCGACAGGCAAGAAAGCAGCTGTGACTCTCCCAAATCCTGCCAAATGCGATACCGTGATCCCTGCGATCACAATAAAAAGTGGGATGGAAATTTTTGCGTAATATGTAAAATCGAGAAACAACGCGGCGGCAAAGCAGCAACATCCAATCAGCGGAGTGATGATCCAATCACCAAAGCCGGAGTTGAACAATATTTCGAGAACTGAAACACCAAGGATGATCGCAAGCATCGCCGCCGCCATTCTCCAATCCATGCGCGGACGATAGGTGTGGTCGAGCAGCGTACCAACGGAGACGGGATCGCCCATTTCACGAACCGCACTCCGCGTGGCGGCTTCCGCGCCGAGCCCCTCGCGCATCAGCGCGTCGCGTTGATCCTCAATGTGTGCGGCAAGCTCGTCTTTGACGGTTTCATGCGCCTTTTTCCAGCGGATTTGGTCGCATACCTTGCTCAAATAGTCCAATATTTCACGCCTCACAATGCGCACCTCCCTTCAGAATGTGCGTCACGGCAGAAGAAAACGCATCCCATTCGTGTTCGCGTTTTGCAAGCATTCGCCGTCCTTCGGTCGTCAGGCTGTAATACTTGCGCGTCCGTCCGTTTGCGTTGCTGTCATAAACGCGCAAAGCACCCTTTAATTCCAAATCATGCAGCAGGGGATAGAGCGTTCCGGCCTTCAACGAAAATACGTTCTGCGACTTTGCCGAGAGCGCTTCGATCATCTCATATCCATACATATCCTTTTCTTCAAGCAATTTCAAAATCAGCAGCGTCGTGCTGCCTGAAATCAAACTTCTGTCGATGGTCATCCGATTCACCTCCATATATCGGTCGTCGATATAATTATATATCGAATACCGATATATTGTCAAGACACAAATAAAAAACGCCCCGTAAGAGGCGTTTGAAAAGCAATCCTATTTCTTCTTCCGCAGCACATACACCGCCGGATAAAGGCCGCCCGCGTCAAACGTTGCGCGCTTCAAGATGTCAAACTGTCCGCTGGCCTTCACAAGACGCTCCGTCAGGTCTTTTTCATGCGTATATAATACGGCGAGTCCGTTCGGGGTCAAGATATCGGGCAGGATGGTAAAATAGGATTTATACAATCGTTCGTTTTTGGCGTGGTTCCCGACGCGCAAACCAAACGGCATATTAACGATGATCTCATCGTATTTTTTTGCGGTAAATTTCAAACAATCAATGTAGTGGAACTGCGGGTGTACATGCGCATAGCGGCTGTTTTCCTTCGCCGCCTCCACCGCGCCCATGTTGATGTCCGCGCCCGTCAGCGAATGGTGAGGATAAAACCCGCGCTCATAAAGCATCGTTCCGCTTCCGCAGAAATTGTCGAGCACGCGCGCATCGGGGTTGAAAAACTCGCTTGCGTACGCGCATACGCTTGCCGCCACGCCCGGATTGATGCTTGCGGAAATCGCCTTTTTGCGGTACGCAAACCGTTCGTCCGTCAGTGGGTTCAAGAGCACCTGCACCTTGTCGTCGTCCTGCATCTCGAGCAATATCTCGATGGAATAGGAGGAAGGCGTGTTGATGAGTTCGCCCATGGCGGCGACGCATTTTTTGATGATGTCGAGCCGCACCTCGTGAGAAACGCTGCGCACCTCGAGACGATAGCCCGAAACGCCCGTCCGCTGCATGATCGCGCGTTCACGCTGGGCAAGAAACGCTGGCAGTTCGTCAACGGGGGAAACGCCGAGATAGATGTACGCGTCTGTGTAGGTCCGAAGCTGGTAAATGTCATAAAAATCCGCAAGCCCGGAAACGGCAATGTATTTGCCAAACTTTTTGGGAACAAGGCCCGCATCCGCGCATTGCGCATAGGTCACGTTCGGGTTGGGGGAGGCAAGCAGCACAATATCCTTCGGAAGGATGCGCACCTTCGCCTTTTTGCGGATCACAAAGCCGGAAAGCGCCTTGTCGAGCGCCGCTTTTTCCTCCAGCCGGTGTTTTTCCAAATCGCTGCGCAGCTGGTAAGCGTCCAGAAACCGTTTTGCACGATCATTTTTCGCGTTTCCAATCGCAAGCAGATAAGAAGAAAGCGCAAACATCGTCTGCTCGTGCATGATCGCATCAATGAGCTCATCCAGATATTCACCCGCGCAGGTGTTCCCGACGATCTGAGCCGCGTGCATGCGCACCTTCGGGTCGTCCGCGCGCAGCAGCTTCAAAAGAACGCTGATGTTCTCCCTTGCGAAATCAGTTGCGCGTCCGTCCATATCCGCGATCACGCGAAGCGCCGCGCGCGTGTTCGCGCCCTTGACCTGATTGAAAACGGTTTGCAGTTTTCCTTCCTTGAGAATATAGGAAATGCCTTCCTTGCGTTCCGCCGCAGGAAGTTCGTGGTAGGTTTCAACAAAATTCTGAATGTTCATACGACTCCAATGCTTTCTAAAATGATATTGAGGACATTGCCCGTTCCGTCCGCCTCCGTGCTTTGCGCCATGTTAAGCACATATTCCTGTCGGTGCGCCGCAAGCTCTTCAAGTGCGTCAAGAAGCGTGTCACGGTTCAGTTGTTCCTGTTCGAGCACCTTGGCATAGCCGCGTTTCGCAAAATAATTCGCGTTCAAAATTTGGTCTCCGCGGCTCGCGGAGAGGGGAAGCGGCACGAGGAGCGCGGGAAGCTTCAGCGCAAGAAACTCAAAAATGGCATTTGCGCCTGAACGTGAAAGCGCAAAATCGGCGGCGGCAAATATATCGTTTAAGCCATCCTCTACATATTCGAACTGCCGATAGCCAAGATGCGCATTAAGCGAGGGGTTCAGCTTGTCCTTTCCGCGAAGATGGACAATGTCATAACGCTTCGTAAGCTCGCCGATCGCTGCGTCGACAGCATCGTTGATTGCCTGTGCGCCAAGTGATCCTCCCATTATTAATAACACGGGCTTCTCGCCGCTAAACCCGAGTTTTTCAAGCCCGGTCTGTTTATCGCCCGTCAAAAGATCGGCGCGGATGGGTGATCCGGTCAGGATACCCTTACCGTCATGCGCCGCCCCTGTATCGAACGAAAGGCAGATTTTTTGTGCCTTTTTGGTACACAACCGGTTCGCAAGGCCGGGCGTGTAGTCGCTTTCGTGCAAAATGACGGGGATGCGCAGCTTTGCCGCCGCCCACGCCACGGGCACGGAAACAAAACCGCCCTTCGCAAACACGAGGTCGGGCCTTAATTCCCGCAGTATTTTTTTTGCCTGACCGTAGCCCTTGATGATCTTGAAGATGTCGCTTACATTTTTTGCGCTCATGTAACGGCGCATTTTGCCAGCCTCGATCGTGTGATAGGGGATATCGTGCACAAGCTGATGCTCGATGCCGTCCGCCGTACCGATGTAATGCACCTCGATTCCTTTTTCCCGAAGTCCCGGGACGAGGGCAAGATTGGGGGTGACGTGCCCGGCGCTGCCGCCGCCCGTCAAAACGATCTTTTTGCTCATAAGCTACCTTCCTGTTTTCATGGTAAATGGACCTTACCCATCATAGCATAACACACCGCCTCCCGCAAGCGGGCTTGTGGGTTTTATGCGGAAACTAACACACATGATGATCTGTTTTGCACATGGTAACGCAAATGCGCGAAGACGCGTGAAAAGTTCATGATTTGTAAAGATTCTTTCATTTTTATGCCGTTGATAATGGATTTTGTTTGTGCTATATTAAATTTGTTACATGATTGGGATGGGCGAAAGGACGAATATGAAGGTACTGATTTTGAGCATGACCGCAGGTCAGGGGCACAACTCCACGAGCAAGGCCCTGCGTGCGGCGCTCTTAAAGAAGGGAAACGAATGTGATATCCTGGATACTTACAAATTCCTGAACAAAGCGGTCGGTCTGGGGTTCGATAAAGGCTATACCGCCATGGGGCGCTTCGTACCCAAGCTCAACGAGCGCATCTACAAGGGTGCTGAAAAAGCGAACGGACGTGCGGACATGAAGCTCTATTTTCCGTGGGCGTTCGCGGACCTTTCCAAGAGCAAGATGGCGAAATACATCGAGGAAACAAAGCCGGATGTCATCGTCTGCTCCATCGTGATGACGGCAATGCTCGTTACGGTATTAAAGGAAGCGGGCATGTACGATCAACGCATCAAAAGCATCGGCATCGTGACGGATTACGCGCTGCATCCGTTTTGGGAATATACCGCGATGGATTATTTCGTCGCGGCAAACGAGCTTATGATCCCGGAATTCAAGCAGCGTGGAATCCCGGAAAACAAAATACTCGCGACGGGTATCCCCGTCGATCCAAAGTTTGCGAAGGCGATCTCAAGAAACGAGGCGCGTGCCAAACTGGGGCTTGATCTGCAGCAATTCACTGTGCTTGTCGCGTCGGGCGGCATGGGCTTTGTGGGCATGACGCCCGTCATGCAGGACATTGACGCAATGGGGGACGTGCAGCTCGTTGCCGTGTGCGGCTCCAACAAACGCCTGAAGGCAAAGCTGCTCGATATGGAATTCAAGAGCAACGTAAAAGTGCTTGGTTTTGTGGATAATATGGAGGATTATATCGACGCGGCGGACGTGATCATCACCAAGCCGGGCGGATTGTCCACGTCGGAAACGATTGCGAAGGGCAAGCCGCTCTTGCTGATGAAGCCGCTGCCGGGCGTGGAAAATGCGAACCTCGCGTTCCTTCTCAACAATTCACTCGCGGTGCATTGCAGCGAATATCAGTCGGTGGGCCTCGTCGTCAATCAGCTGCGTCTAAACGATGTGAAGCTGAGGGAAATGGAGCGCGCACAGAAAAAATGGGGAAAAAAGCACAGCGCGAAAGCGTTGGCTGAATTTATAGAAAAACTCGTCTAAATAAGGGAGGAATGATCGGTATGGAAAGATGCATGAAGTTCAAAGATAAGGTGGTTGTCATCACGGGGGCGGCACAGGGGCTCGGACAGGCGCTTGCGCAGCGCTGCGCAGAAGAGGGCGCGAAGGTCGTCGTGGGCGATATGAACCTTGAGGGTGCGCAGGAAACGGCGAATCTGCTTCCGGATGCCATTGCGCTCAAGCTCGACGTGACAAAGTATGCCGACTGCGAAGCACTTGCCAAGGCAGCGGTAGATAAGTATGGCAAGATCGATATCCTCGTTGCGAACGCGGCCATCGTCATTTCCGGCGCGGTCGGAGAATTCGATCCGGATAAGTGGAAGGTTGTCATCGACGTCAACCTGTGCGGCTTCTTCAACACGGTGAAGGCGGTCGTTCCCGTCATGCAAAAGCAGGGCTATGGCAGCATCGTGCAGATCAACAGCAAGTCCGGCAAGAAGGGCTCCGCGAAAAATTCCGCATACGCTGCTTCAAAGTTTGGCGGCATCGGCCTCGTGGAAAGCCTTGCGCTCGAACTCGCGGAGGAAAACATCCGCATCAACGCCATCTGTCCGGGTAACATGCTCGACAGCCCGCTGTGGGTCAACAGCCTCTTCAAACAGTATGCCAAGAATCAGGGCATCACGGAAGAAGAGGTGCGTCAGAAGTACATCAATCAGGTACCTATGCGCCGCGGCTGCCAGTATGAGGACATCGCAAATTGCCTCGTGTTCTTGGCAAGCGAGGACGCGTCCTATATGACGGGTCAGGCCATCAACGTAACAGGCGGCCAGCAGATGCAGCCGTAACAAACAAGACGACACAAGAGGAGTGGGCAAGCGCCCGCTCTTTTTTTAAATATGACAAGGGATGTCTTTTTGATATGCTAAAATGACAGAAAAAGAAAGTTGGTATATAAAATGTGGGATAAAAAGGACGATTCAAAGAAGCCGGATGCGAACGAAGTTCGTATTTATGTCGGCAGTCCGCTGTGGGATGATTTATGCGCGCATCTCGAAAATGAATACGGCGCAAAATGCATAATGGAATACAGCCGATGCGCAGTACCCGGATGGAATTTTAAATATAGGAAATCAGGCAGGGCGTTGTGCACGCTTTATCCTATGGAAGGGTTTTTTATTGCGCTTGTGGTGATCGGCGAACGGGAAAAAAATGAGACAGAATTGCTTCTGCCGTCCCTCAGCAAGTATTTGCGGACATTGTATCACGATACCAAAAGTGGTATGGGCCAGAAATGGTTGATGATCGAGGTGAAGGATAAACTTGTTTTAGAGGATGTAAAGCGGTGCGTCGCGGTCCGTGCACACGCAGGCAGCAAATAACCCATTCACCCCGCGTAATACTTGATTTTGGGAAGCCCGATTTCCTTGAAAATGCCCAAAAACCGCAGGCCTAGGATGATGGCGAAGCAAATGACGGTAAGCGCCTCGCGCGGCAGATATGGGTGAAGCAGATACGCAGCCACCGAACCCGCAATGCAGCACGCCGCATAAATGGTGCCGGAAAAAATGATGGGCAAGCGCTGCACAAGGATGTCGCGCAAGATGCCGCCCCCGCAGCCGGTGATGGTGCAAATAAAAACGCATGTCAGCATGTTCCCGCCCTGATCGATGACCATCAGCGCAGCGGAGCTTCCAAAGGTGGCAAGACCGATCGCGTCCGCAATGTCGAGCGCTCGGCTCATGTTGAAGCGGTGCAGGGTTGCGCACCGGGAATAAATACTGTTTGCGGCGAGTGCACCGATGATGGCGATCACCACGGTGGTGATATAGGAGTAGTTCGTAAAAAAGACGGGTATGCCGTTTTGAAGCAAAATGTCACGCAAAATGCCGCCTCCGCACGCGGTCGTGATGGCAAGGACGATCACGCCCATCAAATCGAGCCGCTTTTGCAGCGCGGCAATCACGCCCGAAAGGCTGAACGCGAGCAGACCGACGGTTTCAAGCAGGGTAGGGAAGGTCGAAACAATGTTTTCCAAGTGAGTGGTTCCTTTTCTAAAGAATTTTCTCCGGATGCAAGCCTCGCAGCAAACGCCGACTGCCAAGATGGGAATGAAGAGGATTACAGTCGCAACGGAGTTCAGCCTACGCGCTCTGAGATGCAAGCATCGAAATCGCGCTACGGCTTGAAGCTCCGTCCCGCCTGTTCATCCGTCCGTCGGCAATTAGCAACTTGTGGCTCCACCGATATGGCTATTATTCTTTGACATCATCATTTTACTACAAAACCCTTTTGCGGAACAACAAAAAAGCATTCCTTTTTACGGGAATGCTTTTAGATTGCTGATTTTTAGAGACTGGCGGGCTTTTCCGTCGGGCGGTCGCACGGAACGTGTCCGCAGTTGCCGCACGCCGCAGCGCCCTGACCGTTCGTGGTATCCATGCGCTTATCAAGCGCGTGGTTGATCACGCCGTTGAACGGATAGTGGCCGCACGACCACAGCTCGTCCGCCTTCACCTTCCAGTTTTCGGCGATCTTGTCCGTCTTGGCCGTCAGCACGTCAACGCCCTCGAGGTCGAGATCCTGCGTCGGATGCGCACCGGACTCGTTGACAGCCTTTCTGAGGCCGTCCGGATTGTCGAGCAGCGGGCAGGGACGCAGAAGGTTGTCCGAGAAGGGCTGGCCTTCCTGATATTTACGGAAGAGCGGGCTTCCGAGCGCTTCTTCCAGTGTGCACTCGTTGATGTTGTGCGTCGCATAGTGGATGAACGCGCACGGTTCGCAGTCGCCGTTGGAGTTGATGTGGAAATAGCGCCGTCCGCCGGCGATGCAGCCGCCGACATATTCGCCGTCGTTCCAGAAATCGAGGATAAACAGCGGCTTGTATTCACGCATCTCACGCACACGCTTATACATATGCTCTCTTTGCTCCGGCGTTACGCACAGATCCATCACAGCGTCCTTACCGATGGGCATGTAGGTGAACAGCCAGCCGAACAGGCAGCCTGCCTCGATCATCTGGTCGTTCCATTCGTCGCTTGAGATCGTCTTGTAGTTCGCGCTGGTGTAGCAAGCCGAATAGCCAAACGGGATGCCCGCGTCTTTCAAAAGCTTCATGCCGGCCATGACTTTGTCATACGTACCCTCGCCGCGGCGCGCGTCCGTTTCTTCCTTCGTGCCCTCAACGGAAATCATGAACGTGAAGTTACCCACGCGGAGCAGGTCCTCCACAAAATCCTCGTCGATCAGCGTCGCGTTGGTGAATGCGCCGAATGCGCAGTCGGAATGCTTTTCCGCAAGGCGGATCAAGTCTTTTTTGCGCACGAGCGGCTCACCGCCGGAGAACAGGTATACATAGATTCCAAGTTCTTTGCCCTGCTCGATGATCTCATCCATCTTTTCATAGGTCAAGTTGTAGTGCTTGCCATATTCGGCAGCCCAGCAGCCGATGCACGTCAGGTTGCACGCCGAGGTCGGGTCCATCAGGATTGCCCACGGCACTTGCACGCCCATCTCCTTACCCTTTGCCTGCGCAATGGGCATGCCCTTCACGCCGGAGTTCAAGAAGAAATTCAGGATGAACCTTTTCAAATAATTTGTGTCCAAATCCGTCAGCACACGCTTCATCAGCACGCCCTGCCATGTTTCATCTTCCCACCACTGTTGAAAATTCTTCACGGAGTTGTTCCATTGGTTGCCCTTTGTGAACCCGTCCGCCCATTTCAGAAGCTTGGGGAGATTCTTGACCGGATCCTTTTCCAGATACTTAAATGCCGCGGAAAAAGCAGCATTAGCACCGGCGCTTTTAATTGAGTTCTTAATTGCCATAATGATATAACCTCCAAAAATATAAATCCTTTGTTCACAACCCATTGCTGAATAAAATATAATGACTGTTTTAAGTGCCGCGCACGGGCACGGCCTGCGGATAATCTCTCCGCATTTTAAACGAACCATAGTTCATTTAATAAAATAATACGGATTTACAGCGGGGTTGTCAAGGCCGAAAAATGCCTTTTTAATGCGGAAAATTCATATTTTGTCACGCTGTGAACGTGCGTTCATTTAGAAAATGCTTGTTTATGGTCTTTGGCGTATTTTTTAAAAGGGCGTTCAAAATGAAAAACGAGGAAAATTTTTTTTATTTTACATGAAAAACAGCCCAAAATGATAAAAATTATCAAAAACATTCACAAATTTGTTGAGAAATGAACATTCCGGTGTTACAATTAATATGGTAAAACAAAAAACGTCAATGAGGAATCCTTATATGAACACGGAAAGACGCGAAGAAATCAAAGAATTGCTGCGGGAACGCGGAGAGGTGAAGCTCAAGGAACTCGAGCAGCATTTTACGGATTGCTCGAGCATGACGCTGCGCCGAGACCTCAAATATCTGGAAGACAACGGATATGTAAAGCGTACGCGGGGTGGGGCGGTCGCCATGAGCAGGCTTTCCATCGCCGCAGAGGATATCTATTCCGAACGCGCGCTCGAAAACGTCGCGGAAAAATACGCGATTGCAAAAAAGGCGCTCCAGTTCATTGAAAAGGGACGTTCCATTTATGTAGACGCGGGCACCACGCTCATGCTTTTCACGCGTGAGATGGAGGACGAATATCTTTCTATCATGACCTCGGGCGTCAATATCGCCATGGAGCTCATCAAAAAGCAAAAGCCGAGCGTCACGCTGATCGGCGGACAGGTCAACCGCAATACGATTTCTGTTTCAGGCATCAACTCCTGTAATTTCATCCGCGAGGTCAATATCGATATCGCCTTCATGGCGGCAAGCGGGTTTTCGGTGGAAAACGGGTTCACAAGCGGGACCTATACGGAATGCGAAATCAAAAAAGAAGTGGTGAACAGGGCGCGCAAAACGATCGTGCTGATGGACAGTAAAAAGATCGATAAAATCATGCCCTTTACCTATGCGTTCATGGATGACATCGACGTGCTCATCTCAGACGACGACATCGACGAGGAGATCGTCCGCGAAGCAAAACGCAAAAATGTTCAGATCGTTTAACGATTCCGCCTATGTGGCGCATCTAAAAAATTCAGGGTATGGAGGAAAACTCATGAAAACAAAAGCAGTGAGACTGTATGGAAAATCGGATCTGAGGCTGGAGGAATTTGAACTGCCGGAGATCACGGAAAACGAAATGCTTGCCAAGGTTATCTCAGACAGCCTGTGCATGTCCAGCTACAAAGCGGCCATCCAGGGGCCGGACCACAAGCGCGTTCCGGACGACGTAGCACAGAATCCGATTATCATCGGGCACGAGTTTTGCGGCGAAGTGGTTCAGGTTGGCGAAAACGTCAAACAGTTTGCGCAGCCGGGCGACAAATTCACGGTGCAGCCCGCCATGTTCTATAAAGGCTCGCTGGAAGCGCCGGGTTACTCCTATCACTATTACGGCGGGGATGCCACCTACATCGTGATCCCCTCAGAAGCATTCGAAACCAACTGCTTTTTGAAATACGACGGTGAAGCGTTCTATCACGGCTCTCTCGCGGAGCCCATGAGCTGTATCGCTTCTGGCGCGCACGTCAACTACCACACAAAATTTGGTTCCTATGTGCACGAAATGGGCATCAAGGAAGGCGGAAAAATGGCGCTTCTCGCAGGTGTGGGGCCGATGGGCCTCGGCACCATCGATTATGCGCTGCACGCCGACTGCCGCCCGTCGCTGCTCGTGGTGACGGACATCGATAAGGACCGCCTCGCGCGCGCCGCCTGCCTGTTCCCGGTAGAGGAAGCGAAAAAGCAGGGCGTTGAGCTGCACTACGTCAATACGGCGGAGCAGGACGAAGCCTATGTCATGGGCCTTTCGAATGGAACGGGCTACGACGACGTGTATGTGATGGCGCCCGTGAAGCCCGTCGTAGAAATGGGTGACCGCATCCTCGGCGTAGACGGCTGCCTCAACTTCTTTGCCGGCCCCACCAACACCGAGTTCAAAGCGGAATTTAATTTCTATAATGTGCACTACGCGGCGACGCATGTGTGCAGCAATTCGGGTGGCAATACGGACGATATGCGCGAAGTGCTAAAGATGATGAGCGAAGGCAAACTCGATCCTTCCGTCATGGTCACGCATGTGGGCGGCCTCAACAGCGTCGTGGAAACGACGCTCGGCCTGCACGACATCCCGGGCGGCAAAAAGCTTATTTATACGCAGATCGATATGCCTTTGACGGCAATCGACGATTTTGCGGAGCTCGGAAAGAGTGAGCCCATGTTTGCGGAACTCGCGAAGATCGTGGAAAAAACGAATTGCCTGTGGTCGCCGGAGGCGGAGCGCTATCTGCTTGCGCACGCAAAACCGATCGGCTGAAATTGATCAACCAAACGGCGCGGGAATCCCGCGTCGTTTTATTTTATGTGATTTTGAACGGGCGAATCGGCGGGGCGTTGTACATCAGCACGCCAGTCGGGAATTTGCATCCCGCTAACCCAACCCCGCTGCGCGGTGTTAAAGCGCGCGGGACGCAAACACCCAACCGACGCGCGGCGAACAGACGGCGCATAACCGTCACCGACCCTGATGTGCCGGGGTGCGTAGCCTGTTGCAAGATGCCGACGGACGGGGCCTTGTGCAGGGCGCTAGTCCTTGTACTTCTTGCTGACGCGCCCGGAACACGGAGCGGCGGCACGGATGCTTTGGCTTTGCTTTTGCGAAACCGACGCCGCGTCCCCGAGAGGTCGGCACTTGCAACTAGGTTTTCGCCGGCCAAAATCGCATAAAAAAACACTTGACCCTCACGTAGCGTGATGGTATATGATGAAATCATCAAAGGAGGAAAGCAAGATGACGGTAAAGGAAGTATCACGCTTATGCGGGGTCAGCGTGCGCACGCTGCACTATTACGACGAGATCGGCCTGCTGCGTCCGGAACGCTTGAGCGGCGCGGGCTATCGGGTCTATGGGGAAGGGGAGCTTCTTTTGCTGCAGCAGATCCTCTTCTTCCGCGAACTGGGATTTTCCCTGAAGGAAATACGCGCCATCATGCAAAACCCGTCCTTTGATGCCAAGGAGGCGCTCGAAAAGCAGCGGACCCTGCTTGAAATGAAGCGGGAGCGCATTTCGGGGCTCATCCGGCTGGTAGACCAAACGTTGAAAGGAGAACAATTAATGAGCTTCAAGGAATTTGATCAGAGCAAAATCGAGCGAGCGCGGGCCCAATACGCCGTCGAAGCAAAAGAGCGCTGGGGGAATACGCCCGCGTATGCGCAAAGCGAACAAAAAACAAAGGGTTACACAAAGGAGGACTGGAATAGGATACAGGACGAAGCGGCGGAATTATTCAAAGATCTCGCGGCCCATATGGAGCAGGGGCCGTCCGCGCCGGAAACGCAGGCGCTCATTGGGCAATGGCAGGCGCACATCACCCGTTATTACTACGATTGCACAGATGCAATCTTGGCGGGGCTGGGGCACATGTATCGCGAGGACAGAAGATTTGCGGAAAACATTGATCAATATGGGTGCGGTCTCGCCGATTTCATGAGCGAGGCGATCGCACTCCATACCAAAAACAAGATGTAATAGGTACTATTTTTTAAAATTTGTTGTTTTTTTCGTGAGAAATGCTTACAATATTCTATAGAAACGGAATTCCGGCTATTTTCTAGGAGGAAGTGCAATGGAAGCATATAATTATGATGACAACAAGCTGTGGGTCGTTTTCAAGCTGAACAACATGGATTACTGCATCACAAGTGAGTTTGTCGATTCGATCGTGATCCCAGGGGAAATCATTGATATGCCCGGCAGTCCGGATTACATGCTCGGCGTGATGAAATACAACGGCAGAACGATCCCGGTGATCGAAATGCGGACGCTGTTCGGCATGATGAATCTTGCTGAATATATCGAAGGCTTTGCGGTCATGAAACAGATGCACGTCGAATGGATCGAGGCGCTCGAAGAAAGTGTTGAAAAGCGCGTAACCTTTACGAAGGCGGTGGATCCGCATAAATGCAAATTTGGGATATGGTACGATAACTTCCATACGGATAACATCAGTTTGAATTTTGTATTGAAAAAGATCGACGAGCCGCACCAGTTTATCCACTATTGCGGGGCAGAGGTCAATGAGCTCATGCAGCGCAAGGAATGGGATGCCGCGCACGCCAAAATGGAGGAGGCCAAGCAGGTCTGCTATGGTAAGGTCATCCCGCTGCTCGATCAGCTCATCGAAATCTACAAGACGGTTAACAAAGGCATCACGGTCGTGCTCAACCGCGACGGGCAGTATCTGAGCGTCATGGTGGACGAGATTTCAGAGCTCGTTTCCTACTCCAAAACAGAGCGGCAGGAGGTCCCATCGGGGGTCGATTGCAGCGAGTATGTGAATTTCATCGTACTATACGGGGAAAAGTCGATGGTGGGCGTAGATGCGGAACGGCTGCTCGAGGTAACGGTGCCTGCCCAGACGCATCCGGAGGACAGTGATCTTGCCGAGGCTGCGGAAGCATAAAACAAACGCAAAAAAAGCGGTTTTCGTTCTCAGAACGAAAGCCGCTTTTTTGTGCGCTTCGAAAACCTCTTGATTTCAAAATCAATGCCGGACTTATGTAAGTAAAAAAAGAAACGCAGAAAAAATACGGCTCTTGGATTTGTCCGTACAATATGCTATTTATCGTAAAGCGCATGGCTGCGCGGTTTGCGTGCAAAAAGCCGCAGCCATGCGCTTGAATCACCCTAAGGGATTCTTGTGGAACGCAGAGCAGCCTGCCTGAAAAGTGCGGAATATGCATTGCCAATTTTATAAAAACAGGATACAATAATATAGCATATGTTAATTATTTAACAATGTATTGGGAGTTTTGAATCAAAAGAAGAATCAGGAGGTTTTACACTTGGAGAACGCAGAGATGAAACAGGTATTGGATCAAATACTGGCAGATTATACCAAAAAATCGGAGATCATCCCTATTTTGCAGGCGATCCAGAAGGAGTATCGTTATCTTCCGGAGGAAGCGCTGTGCTATGTTGCAAAAAAGCTTCATGTGGGAGAGGCGAAGATTTATTCAATCGCAACATTTTATGAAAATTTTTCGTTGGAGCCCAAGGGAAAATATGTGATCAAGATCTGCGACGGCACGGCGTGTCATGTCAGAAAATCCATTCCCATCCTCGACGCGCTGCGCAAAAAGCTGGGTCTGACAGATAAGAAAAAGACGACGGATGATATGCTGTTCACAGTGGAAACGGTCTCCTGCCTCGGCGCGTGCGGGCTTGCGCCCGTCCTCACGGTAAATGATAAGGTCTACCCGGCAATGACGCCCGAATCGGCGTGCGCGCTGCTCGAAACATTGAAATAAACGCGACAGGAACGGAAGGATAAACGGATATGATACATAACGTGAAGGAACTCAACAAGTTCAAAAATCAATATAAGAAATCGCTGGACGCGCAGTATAAAAAGATCATCGTGTGCGGGGGCACGGGCTGCGTGGCGGGCGGCTCGCTCGAAATATACGAACAGCTTAAGGGACTGACGCAAAAAAAGGGGCTCCCTGTCTCAATCGAGCTGAAAGAAGAGCCGCATGAAGAGATCGCGTTCAAAAAGAGCGGCTGCCACGGCTTTTGCGAAATGGGCCCGCTGCTTAGGATCGATCCGCAGGGCTGGCTGTATGTGAAGGTAAAACCGGAGGATTGCGAGGAGATTCTTGAAAAAAGCCTCGTGGGCGACGAGCCGGTGGAGCGCCTGCTGTTCACGCAGGATAATAAGGCCTATGCGGCGCAGGATGATATCCCGTTCTATAAAAAGCAGACGCGTATCGTGCTGCAAAACTGCGGGCACATGGACGCGGAAGATATCGCGGAATACATCGCCAAGGGCGGTTATCAGGCCGTCGCCAAGGCACTGTTCGATATGAAAACAGATGAGATCGTGCAGGAAGTGCTCGATGCCGGGCTGCGCGGACGCGGGGGCGGCGGCTTTCCGACGGGCAGAAAACTTCAGCAGGTCGCAAAGCAAAAGGAAGTCAGAAAATTTGTGGTGTGCAACGGCGACGAGGGCGATCCGGGCGCGTTCATGGACAGAAGCATCATGGAAGGCGACCCGCATAAGATGATCGAAGGCATGATCATTGCGGGCATCGCGGCGGGCGCGCACGAGGGATATATCTACGTACGCGCGGAATATCCGCTTGCGGTGGAACGTTTGCAAACGGCGATCGACGCGGCGCAAAAATACGGACTTTTGGGAGAAAACATCTTAGACAGCGGCTTCAACTTCACGCTGCGCATCAATCAGGGCGCGGGCGCGTTCGTGTGCGGCGAAGGAAGCGCGCTCACCGCGTCCATCGAGGGCAACCGCGGCATGCCGCGCGTCAAGCCGCCGCGCACGGTAGAGCACGGTTTGTTCAACAAACCTACGATGCTCTCAAATGTGGAAACCTATGCGAATGTACCGATGATCATTTTGAACGGTTCAGACTGGTTCCGTTCAATGGGCACGGAAAACAGCCCGGGCACAAAGGCTTTTGCGCTCACGGGCAACGTCAACAACACAGGTCTCATCGAGGTGCCGATGGGCACAACGCTCCGTGAGGTCATTTTCGATATCGGCGGGGGCATCAAAAACGGCAAGAAATTCAAGGCGGTGCAGATCGGCGGACCCTCCGGCGGCTGCATGACGGAAGAGCACCTCGATATGCCCATGGATTTTGATTCTTTGAAGAAAAAGGGCGCAATGATCGGTTCGGGCGGCCTCGTCGTGATGGACGAGGACAACTGCATGGTCGAAGTGGCGCGCTTCTTCATGAACTTTACGCAAAACGAATCGTGCGGGAAGTGCGTTCCGTGCCGCGAGGGCACGCTCAGAATGCTCGAAATTCTTGAACGCATCGTTGCGGGCAAGGGGCAGGAGGCGGACCTCGATATGCTTGAGGAGCTCGCGGAGATGATTTCTTCCACCGCGCTGTGCGGCCTCGGCAAAACAGCCGCGTCGCCGGTGGTGAGCACCATGAAGTACTTCCGCGACGAATATCTTGCGCACGTCGTGGATAAAAAGTGTCCGGCAAAGAATTGTCAGGCCATGAAGCAGTTTGTGATCATTGCAGAGCAATGCAAGGGATGCAGCAAGTGTGCGCGCCAGTGTCCGGTAGGCGCCATCACCGGCGAGGTCAAAAAGCCGTTCGTGATCGACGCGGACAAGTGCATCAAATGCGGCGCGTGCGTGGACGCATGCAATTTCGACGCTGTCGCCGAGCAGTTCTAACGGAGGATATGAAAACATGACAAATAAAAAACATATGATCATAGACGGACAAATCGTGTATTTTGAGGACGAGCAGAATATCCTTGCGGTCATCCGCAAAGCGGGCGTCGACCTGCCCACCTTCTGCTATTATTCGGAGCTCTCCATATATGGCGCGTGCCGTATGTGCGTGGTGGAGGACGAGTGGGGCGGGGTCATCGCCTCGTGCTCCACACCCCCGCGTGATAAAATGAAGATCAGGACCAATACGCCTAAGCTGTTCGCGTACAGGAAGATGATCTTAGAGCTGCTCCTCGCAAGCCACTGCCGCGATTGCACGACCTGCCCCAAAAACGGGAAGTGCCGCCTGCAAGAGCTTGCGCTGCGCTTCGGCATCGACAGCGTTCGTTTTGAAAACACAAAAAAGGAAGCGGAGATCGACGATTCCGCGCTTTCCATCATCCGCGACGCATCCAAATGCATCTTATGCGGCGACTGTGTGCGCATGTGCTCGGAGATTCAAAATGTGGGCGCGATCGATTTTGCGCACCGCGGTTCCGATATGACTGTGTCCACCGCGTTTAATAAGCCGCTTAGTGAAACCAATTGCGTCAATTGCGGACAGTGCGCATCCGTGTGCCCCACGGGCGCAATCGTCATCCGCAATTGCACTCAGAAAATTTGGGATGCGCTCTATGACGACACCAAGCGCGTGGTGGTGCAGTTCGCACCGGCGGTGCGTGTGGCGCTCGGCGACGAATTCGGTCTCGAGCCGGGTACAAACGTGGCGGGCAAGATCGTAGGCGCGCTCAGAAAGCTGGGCGTAGACGAGGTGTACGATACCACGATGGGGGCAGACCTCACCGTGATGGAGGAATCCAAGGAATTCATCAAAAAGTATAAAGAGGGCGTCAAAAAGCCACTCTTTACGTCCTGCTGCCCGGCATGGGTCAAGTACGCGGAAAACATGCATCCGGAGCTCATCTCACAGATATCCACCACAAAATCGCCCATGCAGATTTTTTCGGCGGTCATCAAAGAGCATTTTAAGCAGGTGCAGGAGGTGGACGGCAAGGAAACGGTCGTGTTTGCGATTATGCCGTGTACGGCGAAAAAAGACGAGCAGGTGCGGCCCGAATTTATCCATGAGGATGGCGGCAGGGATACGGACGGCGTCATTACCACACAGGAATTTGCGAGCATCTTGAAGCAGGCGGGCATCGTGTTCGAGGATGTGGAGCCCGAAGCTGCGGATATGCCCTTTGGCATCACCTCCGGCGCGGGCGTGATCTTTGGCGTAACGGGCGGCGTTGCCGAGGCGGTCATCCGCCGCGTGGTGGACGATAAGAGCAACACCATGCTGCACAACATCGCCTATACGGGCGTGCGCGGCATGGAGGGCATCAAGGAAGCGGATATCCCCTTTGGCGATGGACGCGTGAAAATCGCGGTGGTCAACGGCCTTTCCAATGCGGAAAAGCTCATCGAGCAAATTGAGCTTGGGGAAGCGGAATACGATTTTGTGGAGGTCATGGCGTGCCCGGGCGGCTGCATTGCGGGCGCGGGCCAGCCGTTTACATTGAAGCAGGGCAAGGAGCACCGCGCCAAGGGGCTCTATGACGCGGACAAGCTCTCGCAGGTCAAGCGTTCGGAGGAAAATCCGGTCATGATGGGTCTATACAGCGGTATTTTGAAAAACAAGACGCATGAATTGCTGCATGTGGATTATAATCAAAGGGAGGAACAGGCAAAATGATGACGATCAGTATCTGTATCGGGAGCGCGTGTCATTTGAAAGGCTCCTACAACGTGGTGAGTGAGCTGCAGGGGCTCATCGAGGAACATAAGCTGGGCGATCAGGTGGAACTCACGGGTGTGTTTTGTCTGGGGCATTGCACGGACGCGGTTTCCGTGCAGATCGAAGACGAAATCTTTTCGGTGAACACCGGCAATGTGAACGACTTTTTCAAGGATCAGGTGTTGGCGAATGTGGCCGGAAAGGTCTGAGCATAAAAACGGGCGTAGATGAGCGCGGTGAAAATCACCGCGCTTTTGCGCATTTCCCTGATTCGGGCGGGGAGAAGTATGGAGGTGCAAATTGAGCAATATCATCCAATTTAAAGAAGCAAACTGCAAAAACTGCTATAAGTGTATCAGAAGCTGTCAGGTAAAATCGATTGCCTTTCGCAACGAACAGGCAGAGATCACTGAAAAGGAGTGCATCCTGTGCGGACACTGCTTTCTTGCGTGCCCGCAAAACGCGAAGTACATCAACAGCAATCTCGATAAGGTGAAGGGATACCTCAAAAACGGGGAGAAGGTATATGTTTCCGTGGCCCCGTCGTTTGCAAGCTGCTACAAGGACGCAACCTTTCCGCGTATTTCAGCGGCCCTCAAAAAGCTCGGCTTTGCGGGTGTGGAGGAAACGTCCATCGGCGCGGCCAAGGTTTCCGCGCATTTTATGCAGCTCATGAAAGAGCGGAAAATGAAAAACATCATCACAACCTGCTGCCCCACGCTCGTTCTTCTGGTGGAAAAATATTACCCCGAGCTCGTGCCCATCCTTTCGCCCGTCGCCGCGCCCATGAGCGCGCACGGAAGGGTGATGAAGCAAGCATATGGCAAAGACATCAAGACGGTCTTTGTGGGGCCGTGTATTTCGAAAATGCACGAGGCGCAGGAATCACAGGGCGCGATCGACGCGGTGCTGCTCTTTGACGAGATGATGCAGTGGCTGGAGGACGAAGGGGTGGACCTCATCTCAGAGGACTCGGACGTGCGGGAGATGAATGCGACGGTCAATCGGCTGTATCCCATACCCGGCGGTATCATCAAAACGCTGGATGACGATTCCCGCCAAAATTATGAATGCGTCGCGGTGGATGGGCTGGATCGGTGCGCCAAAATTTTGGACTCCCTCAAAACGGGGGAACTCGAGGGTTATTTCCTTGAGATGAACGCGTGCGAGGGCAGCTGCCTCGGCGGGCCGGGACTCAAAGAAAACGACATGCCCTTTTTGAAGATCAAAGACAACACGCTGCGCTACGTCAAAAACCGCGCCGCGCAGGAGGCGCCGCAAACGGAGGAACAGGCGCTTGATCTTTCCAAACGCTATCAGGACCGCGCCCCCCGCCGCCGCCAGCCGGACGAGGCGGAGATCGAGCAGGTGTTCATCCGCATGGGAAAAACCAGCGAGGATAAGATTTTAAACTGCGGCGGATGCGGTTATCCCACCTGCCGCGATAAGGCGATCGCCGTGCTGCAAGGCAAGGCGGACATCAAGATGTGCCTGCCTTTCATGCGCGAAAAAGCGGAGAGCATCTCCAACGTGGTGATGGATAATACGCCCAACGCCATCGTGATCCTCGACAACGATTTCAATCTGATGGAATATAACAACGCGGCGGCGGAGCTGTTCCGCCTGAACGAGAGAAATTATGTGGGTCGTCCGATTTCCATGATCATCGACTGCGATGATGTCGACGAGGTGAAGGAGACGGGGGAAAACATCTTCGACCGCAAGGTGTTCTATAAGGATCTCGGCATCACGGTCGAGCAATCGACGATCTTCATTCGTGAAAACTCCATGTACCTGCTGCTCGTCAAGGACATCACGGAGGACGAGCGGCAGCAGAAACAGATGAACGCCATGCGCGAGGAAACGGTGGAAGTCACCCAAAAGGTGATCGAAAAGCAGATGCGCGTCGCGCAGGAGATCGCGAGCCTTCTCGGCGAGACCACCGCGGAAACGAAGATCGCGCTCACCAGTCTCAAAAAGTATATCCGGGAGAGCGAAGATGAGCGTATTTATTGAGACGAGCAGCGAAAGCCTGTTCAAATACGGCGAAGAGCTGTGCGGAGATAAAGTGGCCATCGTACGCAAGGGAGATGTGACCACCATCGTGCTGGCGGACGGTCTTGGCAGCGGCGTAAAGGCGAACATCCTCTCCACGCTCACCTCCAAGATCGCGGCGACGATGCTCAGCGAGGGCGCGGACATCTACGAAACGGTGGAGACCATTGCGTCCACGCTGCCCGTATGCGGAGAACGCGGACTCGCTTATTGCACATTCACCATTTTGCGGGTGAATACGGCGGGCGAAGCGCACATGGTGGAGTTCGATAACCCGCAGGCCATTATTTTGCGCGATGGAAAAGAGGTTCCCGTCGAAAAGACGGAGATCGAGATCGGGGACAAAAAGGTTCTCGAGAGCCGCTTCCCCATGCGCGAAAACGATATGTGCATCGCCTTTTCCGACGGAGCCATCCACGCGGGGGTGGGGCACACGCTCAACTTCGGCTGGCAGCGGGACAACATCGTGGATTACGCCTGCCGCGCCCATCGTGCGGAAATGCCCGCGCGCGCGATGACAAAGCTGATGCTTTCTGCGTGCAATTCGCTTTACGAGGGCAAACCGGGTGACGATACCACATTTGTCACAACGAAAATACGCCACGAGCGGCCCGCGCACGTCATGGTTGGCCCGCCTGTGGATTCCGCGCGGGATCAAGAGATCGTGGGCCGCCTTTTGAGCGTCGACGGCTATAAGGTCGTGTGCGGAGGAACCACCTCGCAGATCGTGAGCCGCGTTTCAGGGCGTGATCTGCGCGTGGGCCTTGATTACAAAGCGGCGGACGTACCGCCCACAGGTACGATCGAAGGGATCGACCTTGTGACGGAGGGCGTGGTGACGCTTGCGCGCACCCACGAGATCATGGAGCGGTATATGGCCGAGGGCAGCGATATGGAGGAGTTGTTCGACATCTTCAAAAAAGACGGGGCCTCACGGCTCGCCAAGCTTCTTTTGGAGGACTGCACAAGGGTGCACTTCATCGTTGGGCGCGCGGCAAATCCTGCGCACCAAAATCCCGATCTGCCCATCGACTTAAGCCTCAAGCTGCGCATGGTCAAAGACATCGCCAAGGTGCTGCGGCAGATGGGAAAAGACGTAGAACTCGAATATTGCTGAGCGGATGCCACGCACACAGTACACAAAGAAGTCACGTGCGCAGGCGGAGCCCGCCACAGCCATGTGCCAATCAAGATTGCATACTTTTCATGTGCCCGGCAGTATGATATGATACATAAAACGGGCTTTTTGTCATAACAAAATTGAACGCCCGAAGAAAGTATGGAAGATGAAAAAATTTTTATCCGGAACAATGGGAAAAGTAACGGTCATCACCGTGGTGCTCCTGCTCGTTTTGTGCGTGTTTTTGGTCAAGATGTCTCAGGAGGAAAAGGCGGCGGACATCGAGCCTGCGGCGGCGGTCGCGGAATGGATCGAGCCGGGTCTGCCGGTGTTCGTGGATTTCACTGCGGACTGGTGCCCCTATTGCAAGGAAATGGAGCCGGTCATCGAGGCGCTCCGGCAGGAATATGCGGGCCGGGTCAATTTTGTGACGGTGAATATTGATGAACAGCGCAAGGTGGCGCAGGCATTCGGCGCCTCGAGCGTTCCGGCCTACCTGATGCTCGGCGCGGACGGAACGCCGGTGGATTCGCATATGGGCGCGACGGATCAGGATACGCTGCGTATGGTCATTCAAACAGCGTTTGCGGAGGCCTCGCCATGACTGAATTTCTCGCGTCATTGAGCGATATGATCACGCAAAACCTGTGGATCGGCCCGCTCGTCGCACTGTTCGCAGGCATATTGACGTCCTTCACACCATGCTGTCTGTCCACTTTTCCGCTCGTCATCGGCTATGTGAGCGGCAACAAAAGCGGCAGGCGCTCGGCGTTCGTGTATTCCCTGCTTTTTTGTTTGGGCATGACGGTCACCTTTACCGCCATCGGCGCGCTGCTTGCGGCGCTGGGGCAATATTTGAGCGCGATGGGCGGCTGGTGGTATGTTATCCTCGGCGCGCTGATGGTTTTCATGGCGCTCGTGATGTGGGACGTCATTAAGCTGTTTCCAAACTGCGGCGTGCGGCAGACCACCACAAAAAAAGGCGGTCTTGGCGCGTTCTTGCTGGGGCTTTTGGGCGGTGCATTTGCTTCGCCGTGTGTCACGCCGGTTATGGCGGCCATTCTCGCCGTCATATCGAGCGGGATCAACCTCGGCGTAGGGATACTGATGCTCGTGACCTATTCGATCGGCCACAGCATCCTGATCGTCGCCGTGGGAACAGGCCTTGGCGCATTGAATCAGCTTGGAGGCTCCGAAAAATTTGAAAAAGCCGGAAGGTGGATCAAGGGAATCCTTGGCGCGGTCATATTGCTTTTGGGGCTGTATCTTCTTTATCTTGGATTCTGAATCTTATGGCGATGGGGATTGTGCATGGAGCATAAAGATAAGTGGAGACCAAAAAACATCAATACGCTGCTGATCATGGCGGTGATCATCATCTCTTTGAGCGTTGGGGCGTTTGCGGGAATGATGATCAGAAACACCGATCATCTGGCGACCTACACAAGTGAGATTTACGATCGGCCCCTCGCGGCCAATACGACGGCGTGGCGAATACGCGCACGCATCATGTTTGCGCGCAATGCAATGCTGGATCTTCTGACAGGGCCGGAATACAAGGATGTTCAGGCGGAGGAACTGGAGAAACTGTATTCTCTGCGCGAAACACAAGGGGAACTAGAGCAAGCGCTTCGCGAACAATATGAAGGTGATCCCGCAACCGTAGAGCAATTATTGAGTCAGGTCCAGGCGCTGCAGGCGCTTCATGATCAAGTCGTTGTGCTGATCCATGCGGGCAGGGAAGATGAGGCGAAAAGCCTTCTGTTTCAAGAAGCCTACCCGATCTACAGGAGCACGGAATCCCTGCTCGCGCAAATCTCCGATTTTTCACAGCGGTCGATCGACGGATATGTGGCACAGGCACGGATGCTGAACCAATCGATCAATCAAACGGCGATCGCATGGGGATGCGTGCTCATCGTGTTCACAGTATTGCTCTCCTTAGCCAGTGTACGCACCATCTCCAAACGCAACGCGGACATCTTCCACAGCAATATGCTGTTCCATATCATTTCTGAAAATATTGACGATGTTTTCATGGTGTACGACTGCGTGGGAGAAAGCGTGGAGTATCTCAGCGAAAACGCGGAGCGCATCCTTGGCCTGCCCGTGGAGGCATACAAAAAAAATATATGGATCGCGCGCGCCTATCTCGATGATCATACTTTCAAACGGATCACAAAGTCATTTGGCACGGATGAATTGTACGAATATGAATTTGTCATGACCGATCCAAGAACCGGGGATGAGAAAGAACTCTTAAGCAAGCGCTATCCGATCATCGAAAACGGAAAGGTCGTTAAATACATTTTCATGACAAGCGATCTCACGGAATCGCGGCGTGCGCAGAGCGTGATGCGCACGGCGCTTGAGCGCGCGGAAAGCGCAAACATGGCCAAGCGCGAATTTTTGTCCCGCATGAGCCACGAAATCAGAACGCCGATGAACGCCATGACGGGCACGCTGCGTACGCTTGAATATCATCTGGACGATCCCGAAAAGGCAAAGGAATACATCGAAAAAATCGATATGTCCATGAAACATTTGTTAGAACTCATCGGCGATATTCTCGACATGTCCAAGATCGAGAGCGGAAAAATGGAGCTTGATATCCGCGAATTCAGCCTCAACGCCATGCTTGGCGATATCGCGGCGATCATGCAGCCTAAGGCCGAGGAAAATAGGCAGTTTTTTGACGTGGTGATGAAAAACGTGACGTGCGACGCACTCAAAGGCGATGATCTGCGCATCAAGCAGGTGCTGCTCAATTTCCTGTCAAACGCGTTGAAATTCACGCCGGAGCACGGAAAGATCAGAATGACGATCGAGGAAAAGCAGAACAAGGGCGACCGTGTGTGCCTGTATTTTGAAGTGAAGGATACCGGCATTGGGATGCGGGAGGAATTTATAGAGCGCATCTTTGATCCGTTCGAGCAGGAAGAATCCTCGATCTACCGAAAGTATGGCGGAACGGGCCTCGGGATGCCCCTTTCAAAGGCGTTCATCGAATCGATGGGCGGAGAGATCAAGGTGGAAAGCGTGCCCGATATGGGCAGCGCGTTCTCCTTTAGCATTTGGCTTGCGCGAACCGATACGGAGGGCATCTCCATCAAAATATCGGACAAGATCAAAGAGATGAACGTTCTGATCGTGGAGGACGATAAGGAGATGCGCGGGCATCTGGAAATTTTGTGCAGTCAGCTGGGGGTACGGACGTCGGCGGCATCCTCAGCAGTCGACGCCGCAAAGGCGGTGCGCGAAGCGCGGGAGAAATTTGATCTTTGTCTGGTGGACCTTTATATGCCGGACGTGGACGGCATCCGTACGGCGGAATGGATTCGTGCGGAAGCGGGCGAGGGGGCCTACATCGTTCTTATGTCCGCGTACGATCATAAAAATGTAGAGCAGGAGGCGAAGCATGCCGGCGTGGACGATTTTCTTTCCAAGCCTGTCATGCAGGGGGATATCTACCACATCCTGCAGCGGCTGAGCGGCGAAGGGGTCGCGGAGGAAGAGACGGGCTTCGATTTCACAGGCAAACGGATATTGATCACTGAGGACAACGATCTTAATATGGAGATCGCAAAGGAGCTGTGCGAACATGTCGGCTTCGAGGTGGACTGCGCCCACAACGGCAAGGAAGCGCTGGATAAGTTTGCCGCCTCGCCGGACGGATACTATGACGCAATCGTTATGGATATTCATATGCCCGTGATGAATGGGCACGAGGCTGCGCGTGCGATCCGTTCCTTAGAACGCGCGGATGCGCAATCGGTGGTGATTTTGGCGATGACGGCGAACGCGTTTTACGAGGACGCGGAAGAAGCGCTGCGAAGCGGCATGAATGAGCATTTTGCCAAACCGATCGAGCCGGAGGCAATCTTTAAGACACTGAAAAAATTTTTATATCATCATAAAAAGGGAGAAAGATTGAAATGAACGTTGATCGGTTAAGAGCAGCGGGTGTGGACTATGATGCAGGTCTGAAACGGATGTGCGGGAACGAAACGCTCTATCAGAAGTTCCTCAAAAAATTTCCGGAGGACAAAAGCATTGGGATGCTTAAGGAAAGTCTGGAAAAGGAGGCGGTCGAAGAAGCGTTTCATGCGGCGCATACCCTAAAGGGCGTGAGCGGAACGCTGAGTCTGGCCCCGCTCTATGAAAAAAGCAGCGTGCTCTGCGAAACGCTGCGCAAAGGAGAGCTTGCCGATGCGGAGGAAATCGCCGCAGTCTATGAAACCTATGATGCCATCATAAAGGCGATCAGCGAAGAAGGTGACGTCAATGAGTGAGAAAATATTGATTGTAGACGACATCGAACTGAACCGCGCGCTGCTGGAAAACTTGTTGAATTCAAAATATGAGACGATCTGCGCCTCCGGAGGACGGGAAGCCATCGATTTACTGGAGCGGGAACGCAACGATATTTCTCTGGTGCTTCTCGACGTCATCATGCCCGAGGTCAGCGGATATGATGTGCTGCAGTTCATGAATTTTCACGGGATCAGCAAGCGCACACCCGTCATGCTGATCACGGCGGCAGACGGAGCGGATGCCGAGGAAAAGGGTCTTGCGATGGGCGCGGCGGATTTCATCCATAAGCCGTTCATGCCGGAGATCGTTTTGCATCGGGTGAAAAATATTCTGGAGCTGTATCGGTATCAAAACGACCTTGAGGCAGTGCTGGAGGAAAAATCTGAAACGCTGTCCAATATCAACGAGATCATCGTCGCGGTCCTAACCTCTGTGCTCGAAACCAAAACGCCGGAATCCAAGGAACATGTACTGCGCATAAGGCTCTATACGCGCGAACTTCTGCGCTATTTGTATGAGCATTACGACGACGAATACGGTCTGACGCCGCAGGCAATCGAAACGATGTGCATGGCGTCCGTCCTGCACGACATCGGGGAATTACTCATTTCAGAACGCATACTCAACAAAAGCAATGCGGAAATGACAGACGAGGAGGTGCTCATCTGGCAGCAGCATACCGTCAAGGGCTGCCAGCTCATTGAGCCGATGCGCAACATCGAAAACAAGGAATATATCAGATATTGTTATGATATTTGCCGTTCACATCATGAAAAATGGGATGGGTCGGGCTTCCCGGATAAGCTCGTCGGGGACGAGATCCCGATCTGTGCGCAGGCGGTGGCGCTTGCGCATCAATATGATCGTATGACGGTGGGAAGCGGATACACGCACGAGCAGGCCATCCGCCGTATTGAGGAAGCGCAGTATCATGCCTTTTCACCGGTGCTGGTGGAAACCTTCCGGCTTGTTTCAGATCACTTCCGCACCATCCATGAAAAGAATTCGGAATCGTCGAGAAAGACCCTTTAAGCAAGAAAAAAGCCGCTTGTTAAGCGGTTTCAGACTGCCGAAAAAGCCGCGTCATGCGGTATTTTTGGTATGCTGAGAAGGATGAAAAGCAATGATAGAGCGAAAAACAAACAATCGAAATCATTCATCTGGATGCGCATGGGCAAGAGCACTCATTGTATAGTATTTGAATAAATTTCAACAATTTCTTTTAAATACCGCTGTATCCCCCCGCGCACACTTTCCGGCTCAACACAGATACAATCCGCCCCGAAACCAATCAAAAATTGATAACCGCGTTTATCGTTTGATATTGGTATCCGTGCTGTCGCCCACTCTCCGTCTATTTCACCGAACACTTCCGGGCCAAACAAATCCTCCAGCCGCTCCACGGCACTGCCCCGCACCCGCAGCTTTATGTATACAATATTTTCATCTTGGAATTCCGGCTTAACAATGGCTTGCGGCTGATACTCCCGTCTGGAAAATGCGCTACTCAGCGCTGTGAGTCCGCTCATTCTAGAAAGCTTAAACAGCCGGAAATCATTTCGTTCTAAACAATAAGCGTCCAAATACCACCGCATCTCTTTGAGCAAAAGTCGATACGGCTCTGTTGTCCGGCTGCTTTTTTGTCCCTGCCGGTCGGTATAGTCAAACTGAAGCAGGACACTTTGCTCCATCGCTTGCTGAATTGTATCAATGGCATCGGTTTGACTTGTATTTCCAACCCAAGGGGTCATGTCGATGGTGAGCCGCCCGGCACGAAGTTCAATTTCCCGACGCTGCTGCTCCGGTATAAGGCCTTTTACTTTAGCAAGAGCGTTCGCTACCTCCTGCCCAGACAGAGAGCTGCGGATACATCCAAGCCCCATGAGCAGCGTGGTCACATCGGCGGTGGAGAACAGACGCTTTTCCAGCTTGTAGTTCTCCATAATTCCCACGCCGCCATGCGCGCCCATATAGGAAACAATGGGGATACCCGCTTGATTGATTGCTTCTAAATCCCGGCTTATCGTGCGGGGGGAAACCTCGCATATTTCCGCAAGTTCCGCAACACTCATTTTTTGCCGCTCCAACAACAGCATTATAATAGAAATCAGTCTGTCAATTTTCATCACTGCTACCTCCAATTTATTTTCAGTATACCACAGAAGTATGACACATAGTTGTCATACTTCGTCCTGTATACTCAAAATATCTTAAAAAAGAGGAGGACAACAAAATGAGTGTTTATTACATGGGCGAAGTTCAAGGACTACCGCCGGAGACAAGGACTGAGGTTGAGGCGTTCATCGGACTGGGCGTCCCTGTGGATGCGGAGTGCTGCGTAGGATTTGTAACGCTTGGCACACGGCAGGACGAGGGTGTGCGTTTGACCGTTATCAGTCTTCTCGGCGGCTCCGGTGTAAACGAGGTATTCATGCAGTGCAACCGCAACAGCCAAAAGGCAAAGAATCTGCTGGCGCACCCCACTGCCGAAATTGCCATCACCAACGGACGCGGCAGCGTAATACTGACCTGTACCGCTGAGGTCTTGGATGACAAAAAACTAAAGGCAGAAAAGTGGGAAGACTGGATGGTACAGTACCATCCACAGGGCTGTGCTTCACCGGATTATGTCATTCTGCGCTTTGTTCCGCAGAGCATTCGGGTAATGATTTAAGGAGGGTATATAAATGAAAATTGGAGTATTAGGAACCGGATTCGGCGTGGTGCATCTGCAAACCTTTTCGAATCATCCATTGGTGGACGAAGTTACATTTTTCAGCCGAACTCAGAAAAAGGCAGAGAAACTATCGGCACAAATGGGCCTTCACGGGACAACCAACGCAGACGATATCTTATGCGATTCCACGGTGGACATCGTAACGATTGCGCTGCCACCCGCGCTTCACACAGAAATGGCAGTCCGTGCGATGGAGCATGGAAAAGACGTGATTTGTGAAATCCCTGTCTGTCCCACACTTGCCGAGGCGGAAAAGCTGACGGAGGCATCTCGCCGCACAGGTAAGCGGGTGCTGGTAAACTTGTTTACGCGCTTTGGGGCGGTAAACACATTCCTAAAAGAAAAAATTGTTTCCGGCGAATATGGAAGGCTCTTATCCTTGCAAGTAGTAGGACGCAACGCCCCCGTGTGGGGTGAACACCCTATGGGGCTTTCGGTGCTGCCGCTGGAAAGCTGCTATTGTGATTTTGCTTGGCTGGATTGGTGCCTTGGAACGCTATCCATCCACGGTGCATCTGCTATTGATGTACCAGAGAAAAATGGAGCAAGTATTGACTTAGTATTAAAAAGTGAAAGCGGCGTGCCTGTACAGGTCACCACCTCTACGCTTATGCCGTTATCAATGGGGGTGCAGAGCCGAATAGAGGCTACCTTTGAACGTGCCGCGCTGGTTTACACCGAGACCTCATGGTGCAAAGACGGCAATGCGGCACAAATGACCCTCTATGACAATGAGCAAAAGCAGACGATTTCTATTCCCGAAGCGAATGTCTACTACGACTCCCTCACTTACAGCCTGGAGCGGATACTGGATAAAAAGCCGGGAATCACTGACTTATCAGAGAGTATCCCCGCGCTTGTTCTGGCCTTGGAATTGGAAAATAGCATATAGAAAACACATGGAGAGCAGCGTGCAAGCTGCTCTCCATGTGTTTATCCGCATATTGTATACTGTAAAATCGGCTTCACTTGATACGATACAGGGTTCTTCGACAGGCCGAAAGCCGCTTGTTAAGCGGTTTTTTTCTGCTGTGAACCACCTTTGCTCCAATCGGGCTTTCTGAACCGGTAAATCAGAAGCGGGATCGCCACCAAAAGGATGATGCCCAGCACCATAAACAGAATATAGGTCGGGTATTCCGCAGCGGAAAGGGATTGCGGCGGAATAAAGCTCGTAAAGATCACAAAACCAATGCCAAGGAAGCCGATGATCGTAAAAAACCACGCGCCAAACCGCCCGCCGGGAATGCGGAACGCGTTGGGGTTGTTCGGATCACGTTTGCGGTGGATGATCCCGGAGACGAGGATCAGAAGATACACGATGCAGTATAAGGTGACTGCCATCGTCAGGATCGTATTGAATACGCCGTTCGTCCCCGGAACAAACACGAAAATGAGTGCGATTCCCGTGACGATGACCGCTTGCAGGATCATAAGGGGAACGGGAATGTCATGTTTGTTTGTTGTTTGGAACTTGGGCGGCAGCGCGCCCGCGCGCGCGCAGCGCAGCATGCCGCGGGAAGGGCCAACCGTCCATGCGGAAATCTCGGTGATGCACGAAAGCGCGATCATGCACGCGATTACCGCCGTGATCCACGGAAGATTCCATCCGCCAAAAATCACGGAAAACACCTGAGCCGGATCGGCGAGCTTGATGCTGTCCTGTGCAACAAGCGAATCCATCACCAGTCCCGCGTACGTAAACAGGATGGCGACAAGGCAGGTGGCAAGAATGATGGCGCGCGGATAATTTTTGCGCGGGTTGTCAATGCGGTTTGCAAAATTGGAGGCCTGTTCCATGCCCGCAAACAAAAAGATAATGCCGGAAAGCTTGGACAGCGTATCGATGTCGCTTAGGTTGGGTATAATCTTATCGACAGTCGGCGGCGTCAAAATACCGGGGTTATTGTTAAACGCGTAAATTGAGCCGAATATCAAAAGTACGGCAAGGGGCACAAACAGCCCAAAAATTGTGCCATAAGTGCTGATGATCGTAATGGGAACGCCCTTGATGATAAGAAAGGTGATCAGCCAGAAAATAGCAATCACGATGATGCCGATAAAGAAATCATTGGTCAGCAGGGATTTTGTTCCTGTGATGGTGGCAATCATATCCGCGAACGCCGCGCCCACGGTGACCATGCCAAAGCACATCTGTATCCACACGAGCCACGCGGCCAAAAAGCCGAATTTGGGGGAAAGCGCACGGCTGATCCATACAGACGAACCGCCGTCCTCGGGCATGGAGGTGGCAAGCTCTGCCGAAACAAAAGAGATGGGCACAACAAACATCAACACCGCAAACGCCATAAAAAAGAGCGTTTCCCATCCGGCGTACGCAATGTTTGGAATACGCCTGACAGAAGCAAAGTATGCCATCGTCAGAAAAATGAGCTGCATAAAGGTGATTTTTTTCATACGTATCACTTCCGGTCCTGTTTTATGCGGGACGTTTCATAGATAACCATGTCATGTGGCATTTAAGCAAAAATATGGCTAATACCGATACAGGCGTTTATAATAAAAGCAATTGATACAAACGCGTCCGGTTCAATGGGTATACAACAAAGGAGAAGAAAATGGAACAGTTAAGATCATGTGCGGAAACAACACACATCGTGATGTCGGAGGACATCAACCAGCTCGGAAACCTGCACGGCGGAACGCTGATGCAGTGGGTGGATATCGTCGGAGCGGTAGCGGCCATGCGTCATGCGCGTACGATGGTCACCACGGCGGCGCTCGACAGCATGGATTTCAGGCATCCCGTGCCGCTCGGTGCGATTGTCACGCTCAATGCGATCGTCACGTGGACGGGGCGCACGTCGCTCGAGGTGCGCGTGGATGTCTACAGCGAGAAATCGAATAATCCGCAAAAAAAGCATACCAACACGGCTTATCTTGTGTTCGTTGCCCTCGGCTATGATGGAAAGCCGCAGAAGGTGCCGCCCTTCACGCCCGAGACGACGTGTGAAAAACAAGAATATGAACGCGCGCTCATCCGGCGCAAAAACCGTCTTGCCGCAAAAGAAAACGATTGCTGATGAAATTTTGTTCACATAAGTGAAACAAACTGCCAAACAGGGAATGATTATTACAAAAGCGGCTAAAAGACTGGACGCAGGGCAAGGAATTCATTAAACTAATATCATCCGGATAGCAAGTAAATACAGAAATGAAACAAAATGTCGTTTGCCGAAATCATTTCGGTTTATCAATTAATCCATTTTAAGGAGGACGCCGCTATGGCTCGTATCAAAGATTTTATCGACACAACCGATTTCACAAAAAAGGAACTGGTGGAGATCATCGATCTGGGGATCGCGATCAAAAAATGCATCAAAAACGGGTATTATCCGCAGCTTCTGAAAAACAAGGTGCTGGGGATGATCTTCGAGCAATCCTCCACGCGTACGCGCGTTTCGTTTGAAACGGCGATGGCGCAGATGGGCGGTCATGCGCAATATCTGGCTCCCGGGCAGATTCAGATGGGCAAGCATGAATCCGTAAGCGATACGGTGCGCGTCCTGTCGCGTCTGGTCGATATCCTCATGGCGCGCGTGGAACGTCACAAAACAGTCGTGGAAATGGCGCAGGGCGCCTCCATTCCGGTCATCAACGGTATGAGCGACTATAATCATCCGACACAGGAAATGGGCGATGCGATCACCATGAAAGAACACCTTCCGGCGGGAAAGAAGATGGAGGACTGCAAGGTCGTTTTCGTGGGTGACGCAACGCAGGTGTGCGCGTCCCTCGCCATGCTCACAACGAAGCTTGGCATGAGCTTCGTGCAGTTCGGGCCGGAGGGTTTCCAGCTAAAGGAGAACTTCCAGAAAATCGCGGAGGAAAACTGCAAGGTGTCCGGTGGTTCCTTCCTCATCACTGAGGACGAGGACGAGGCGCTGAAGGATGCCGACTTCATCTATACGGATGTGTGGTATGGCCTTTATGAGGCGGAACTTTCCAAGGAAGACCGCATGCGCATCTTCTATCCGAAATATCAGGTGGATGCGGAAATGATGAAGAAGGCGGCGCCGACCGCGAAATTCATGCACTGCCTGCCCGCGACGCGTGGCGAGGAAGTGACGGACGAGGTCATCGATTCCGCTTACTCCATCGTCATCGACGAAGCGGAAAACCGTTTGAGCGCAATGCGTTCGCTGCTCGTTTACTTTATGTATCCGGAAGCGCCGGTCGATATCGCGGCAAAGGATGCCTCCAAGGCGGGCCTTGAAGCCTACATGAAGGAAATCAAGTTGGTCTAAGGTGAACAATTGTGAGCACTTCGGGGAGAGAGCTGCGCTCCCTTCCCGAAGCGCCAAAAAAGAGAAAGAGGAGGAATGGTAAATGGCTACAAAGAAAAAGTTCAAATTATTTGATGCTGTTCTTGCGGCTGTGTGTATCGTTCTCGTAGTGGAAGCGGTCGCGCCTGCGGCAGCGATCGGCCCGTGGCAGTATATTTGGTGGGCCATCATGCTGGTGGCGTTCTTCCTGCCATACGGCATGATCAGCGCGGAGCTCGGGACGACATATGACGACGAGGGCGGCCTTTATGACTGGGTCAAGAGAGCGTTCGGACGCAAAAACGGCTCGCGCGTCGCGTGGTATTATTGGGTCAACTTCCCGTTGTGGATGGCCTCGCTGGCAGTGCTGTTTACGGACATCCTGATCGCGGCGACAGGCGTGGAAATCAACTGGATATTGACGCTAGTGATCCAGCTTGTGTTCATTTGGGTGGTGGTGCTCATCAGCAACTACCGCGTCAGCCAAAGCAAGTGGCTCATCAATCTCGGCACCATTGTCAAGGTCATCCTCATCGTGGCGATGGGCGGACTCGGCATCTATGGTGCGATCGTCAACGGGTTCGCGAATACCGGCTCGCTGATGGATATCTCGCCTTTGATGGGTATTTCATTCATCTCTATCATCCTGTTCAACTTCATGGGCTTTGAGGTCGTCACGACTTTCGCGGGCGATATGCAGAACCCCAAGAAGGAAATTCCCAAGGCAATTGTCGTGGGTGGCATTTTTATCGCAATCTTCTATCTGTTTGGCGCGTTTGGCGTCAGCGCGGCGATTCCGTACAACGAGCTTTCGGTGGACAGCGGACTGATGGACGCGGCGGCGATCCTGCTCACAAGCGCTCCGGGCATCATATTAACGGTCATCGGCTTCTTGTTCATGTTCTCGCTGGTCGCAAATTTGTGCTCGTGGTCGTTCGGGGTCAACTATGTCGCTATGTACGCGGCGCGCGACAACGCGATGCCCAAGGTGTTTGAGAAGGAAAACAAGGACGAAGTACCCTCGAGCGCCAATATCATCAACGGCGTGGTGGCAACGGTGATCGTGATCTTTGCGGCAATTCTGGGCCAGATTGGGGGAGAAGAGGCAACCAACTCCTTCTGGACACTGTTCGCGCTCAACGTCGTCACGCTGCTCGCTTCCTATCTGTTCATGTTCCCGGCGTTCCAGAAGCTCAGGAAGATCGATCCCCTGCGGGAGCGTCCTTTCAAGGTAGGCGGCGGCAAAGGGTTGATTGGCCTAATGACGTGGGTTCCCTTCATTCTGCTCATTCTGGCAATCGTGTTCCTGCTGTTCCCATATAATGCGGATACGGGAATGCTCGAGCCGGATATCATCCTCATCATCGGCGTGGCGATTTCCGTCGTGCTGGGCGAGATCATTGCGGCGGTCACAACGAAAAGGGCTGCAAAGGAATAAAAATATACGCGGCAAATTGCCGTAAAAGGGTATTGAAAACAAAGAAAGGTCGTGATTATCATGAAAAATTATACTTCCAAACCAAAAGCGGACGGATTTCGGATGCCCGGAGAATTTGAGCATCATGACGGCTGCTGGATCATTTGGCCGCAGCGTCCGGACAACTGGCGCATGGGCGGAAAACCGGCCCAGAAGGTTTTTGTGGAGGTGGCAAAAGCCATCAACAGGTTCGAGCCGGTCACGGTTTTGGTGAATGAAAATCAATTCGAGAACGCGCGCGGCATGCTGCCAGAAGAAATCCGTGTGATCGAAATGTCCAACGACGACGCGTGGATTCGTGACTGCGGAGCGACGTTTGTCGTGAACGACGCGACAGGCGAAGTGCGCGGGGTCGACTGGACGTTTAACGCGTGGGGCGGCCTTGTGGACGGACTGTACTTTCCGTGGAATCTGGACGATGAGGTTGCGCGTAAGATGTGCGACATCGAGCGCAAAGGGCGTTACCGTGTGGAGGGTTTCGTGTTGGAGGGCGGCAGCATCCATTCGGATGGCGAGGGCACCGTTCTTGTCACGGAAGAGTGCCTTCTTTCCGAAGGGCGCAATCCGCATCTGACCAAGGAAGAGATCACGGAAGTGCTGTGCGATTATCTCGGCGCGGAAAAGGTGATTTGGCTGAAAAACGGAATCTATCTCGATGAGACGAACGGTCATGTGGATAACATCTGCTGCTTCGTGAAACCGGGAAAACTGCTTCTTGCTTGGACGGATGACGTCAATGATCCGCAATATGCCATCAGCAAGGAAAATCTCGATCTGCTCGAACGGGAAACCGATGCAAAAGGCCGGAAGTTCGAGATCGTCAAGATGTATGTTCCGTCGCCCATCACGATCACGAAAGAAGAGGAAGAGGGCGTAGACGCTGTAGACGGTACGCTTCCGCGGCTCGAGGGAGATCGTCTTGCGGCTTCGTATGTGAACTTCTACATTGCCAACGGCGGTATCGTTGTTCCCGGCTTTGGAGACCCGAACGACGCCAAAGCGGTCGCAACCTTAAAGGAATGCTTCCCCGACCGGGAGATCGTGCAGCTTCCCGCGCGCGAAATCCTTCTTGGCGGCGGGAATGTGCATTGCATTACGCAGCAGCAGCCTTCCGGCAAAAAGTAGACGCGCACACAGGGCGGCGCATTTCTGCGTTAGGTCATCGACACCAATCGTCGGCGTACGTCAATGTACGCCTGCCTCATGGCGCTTGACCTGCCTTGAACTGCATCCGCCCTGTGCACGCTTGTGAAACAGAAAATGGATTGCGCACACAGCGCGGCGCACTCTATTCCCAAAGCAAACAACTTATTCTCAGCACCATCGGGGGCGAAATTTGCCCCGATGGTGCAAAAATCCAAATCAGAACATGTATTGCATGAAACGGATCAAAACGGATATTGAATCCGCTTTTGGTTTCGTTACCAAAAATACCGGAAAAGGCGGTCAAAAAACTATGTGCAGAATGGTGATTGCACTCGGCGGAAATGCGCTTGGCAACACGCCCGAGGAGCAGCTTGAAAAGGTGAGGTATGCGGCAAAGTCGATTGTGCCGCTCATCCTCGCGGGAAACGATATCATCGTTTGCCACGGAAACGGCCCGCAGGTCGGCATGATCAACCTTGCGTTTGAAAAGGGCTACGAGGGCGGCTATACACCCATGATGCCGCTGGCGGAATGCACAGCGATGAGTCAGGGCTATATCGGCTATCATTTGCAGCAGGCCATCGACGCGGAGCTGGTTGCGAACGGAAACGACGACACGCCTGTCATCACGATGCTCACGCAGGTCATTGTGGACGAAAACGATCCGGCATTCCAAAACCCGACAAAGCCGATCGGCGGCTTCTACGACGAAGAGACGGCGAAAAAGCTGATGGAAGAGACGGGATGCAAATATGTGGAGGATTCCGGCCGGGGCTGGCGCAGGGTGGTCGCGTCACCCAAACCTGTGAGCATCTACGAATATATGACGCTCGACACGCTCATCAGCGCGCGTGAGGTCATCATCGCGGGCGGCGGCGGAGGCATTCCGGTCGTCAAGACAAAAACGGGCTATCATGGCGTGGCGGCTGTCGTAGACAAGGATTTCGCGGCGGAGAAGCTGGCGGAGCTGGTACATGCGGACTACCTGTTCATTTTAACGGCGGTGGACCGCGTGTGCGTCAATTTCGGCAAGCCGGATCAAAAGGAGATCGTGCGCATGACGCCGGATGAGGCGCAGGGCTATATCGGTGAAAATCAGTTTGCGCCGGGCAGCATGCTGCCCAAAGTGCAGGCGGCGTGCGAATTTGCAAAGAGCCGCGCAGGACGCAAGGCGATCATCGGGTCGCTTGAAAAAGCGCCGTTGGCGCTCGAGGGAAAGAGCGGCACGCTCATCGAGCAATAGAGAGACGATCAAAAAACGGCAGACATCGCTCTGCCGTTTTTTGCGTTCTTGTGCTATAATGGGATGATTGAAGAAAACAGGAGTTTAGAGGATGCTTGCAGCTTTTTCAGATGTAACGGTCGCGTATGGCGAAACGCAAATTTTGAGCGGGGTCACCGCGAACATCAACGCGGGAGATAAAATCGGGATCATTGGGCCGAATGGCGCGGGCAAGACCACGCTCTTAAATACCCTTGTGAAACGGATTTTGCCGGAAAATGGCAGCGTAACGCATAAGTCCGCGCTTTCCATCGGTTATTTGGAGCAAAACAGCGGGCTTGACGTAAAAAACACGATCATTCAGGAGATGAAGCGCGTGTTCAGCGCGGCGCTCGATGCGCAGGCGAAAATGCGCGAAATTGAGCTAAAAATGGCGAACAGACCGGACGACAAAACCTTGCAGACGGAATACGACCGCGCGCAAAGCGTTTTTGAGGCGGACGGCGGCTACCGCTACGAGATAGAGATCAAAAAGATTTTGAATGGCATGGGATTCGCGGACAAGGCCTATGAAACCAACATCGCGACCCTTTCCGGCGGGGAAAAGACGCGCCTTGCCATCGCAAAGCTGCTGCTGCTTGACCCCGACCTGCTGATCCTTGACGAGCCGACCAACCATCTCGATTTCAAGACGCTGATGTGGCTGGAGGAGTACTTGAACGGCTATAAGGGAGCAGTCTTGATCGTGTCGCACGACCGGTATTTCCTCGACAAGCTGGCGAAGAAGATATGGGAGATCGACGACAAAGAGCTGACGGAATATACGGGCAATTATACGCAGTATAAGCAGCTCAAGGAAGAATATATTTCGTGGCAGTTGAAGGAATATGAAAAACAAAGCCGGCAGATCGCGCACATGGAGGACTATGTGGCACGCAACTTGGCGCGCGCGTCCACCGCAAAGAGCGCGCAGAGCCGCGTGAAGCAGCTGAGCAAAATAGACCGCATCAAAAAGCCGAGAACAAAAATCTCCGCACCTTCGTTTCGCTTCGATTTTTCGCTTCGGCCTGTCAACGACATTCTGAATGTTTCGCACCTCGAACTGTGTGTCGGGCGGGAGGAGCATGTGCTTGCGCGCGACGTGAACATGGAAATGAAGCGCGGCGAGAAGGCTGCGCTGATCGGTGGCAATGGAACGGGGAAATCCACCCTGATGAAGCGGATTGTGCAGGCAGCGAAGCAGGGTGAGGAGGGAAACGTTTCCTTTGGGAAGAATACCCTTGTGGGCTATTACGATCAGGAGAACAAGAACATGACACCCGAAAAAATGGTGCTGCGCGAGGTGTGGGACGCGTATCCGTCGCTGATGGAATATGGTGCGCGCTCTATGCTTGGCAGGGTGCTTCTCACGGGTGAGGAGGTTTTCAAGCGCATCGGAGACCTTTCGGGCGGGGAACGTGCGAAAGTGGGCCTCGCACTGCTGATGTGTGGGGAGCACAACGTGCTGCTGCTTGACGAGCCCACCAACCATCTCGACCTGCCCGCGCGTGAAAGCCTTGAGGCGGCGCTCAAGGAATATGCCGGAACGCTGCTCTTTGTGTCGCACGACCGCTATTTTATCAATGCGCTGGCGGGAAAAATCTACGAGATCGAGGACGGCGCGCTCAGTGAGTTTGCGGGCACCTTCGACGAATATCAGCAGAAGAAGGAAGCGGAGCGCGCCGTGGTTTTGGAGCCTGTGCAAAGGACAGCCGCAGAGGTGTCGGAGGTCAAGAACCCCAAACAGCGCCGCGCGGAGGAAGCAAAGCGGCGTGAGCGGATTTCGGCGCTGGAGCGCGAAATTGCAGCCGCGGAGGAGCGGGAAAGGGCGCTAAACGGCGAAATTACCGAAAACCCTGCCGATTTCGAGCTTTTGGCCCGATGCTGTGCCGAACTTGAGGAAGTGAAAGCGCTGCACGAGGCGTTGCTCGAGGAATGGATCACGCTGGAATGAGGATCGCATCAATCAATGAACAATTTGCAAAATGAATCATTGTGAAAGCGGCTGCATCGAAGGGCGGAATCCCATGCATTAAAATGACTTTACGCTTGTGCATTCGGCGCGCGTATATTATAATAAACAGGTATGACGGAAAGAGGTTTTGATTTTGAAGATATTTAACTCAATGACGGGCAAAAAAGAGGAACTGAATCCGCAGATACCCGGTCAGTTCAACATTTACGCGTGCGGGCCGACGGTCTACAATTATTTTCACATCGGAAACGCGCGTCCGTTCATCGTGTTTGACACGCTCCGCAGATATTTGGAATACCGTGGCTACAAAGTGAATTTTGTGCAGAACTTTACCGACGTGGACGACAAGATGATCCGCGTGGCGGCGGAGGAAGGCACGACGGTTAAGGAACTCGGCGAACGCTACATCAACGAATATTTCAAGGATGCGGCGGCGCTCAACATCCGTCCCGCGACAATGCACCCAAAGGCGACGGAGCACATTGACGAGATCATAGGGCTTGTGCAGACGCTGATCGACAAGGGGCATGCGTATGAGCTAAACGGCGACGTATATTTTGACACACAGAGCTTCCCCGGATATGGCAAGCTCTCCGGGCAGGACCTTTCCGAGCTGGAGCTTGGCGCGCGCATCGACGTGAACGAGCAAAAGAAGAATCCCATGGATTTTGCGCTGTGGAAGGCGAAGAAGGAAGGCGAGATCGCGTGGGACAGCCCGTGGGGGCCGGGCCGGCCAGGCTGGCACATCGAGTGTTCGGCGATGAGCATGAAGTATTTGGGCGACACGCTCGACATTCACGGGGGCGGGCAGGACTTGAAATTCCCGCACCATGAAAACGAGATCGCGCAGAGCGAGGCCGCCACAGGCAAGCCCTTTGCGAACTATTGGATGCACAACGGCTACATCAACATCGACAACAGAAAGATGTCTAAATCCGCCGGGAACTTTTTTACGGTGCGCGACATTTTGAAGGAATTTAGGGGAAGCGCTGTGCGCCTGTTCATGCTGAGTGCGCATTACGCAAACCCGATCAATTTTTCCGGCGATCTGCTTACGCAGAGTGAGACGGCCTATGACCGCATCTTAAACTGCCGCGACAATCTGAAATTTGTGATGGAGCACCCGAAGGAAACGCCGGTGGACATCAAACCGGTGATTGAGGCGGCGAGCGAAAAATTCAACGAGGCGATGGACGACGACCTGAACACGGCGGACGCGATCGGCGGGATATTTGAATACGTGAAGGAAGTGAACACGCTGTTTGCGGCGGGCGGCAGGCGTGAGGACGCGCAGGCGGCTCTCACGCTGTTGGATACGCTTCTCGACGTGCTCGGCATCGAGCCGGAAGAGGAAGCGGCGGTTCCGCAGGACATTGTGGATATGGCAGAGCAACGCCAGGCCGCGCGCGCGGAGAAAAACTGGGCGGAGGCAGACCGTTTGCGCGACGAGATCGCTTGCCGGGGCTATGAACTGAAAGACACGCCAGACGGCGTTAAAATCAATAAAATCTAACGGGGGAATGGAAGAATGGTAGACGGCGCATTTAATTTTATGATCATTTTCGACATCTTTATCGGGGTGTACCTGCTGTACTACGCGATCAAGGGGTCGGGCAAGGCTTATGAGAACGACTATCCGGAGGAGATGCAGGCGGAGCACCGCAAGCTGCTGCGGCTTTTTTGCTGGATCACGGGTGCGCCGCTGCTGGCGCTGTCCATCCTCGAATATATGAGCCCGGACAAGGCGATGTCGGTGTGGAGCATCATCAGCATCATCTATATCCTCGGCTGCGTGGTGGCGTACTTCGTCATCTTCCGCGTGAAATTCAAGGAGTATTTGAAGGACCCGCGCAAACGCCTTCCGAAAAAATGAGCTTCGGGCAAAATAAGCAATGAAACGTCAAGAGGGGCGTCCCCCCTCTTGTTGTGTTTTGCGTTTGAAAAATGCGGGTAAATATGGATCATCATATTTGTCAGTGAGAGGAGCGCGTTATGGAATTGTTTATACCGTATCTCGAGATCATCACGACTGTGCTTTATCTTTGTTCGGTCGTGATACTGGTGTGGGGCGTTATTTTATGTGTGAAGGATTTTGTTGCCGCGCAATTCCACAAAAGCGGAAAACGGGAACGGTTTTTGTCGATCACGCGCATTAAAAACGGCCTTGGCGTGTATGTGCTGCTGAGCCTTGAAATATTGATTGTCGCGGACATCATTGAGTCGATCGCTAAGCCTACATTTGAGGATATTATACGTCTGGCGGCGATCGTTGTGATCCGCACGGTGATTTCATACTTTTTGAATAAGGAGATCAAGGCTTCCGACGATTTGCGAGGAGAAGAGAAGGAATGAGTGAAAATTGTACGCATGACTGTGAAAGCTGTTCTTCGGGGTGCGGGTCGCGCCCGTATGACCCGAAGGATTTTTTGGAAACTCCGCATGAGTCGAGCAGCATCAAAAAGGTGATCGGCATTGTGAGCGGCAAGGGCGGCGTGGGGAAATCCCTCGTTACCTCGATGCTGGCTGTGTTGCTGCGCCGCAGAGGGCTTCATACGGCGATTTTGGACGCGGACATCACGGGCCCTTCCATCCCCAAAATGTTTGGCGTGCGTGAAAAAGCGTGGGGAACGGAGGACACGATATTTCCTGTGGAAACCAAAGACGGGATACAGCTGATGTCCATCAATTTGCTGCTGCCCGATGAAACAGACCCCGTTGTGTGGCGCGGGCCTGTGATCGCGGGGACGGTGAGTCAGTTTTGGAAGGACGTGATTTGGACGGATGTGGACGTGATGTTTGTGGATATGCCGCCGGGCACGGGGGATGTGCCGCTGAGCGTGTTTCAGTCCATCCCGCTCGACGGGATCATCGTGGTGACATCACCGCAGGAGCTGGTGTCGATGATCGTAGGCAAGGCGGTGAAGATGGCAAATATGATGCATATTCCGGTGTTGGGCATTGTGGAGAATATGAGCTATTTGGAGTGCCCGGACTGCGCAAAGCGCATCAGCGTATTTGGCGACAGCCACGCGGAGGAGATCGCGGAGAAGTTTGAGCTTCCGGTGCTCGCGCGGGTGCCGCTTGACCCGGAGATCGCGCGCGCGGCGGACGCGGGAAGCATCGCGGATGTGAAGGGCGAATGGCTTGAGGCGGCGGCGGAGCACGTGATGCAACTGTAGCCTGTCACCGCGATGTGAGGAAACACGCTGAAAAAATTTTGCGGCAAAGAGCAAACGCGCTTTTTGCCGTTTTTCTATTTGCCATAAAACAGGGGAAAACGGGCGCGGGAACGGAAATATCCGCCCTTGTTTTGCATGAAGGGCCTCATACTTTTTTGCCCAAAAAAGTCGGATGGACATTCGTTTTTTGTGACATATTATACACCTCTTGAAGCACCCGCCTTTCTGCCGGACGGAAGTGATCGCTTTGACATTTTAAGGGAGAAGAAGAGATGAAAAAGAAGGCATTCTGCATGATTCTGGCGCTGTGCGTAGCGCTGACGATGTTTTCGGGCACTGTGTTTGCCGGGGCGGAGGACACGTCTGCGGAGGGCGGGCTGCTCTGCCACGCATCGCACGACGAAAGCTGCGGCTATGTGGAGGCAATCCCTGCCACGCCGTGCGCACACATGCAAGAGGACGGCTATCTTTGCCTGCCCAAAGGTGCGGCAGAGGGTTATGTTTGTGCACATGACGACGAATGCGGTTATGCCGATGCCATAGACGGCGCGGTCTGCACGCACACCTGTGAGCAGTGCGCAAAAAAGGACGGCGAGGCAAATGTGCCCTGTGATGTGAAAGCGGGCTGCACGCTGCCAATGGGGCATGAAGGGGAATGCGCACCGCCTAAAAACGACGACTTCGCGGTTGGGCTGATGGCGCCCGGCGACATCAAGATCACGCTTCCCAATGTGGACGCGGGGACTCTGCAATCGGCTGTTAATAACGAGCTGCAAGCGCCCTACGACTACAGCGTCATCACTGGCATTACCGTGCAGCGTGGTATATTGAACGATCAAGATTTTTTGTTTATGCGCACCAATCTGTCAGGGCTTACAACGTTTGACATGAGCGGCACAAGCAACACCTCCATTCCGAACAACGCGTTTGCCAACGTGAATGGTCGTGTGAAGCTGCAAACGATCATTCTGCCCTCGAGTGTCACATCGATTGGTAATAATGCTTTTAACGGCTGCGAATCGCTGGGCGCGGTGGATTTGAGTCATGTCGAGTCGATTGGGGAGGGTGCTTTGGATGGCTGCGAAGCGTTGACCTCAGCAGGAGACACTTCCAGCCTAAGCACGATTGGAGCGTTCGCTTTTAATGGCTGCAAAAAGCTGCAACAGGTGGATTTGAGCAATGTGCAATCGTTGGGAGAGCAGGCTTTTTGGGGCTGCGAAGCACTCACCATAGCAAGCGGCACAGGATTTGATTATCTTACAGCCATTCCGGCGGGTGCATTTTCCGGCTGCAAATCACTGAAAGAGATTGATTTGAGCAATATCAAGTCGCTGGGAGCAGGTTCTTTTTACAACTGCGAAAAGTTGACCTCCCTGGTTGACACCTCCGACCTCAATACGATTGATGAGTATGCTCTTCAAGGGTGTAAATTGCTGGAAGAAGTGGATATAACGAATGTACAGACGCTGGGAGAAGGTGCTTTTGCCAGTTGTGATGGCTTAAAAGCCCTCGCCCTGCCCGCATCCAAGCCAACGATAGGAAATGATGCGTTTGCGGGTGTTTCCGCGTTAATGCTGTTGGTTAAGGGAGGCGGCACATATACAGATTCGAGAGGCTTTCCCTCCGGCTCCGCCGCTCCTTCTATAGCGGGAGCGAATATAAATGAGGGGCAGACGCTTTCTCTCGCTGTTTCGCCGAATGCGGGGGCGGTGGTCTCTTATCAGTGGCTGAAGGATGGAACGGAGATTTCCGGCGAAACAGGGCGCACCTATTTCAAGGCAAGCGCAACGCCCGCAGACAGCGGAAGCTATACCTGCAATATCACGCTGGGCAGCGTGAGCGGTTCCACATCCGCCAACGTGACGGTGAAGTCCATCTACACGCTTACTTTCAACGCGAACGGCGGCAGCGGCAGCATGGAAAACCAAACCTTTACGCAGGGTAAGGAGCAAGCCATCACAAAGAATGCCTTTATAAGAGCCGGATACGACTTTACGGGCTGGAACACAGCGGCAAACGGCGGCGGCACGCCTTACACGGACGAACAACGTACCAAACTTGACGCCGACGCAACGCTGTATGCGCAGTGGGAACAGGCGCCGGATCACGGCCCCATCGGGCCGACGCCCGACCCAAACAAGCCTATCGACACGAAAAAGGACTTTGTGCAGGGCTTTGCGGGCGACTATAAAAACCTTGCGGACATCCGACTGAACGGCGTGACACTGACGCAAACGCCCACAAGTGCGACGGCATGTGATCTGCGCGGCTGGCCGGGCTATGACAGAATATTGGGTAAAGCCGAGAGCGGCAGCGTGATGGTGACGCTTTACAAGGAATTTTTACAGACCCTGCCTGACGGAAAATATACCTTGGAAGTGAAGTTTTTGGACGGCACGGCGGAACGTGCGGGCAGTGTGCAGTTTACGGTGCAGCAGGAGGCCGCGCCCACGGCGACACCGAGCGCAAACCCCACGCCTGCCCCTAAGACCGGGGACGGCGCAAGCATTGCTTTGTGGATTTTGCTTGCTGCTGCTGCGGCGACGATATTAACAGTCATGATCAAAAGAAAGAAGACGGAATAAGCGGCCCTGCCAACTAAGTCAGACAACAGAAAAAGGATTCAAGCGGCGGGAGCCGCTTGAATCCTTTTGTTTGGAGCAAAATGTTATTTGTTTTCAGGCCTTTGCTTTTTGATCGGCACGCTCGAACAGCATGAGGAACAACAGGATGAGGCCCACGCCAATCAGAATGTGCCCGACCCCCGCGATGCCGGCGATCATGGCCGTGCTCGTCTGACCCTGCACCTGCAAAACGCCTTTTGTGAGCATCATTGCGGCGGCGATGACGATGCCGATGTTATAAACGCACAAAAAGGGCTTCCATTTTTTGCTTTGCGAAATGCCGAGTGTGTGATCGAACAGGGCGATCAGCAGGAAAACGATCATGCCGAGGACGAGCAGGTGCGTGTGCACCGTGCCAAGGGCCGTGATTCCGTCAAAATTGCTGAGCTTCGTGAATTCGCGGAAAAAAACGCCTGCCGCAAGCCCTGCAAGCAGGTAGATAAAAGAGACCTTCAAAATTTTTTTCATTGATTTACCCCCGTAAAATCAGCCGCGCCATATTTGTGCGCGACAATTGTATTTGGACAGGAAACCCCCAATCCATTTTCATTAATACCCTGATCACGGAAATGAAAACAGGATTTGTGAATAATTTGTGGCGACGGTTGAAAAAGCACATGAAAATCACTATAATAAGAGTACGGAATTGTTGGGGCTATGACAAACGAGGTGTTTAAAATTAAGATTATCGATATCACACGTGAGCTGAACAGTGATACGCAGGTGTATGAGGGTGACCCGCATGTGCGTTTGGAGCAGTTTTTCACGGTAGAAAATTATGGATACGCGGTTTCGAAGCTGACGATGGGATCGCACAGCGGCACGCACATCGACGCGCCCGCGCATGTGGTGGTGGGCGGAAAGACGACAAAGGAAATTCCTTTGTCGACGCTTGTGGGCGACGCAGTTCTTGTGGAGCGCAAGAACCTCAAGATACCGGTGGGCACGCGCCGGCTGCTTTTAAAGAGCACGGAGGGCGCGGAGGCGCGGCTTTCCGAGCAGAGCGCGCAGCGGCTGGTGGACGCGGGCGTATGCCTTGTGGGAACGGACGCGCAATCGATCGGGAACGACGCGGTGCACAAGATTTTGCTTTGCGAAGGCATTGTGGTGCTGGAATCGCTCGATCTGCATAAGGCGGAGCCGGGAGCTTATTTTCTGTGTGCGCTTCCATTGAAGATCAACACGGACGGCTCGCCCATCCGCGCATGTCTGATTCAGGAGCGGGACGGAGAGCAATGAGTGAAGAAGGCGCGCGCGGCGCGGGGTGGATTCGGTTTTTTGCGATCATTGGGGCGGCGCTGGTGATTTTTGCGGCGGCGGTCGCGTGCATTGCGTGCGTGGCGTTCGACAGGGCCTTTTACAAAGACGAATATCAGAAGATGGATACGGCGGCGTATGTGGGCGTTTCTGGTCCGGTATTGGAGCAGGCGACCGATACGCTGCTCGATTATTTACAGGACGGCGTTTCTTCGCTCGATCTGCAAATGGAAAACGGGACGGAGTATTATTCGCAGCGCGAAAAGGATCACATGGTGGATGTGAAGGCGCTTTATCGGGGCGCGATCACGTTTATGGCCGTGGGATTTGCTGCGGGCGGCGCGCTGATCGCGGGCTGCTTTGTGTGGAAGAAAAAGCGCGCAGTTGCGCCCGTTTTGCAGGGATGGTTTTGGGGCACGATCATTGTGCTCGGTTTTTTTGCGGTGATCGGCATGTGGGCGGCTGTGGATTTTAACAATTTCTGGATCAGCTTCCACCGCGTGTTTTTCACCAACGACCTGTGGATGCTCGATCCGCTTGAGTCGCGCATGATCCGTATGTTTGAGCAGGATTTCTTTGCGGATATGGTGGGGCGCATCCTCGCGTGGTTCTTGTCCATTGCGGTGGGCGGGGCGCTTGTTTCGGGGGTCGGCTATCAAAGGATAAAAAAGCATGGGAATTAAGATGCTGGCAATTGAAACGTCGTGCGACGAGACGGCGGCGGCGGTCGTAGAGGACGGCAGGAGGGTGCTTTCGCAGGCGCTTTATTCGCAGATCGACATCCACAAGGAATTCGGCGGGGTGGTGCCCGAGATCGCCTCGCGCAACCACGTCAAAAAGCTGCCGCAGGTGGTGGAGGCGGCAATATCGGGCATCGGCGGATGGGACGGCGTGGACGCGATCGCCGTGACGAACGGGCCGGGGCTTGTGGGCGCGCTTTTAACGGGCGTAGCTTACGCAAAGGGGCTTGCGTATGTTTTGAAAAAGCCGCTTGTACCCGTGCATCACATCGCGGGGCATATTTGCGCGAATTATGTTTGTCACCCTGCGCTCAAGCCGCCCTTTTTGTGCCTCGTGGCATCGGGCGGGCATACGCAGATCGTTTGGGCAAAGGATTATACCGAATACGAGACCCTCGGACGCACGCGGGATGACGCGGCGGGCGAGGCGATCGACAAGGTGGCGCGCGTGCTGGGGCTGCCGTATCCGGGCGGACCGAATTTGCAGGAGCTTGCAAAGAGCGGGGACGCGCTGAAGTACAGCCTTCCGCGCAGTTTTCGCGGAGAAACACATCTGGATTTTTCGTTCAGCGGCCTCAAAACCGCCGTAATCAATATGCTGCACCGCTTCGATCAAACGGGAGAGGATTTCAGCAAGGCGGATGTGGCGGCGTCATTTTTGAAGAATGTGGCGGATACGCTTGTGGCGAATACATTTGAGGCGGCAAGACGCGCGAATACGGACATTGTGGCGGTTGCGGGCGGCGTTTCCGCGAACGAGCAGATACGCGCGGCGTTTGAGAGGAAGGCAAAAGAAGCGGGTATCAGGCTGTATTTTCCCGCGATGGAGTATTGCACGGACAACGCGGTGATGATCGCATCGTGCGCGTATTACGAATATTTGAAGGGGACGCGCGCGGGGCTCGATTTAAACGCGGAGCCGGTGATGGAGCTGTGAAAAGAGACCGTCTGAAAAAGCGGATCGCGGTTTTGATGGCGGCGCTGCTGCTGATCGTTTTGGGCGCGTGCGCGCAGGAGAAGGAAACGGATTTTACGAAGGTGAGCCTCGAGGGCATGAAGGTGGTGCTGGACCCCGGCCATGGGGACACGGATGTGGGCACGATCGGCGTTTTAACGGGACGATATGAAAAGGAAGTGAACCTCGAAATCGGGCTGAAGCTGAAAGAAGCGCTCGAGCGGGAGGGCGTCAGCGTGGTGATGACGCGCGAATCGGACGAGCCGATCGCCGCGGCAGGCGAAGCGGACATTGCCAAGCGCAAGGAAGCGGATATGCTGCGGCGCGAGCAGATCATTGTGGACGCGAAGGCGGATATGTACATCGGTGTGCACCAGAACAGCTTTGAGAGCGCGGACGCGTGCGGGCCGCAGATATTTTATTATACGGACTCAGCCGCCGGAAAGCAGCTTGCACAGGCGATCCAGAAGGTGATGAACGATGCGCTCGAGGTGGGGGAGCCGCGCAAGGCGAATTTTGGACGGTATCGGCTGTTAAAGCCGGGCGGTCAGCCGAGCGTGACGGTGGAATGCGGTTTTTTTACGAATCCGGAGGAGGAAGAAAAGCTTCAGACGGAGGCGTATCAGGATAAGGTGGTTGCGGCCGTTGTGGACGGGATCAAATATTATGAAGCGGAATATGGGGATGCTGAGCAGAATTGACGAGAGCTTGAGACTGACAGAGGACAAGGCGGCACAGATGGCGCCGCTGACACTGGCGTACATTGGGGACAGCGTATTCGATCTTTACGTGCGCACGAGATATGTTTTGGGGTGCGCAAAAAACGCGGGTGCTTTGCATTCGATGAGCATACGGCTGGTGAACGCGCGCGCGCAGGCGGAGTTTGCGCATGTGTGGATGGAGCGGTTTACCCAGGCAGAGGCAGAGGTATTTCGCCGGGGGCGCAACGCGAAGAGCCCGTCGCCGCCCAAGAATATGAGTATTGCGGATTATAAATACGCGACAGCGCTCGAGGCTGTCGTCGGTTATTTGTTTTTGACCGGGCAGGCGGAACGCATCGAGCAGATGCTGAGCACGCTCGATTTTGAAGTGTAAGAGGAGAGAGAAGATGCCCAAAACGACCTTAAAAACAGTGCTTTTGGCGGCCACGCCCGACCCGGAGCTCATCGTCTCGATGGGGGCGAAGCTCTGCTATTCACGCGCCGACATCGAGGCGCTGCAACAGACGGCGAAGAGCGCGGAGTTCATTGACAGGCTGACGGAGATGGGGCATTTTTCACCCATCGAGCACGCGAGCTTTTCATTTGGCGTTGAGGGGGTGTCCCGTGCGCTGCTTGCGCAGATCACCCGGCATCGCATCGCGAGCTTTTCCGTTCAGTCGCAGCGGTATGTGAATCAGGGGGCGAAGAAGGGCGCGTTTTCCTACGTGATCCCGCCGAGCATCGAGGCACTGGGGGATGCGGCGGTCAAGAAATTTGAGGAGCAGATGCAGACCATGCAAGAGTGGTATGACGAGTGGATCGAGGCGCTGGGCGACGCGGGTGAAAAATCCAACGAGGATGCGCGGTTTGTGCTGCCCAACGCATGCGAGACCAAGATGATCATTACCATGAACGCGCGGGAGCTGCTGCATTTTTTTGCGCTGCGCTGCTGCAACCGCGCGCAATGGGAGATACGCGAGCTTGCGTGGCAGATGCTTGCGCTTGCGCTTGAAAAGGCACCCGCACTGTTCAAAAAGGCGGGGCCGGGCTGCGTTTCGGGCAATTGCCCGGAGGGGCGCATGAGCTGCGGCAGGGCGGGCGAGGTGCGCGCAAGACACGCGGAGCTGACGGGAGGTGACGCGCATGAGTGAGGATTTGATCATTGGGCGCAACAGCGTGCGCGAGGCGATCAAGAGCGGCGAGCAGATCGACCGCGTATACGTTCAGCAGGGGCTTACAGACGGAAGCATCCGAGAGCTGCTGATGCTTGCGCGGCAGGGCAAGCTTGTGATCACGGAGGTGCCGCGGGCAAAGCTCGACGACATGTGCGCGGGCATGGGCCACGACGGCAGAACGGGGAACCATCAGGGAATTGTGGCGCAGATTCCGGCGTTTGAATATTCGGAGATGGAAGACGTCTTTGCGCTTGCGGAGGAACGCGGGGAAGCGCCGTTTTGCGTGATCCTCGAGAGCGTACAGGATCCGCACAATCTGGGCGCGGTGATCAGGAGCGCGGAGGCGCTGGGCGCGCACGGCGTGATCATCGGCAAGCGGCGCTCGGCATCGCTGAGCGCGTCCGCGTTCAAGGTGTCGTGCGGAGCGGCGCAGTATATTCCGGTGGTGAAGGTGACGAACATCAACCAGACCATCGAGGAGCTGAAAAAGAAAAACGTGTGGGTCGCCGCGGCGGACATGGACGGTCAGCCGCTTTCGCAGACCGATCTGACGGGCGCGATGGCGCTGGTGATCGGCGGGGAATCGGAAGGCGTGGCAAAGCACACGAAGGAGATATGCGATTTGACCGTCAAGATCGAGATGGGCGGCAGGACGACGTCGCTGAACGCGTCGTGCGCGGCGAGTGTGCTGTGCTATGAAAAGCGGCGGCAGGAGCTGATGAGGAAGTAGGCAGGGATGAGTAAAAAAACGCTGGAGCGGGATTTGAATCAACTGAATGAGGAGCGCCAGGAGGTCATCGTTCACGCGGGCTTTGAAAAGTTCGCGCTCACCACGGACGAGCAGGCGGTCGCCATGGCGAACGAGCAGGACGGCAGCCTTGCGCTGGAATATATCCTCCATAAATACAAGAATTTTGTGCGCGCAAAGGCGCGATCTTATTTTTTGATCGGCGCGGACAAGGAGGACATCGTGCAGGAGGGCATGATCGGGCTTTACAAGGCGGTGCGCGATTACGACATCGAGAAAAAAGCGTCGTTTCGGGCGTTTGCGGAGCTGTGCATCACGCGGCAGATCATCACCGCGATCAAGACGGCGACACGCCAGAAGCACCAACCGTTAAATTCCTATGTGTCACTCAACAAGCCGGTGTATGACGAGGATTCGGAGCGTATGCTGGTGGACATCATCGCGGCGACGAAGGTATCCAACCCGGAGGATATCGTGATTGATCAGGAGGATTACGCGACCATCGAGGAGGAGATCATGAAGATGCTCTCCAGCCTCGAGAATCAGGTGCTGACCTATTACCTGCACGGGCTTTCCTATCAGCAGATCGCAAAGATCATGGGACGGCATGAAAAATCCATCGACAATGCGCTGCAGCGGGCAAAAGGAAAGATCGACAAGTATCTGGAGGCGAAAAACGGCGCGCCGAAAAGAGCGTAAAAAAACGGGTTTAAGGCATATGCGAATCGTGCGCAAACTTGACAAAACAGGGATTTTCTATATAATATAAGGATGTAAATTGGGAGAGTGCGCTTACGCACGGCGAGGAGAAAACGAATGGCGAATGAAGATGTGGTATTAACTCATCAAGGCGTAAAGGAACTGGAAGAAAAGCTGGAATATTTGAAAACGGTACGGCGCGCGGAGATCGCGGAAGAGATCAAGACGGCACGCGCGTTTGGCGACCTTTCGGAAAACGCGGAGTATGACGAGGCGAAAAACGAGCAGGCGAAGATCGAGGGCGAGATCGTGATGCTCGAAAAGATGCTGCGCAATGCCACCGTCGTTGATCAGAATGACGTGGACGTACAGCGCGTCAACGTGGGAACTACCGTCAAGGTGCTCGATAAGGAATATGACGAGGAAGTGGAATATATGATTGTGGGTTCCGCGGAGGCGGATGTTTCCACGAGCAAGATTTCGAATGAATCTCCTGTGGGCCGCGCGCTGCTCGGTAAAAAGGTGGGCAACGTGGTGAAAGTGGACACACCCGGCGGGGTCGTGAAGCTTAAGATTCTGGACATCCACAGGTAAGGAGAGCATAATGACCGAAAATACCGAGAACACACAGCAAGAACAGCAGCAGGAGCTGAGCGAGATTTTACGCGTCCGCAGGGAAAAGCTAGCGGCGATGAAGGCAGAAGGGCGCGACCCTTACGAGATCACGACCTTTGCAAAGACGCATTCGAGCGACGAGATATTGACGCGCTTTGATGAGATGGAAGGGCAGGAGGTCGCCATTGCGGGCAGGATCGTTTCCAAGCGTGTGATGGGCAAGGCGAGCTTTTTCCATATTATGGACGGCAAAGGAAAAATACAGGTTTATGCGCGCAAGGACGTGATGGGCGACGAGCCGTACGCGGAATATAAGAAATTCGACATCGGCGATATCGTGGGCGTTACGGGCGAGGTATTCAAGACGAACGCGGGCGAGATTTCCGTGAAATCGCACACCGTGCAGATGCTGTCGAAATCCTTGCTTCCGCTGCCTGAAAAGTGGCACGGGCTCAAGGATACGGACCTGCGCTACCGTCAGCGTTATGTGGATTTGATCGTGAATCCGGATTCCAAAAATGTTTTTTACGCGCGTTCGAAGATCATCAAGGGCATCCGGGATTTTCTTGACGCGCAGAGCTATATCGAGGTGGAAACGCCTGTTTTGCAGACGAGCGCGGGCGGCGCGGCGGCGCGGCCGTTTATTACGCATCACAATACGCTCGACATCGACATGTATTTGCGCATTGCGACGGAGCTGCACCTAAAGCGCCTGATTGTGGGCGGTTTTGAGCGGGTATACGAGATCGGGCGCATTTTCCGCAACGAGGGGATGGACCCCAAGCACAACCCGGAATTTACGACGGTGGAGCTTTACGAGGCATACACTGATTACAAGGGCATGATGGATTTATGCGAGAATCTGTTCCGCTATTGTTCGGCGCTGGTCAATGATTCGGACGTGATCACCTATCAGGGCACGCAGATCGATCTTGGTTCGCCGTGGAAGCGGTTGAGCATGATCGAGGCCGTGAAGGAATATGCGGGCGTCGATTTTGGCGGGGATATGAGCGACGAGCAGGCGCGGACTTTGGCAAAGCAGGCTGGGATCGCCTTTGAAGGACAGGCCACGCGCGGCGCGCTTTTGAACGAGGCGTTTGAGCAGCGTGTGGAGGAGAAGCTGATTCAGCCGACGTTTATTTGCGATTACCCGATCGAGGTATCGCCGCTCGCTAAGAAAAAGCCGGGTTCCGACTGGCTGGTGGAGCGTTTTGAGCTCTTCATCACAGGACGAGAGCTTGCGAATGCGTTTTCAGAGCTCAATGATCCGGACGATCAGCGGGAGCGCTTTATGGATCAGGTGAAAAAGCGCGAGGCGGGCGACGACGAGGCAAACATGATGGACGAGGATTTTGTGACGGCGCTCGAGTATGCGATGCCGCCCACGGGTGGCATGGGCATTGGCGTGGACAGAATGGTGATGCTTTTGACGGATTGTTTTACGATCCGTGACGTGCTGCTGTTCCCCACCATGAAGCCGAAGGAAGCCAAATAGCGAGGAGAGGCGCGGCTTAAGCCGCACCGATGGAAATGGTATGTCAAAAGAAGGCGGCAACAAGCCGATAAGAGGGGTTACGTTCGTGCTTTCGCGGCTGGCGGTCGCGGCGCTCATCGTTGTGGGTATCATTGTGGCGTTTTATGCGGCGATGAACACGATGAACGTGCAAATGATCACGAAGGACGCGCTGACGCTGCGCGCAAAGGTTGTTTTGGTAAATGATGATCAAAAGGCCGACCCGACGGGACTCAAGAATTTTTTTACGGACAGGTTTTTAAGCAGCGACGCGGTGCTCAATGGGACGACCTATGATGGATTCAAGGTGACGAACTATTATCAGCGCGTGGACATTACGCCGCCGATCGTTTGGCCGTGGCAGGATGAAATCACGGTGGAGGCGGAGGACATCATCACCGACCTCACCGGAAAAGAGCTCGACACGGTGGATGAAGAGGGAAACACCATCGAGGGCACGCTGAAGCCGCCGGAATGGAAAAACGGGCTTTATAAGCTGACGCTGAAAAAGATCGGCGATGTGTGGAAGATCGACGGGATCGATTTTGTGAAAACGGTTATGGTGCAAACGCCGGCCTCGCCGTCTCCGGCAGGGTCGTCGTCCGCTTTGGAGCAACCTTCCGCTTCGGCATCGCCGGAGGAATGAGAAATATATGTTTTGAAAGGGCGTACGGTGTACGCCTTTTTTATGAAAAGGAATTCAATGAACGAACCGAGGATCTATTTGGCCCCGATGGCGGGCATTACAGACGCGGCGATGCGCGAGGTGTGCATCGAATGCGGCGCGCAGATGACGTTTACGGAGATGGTGAGCGCCAAGGGCATTGCGTACGGCAATGCGCACACGCACGATTTGCTGACGCTTTCGCCGCTTGAGGAACAGGCAGGCGTGCAGATTTTTGGACGGGACCCGGAGATCGTTGCGCAAACTGCGAAGCGCGTATGCGACAAGCTGGGAAAACGTCTTTACAGCATCGATGTGAACATGGGCTGCCCCGCGCCAAAGATCGTGAACAACGGCGAGGGAAGTGCGCTGATGAAAGAGCCTGCGCTTGCGAAAAAGATTATTTCCGCATTGAAAAAAGCGGTGGACGTACCTGTAAGCGTCAAGTTTCGCGCAGGGTTTAGCGAGAAAACGAAAAATGCGGTGGAATTTGCGCGCATGGCGGCGGACGCGGGTGCGGATGTTTTGACGATTCACGGGCGCACACGAGAACAATATTACAGCGGCAAGGCGGACTGGGATATCATCGGCGAGGTGAAGCGGGCGGTGGATGTGCGAGTGATTGGCAACGGGGACATTTTCAGTGCGGCGGACGCCGCAAACATGCTTGCGTACACTGGTTGTGATGGGGTGATGATCGCGCGCGGGGCGCAAGGGAATCCGTTTTTATTTACGCAGATTCGCGAGCTTTTGGAGACGGGCGGGATAAAGACCTTTCCGAGTGAGCAGGAGCGCATTTTGATGTGCCTGAAGCAGGCGCGGCTTGCTGTGGAGCGCAAGGGTGAGGAGCTGGCAATGAAGCAGATGCGCACACATGCATCGAGCTATATCAAGGGGATGCGGCACGCGGCGCTGCTGCGCGCGCAGGTGGTGCGGGTGGATACATACGCACAGCTCGAAGAACTGCTGACGCAGCGGTTGGAGCAAGGAGGCGTTTGACAAAAAAATGCGGGCCTTGTTATAATGGATGCAAGTCTGAAAAAAGGGGATTGAACAAATGAACGATTTTCAAGGGAACGGCGACAAGCAGGGATCGCCCGAACAGAGCCAGCAGAACGCGCAGGGGCAGCCATTTACACAGGAGCAGCAATACACACAGCAGGGGCAGCAGTATCAGCAGCCACAGCAGGGGCAGCCTACGCAGCAGGGACAGCAATATACGCAATATCAGCAGCCGCCCGTGGAACAGCACATCTATTATCACGCGGAGCCGCCGGCGGTGGTGCAGTCGAACGGATGCGCGATTGCGGGGTTTGTGTGCGCGCTGATTGGTTTTTTGTTATGTCTGGTGCCGGGGGTAGGCCTTCTTTTACTGCTGATCGGGCTCATTTTATCCATCGTTGGGATCGCTACGGCGAAAGCGAAAGGCGGCGCTGGAAGGGGCCTTGGGATTGCCGGCCTGATTATATCGCTGATTCCGCTGATGATTGTGTTGATCGGACTTTTGGGTCTCGCCGGAGTTGTGGGCTGCATTTCTATGCCGTGGGCTTAAGCGGTACACGGTTTGCTATAAATTTGAAAAATAAGTTGCATTCGAAGGCTTTTCATGCTATCATATTTCTGTTACGTATATTGATCGGAGGTTGTTATGGACGTTTTATCGCTCATTATTAAAATAGTATTGGTTGCTTTTTCCGTGTTTTTGATCGTTGTGGTGTTGCTGCAATCGGGAGCGAAAACGGGAGTGCCCGGCGCGATCGGCGGCGGTGCGGAAGCAATGTGGGGCAAGAAAAAGGCACGCGGCCTTGACGCGACGCTCAAGCGTCTGACGAAGTTTTCCGCGGTTGGCTTTATGGTCTTAGCGGTGTTGCTCGTCGTGATGCAGAAGTACTGGATGTAATCAGACAAAGTAATATTAGGACGCCCACAGGATGTTGTGGGCGTTTTTTTTATCAGAAATGGAGAACGTTTTGGAAAAGACAGAAGCGATCTTAGAAGAGATCGAACGTAAAATTTATATTGGGATCGAGGAGCTTGCGGAGGCGGTTGGCATGAGCGTGAATGCGCTCAAAAAAGAGCTTGCGGTGCTGGAGCAGGAATACCGTGTGGCGAAAACAAAGAGCGGGAAGTATGCACTCGCATCCACGATGGGGCTTTTTCGCGGCACGCTCGACTGCAAGCAGGGCGGGTTTGCGTTTTTGCGCACGCCTGCCGACATGGAGGATATTTTTGTGGGGCCGTCGCAAAAGGGCGGTGCGATGAACGGCGAAGAGGTACTGGTGAAGCTGAAAAAGCGACAGCAGGAGGGAAAGCATCTGGAAGGCAAGGTGATCAAGGTGCTTTCGCCGCTGCCTGTGGAAACGGTGGGGACCGTACAGCGGCAGCGCGGCACGGTGTTTGTGAGAAGTGACGCGCCGGGCGTGGATGATGTGTATATCCCCAAGAAGAAGGACAAGGGCGCAAAGAACGGCGACAAGGTGGTGGTGAGCATCACACAGCGTGCGTTCCGTGATAAGAGTGCGGAGGGAGAGGTCACAGAGGTACTTGGAAAGTCGGGCGACAAGGGCGTAGACATTCTTGCGTATGCGCGGCGCTTCGGCCTTGTATCCGCATTTCCGGAGGACAGCGCTGCACAGGCGCGCGCCCTGACAGGTGAACAAATGAATCTTGCGGGCAGACTCGATTTGCGCGAGGAGACGATTGTTACCATCGACGGGGACGACGCGAAGGACCTGGACGACGCGGTTTCGCTGAAAATTCTTAAAAATGGGAATTATGAGCTGGGCGTGCACATCGCCGACGTGAGTCATTATGTGCGCGAGGGCACGCCGCTCGATAAAGAGGCGCTGAAGCGTGGCACGAGCGTGTATATGGTGGACCGGGTAGTGCCCATGCTTCCGGAGGAGCTTTCCAACGACTTGTGTTCGCTCAATCCGGGGGAAGACAAGCTGACCCTTTCGTGCATCATGGAAATCGACAAACGCGGCGACGTGGTGGGGCAGCGCATTGAAAACAGCGTGATTTGCACCACACGCCGCCTGTCCTATGAAGGGGTGAACCGGACGCTTGCGGGCGAGGCGGAATATGAGGCGCTTGCAGGCATGTTGTTTGAGATGAAAAAGCTCGCCAAGACGCTGCGCACGCGCAGGTTTGAAAAGGGGAGCATCGATTTCAACATTGACGAGGCGGAGATCGTTTTGGATGAGAACGGCGTGCCGACCCGTGTGGGCATACGCAAGCGCGGCGACGCAGAGAAGATGATCGAGGAGTTTATGCTGCGCGCCAACATCACCATTGCGGAGCAATATTACCACATGGAGCTGCCGTTTGTGTACCGCATCCACGAGCAGCCGGATGCGGACAGGATGAAAGAGCTCGCGATCTTTTTGGGGAACTTTGGCATACAGCTGAAGGGCTTTCAGAACATCCATCCGCACGCCATTGCGGACGTGCTCGAGAAGGTGGAGGGCACCACGGAGGAGACCATTGTGAACACGGTGACGCTGCGCGCGCTCAAAAAGGCAAAGTATGCGACAGAGCCGGTTTCACATTTTGGGCTTGCGGCGGATCGGTATTGTCATTTTACCTCGCCCATTCGGCGATATCCGGATTTGCAGGTACACCGCATCATCAAAGCGGTGATCGACGGACGCATGGACGACGGGTATATCCGGCACTTGAACGCGATTTTGCCGGATGTGGCGGCGCATGCGAGCGCGCGGGAGAGAAACGCCATCGAGGCGGAGCGCGCGGTGCAGGATTTGAAGATGACGGAGTTTATGGCGCGGCACATCGGGGAGGAGTATTCGGCGGTGGTTTCGGGCGTGACGCGGTTTGGCATCTTTGCCGAGCTTGACAACACCATCGAAGGGATGATTCCGCTTGCGCGGTTAGAGGATGATTATTATGTTTATCATGAGAAGGAGTATTGCGTGATCGGCGAACGGACGAAAAAGCGCATTACGCTGGGAGACAAGGTGCGCATACAGGTGGTTGCGGCGGATGTTGCGCTTGGAAAAATAGAATTTACCTTTGCGCAAAGTTAAGGTATAATAGGGTTTACGGAAACGATGAAGGATAGATTATGGCAGGGGAAAAGTTACTCGCGCAGAACAAGAAGGCGCGGCACGAATATTTTATAGAGGACGCGTATGAAGCGGGGATCGAGCTGGTGGGCACGGAGGTGAAATCCTGCCGCATGGCGAAGGTCAATTTGCGCGACGCGTATGTGCAGATCAGAAACGCAGAAGCGTTTGTGAACAATATGCACATCAGCCCGTATGAGAAGGGAAATATTTTCAACCGGGACCCGCTGCGGGTGCGCAAGCTTCTGATGCACAAGAAGGAGATCACCAAGCTGCTTGGGCTCACCGCGCAAAAGGGGTATACGCTGATACCTCTGCGCATGTATTTGAAGCGCGGTAAGGTGAAGCTGGAGATCGGCGTGTGCCGCGGCAAGCATCTATACGACAAGCGACAGGATTTGAAGGAGAAGGCCATCAAGCGTGATATGGAACGGCGGATTTAGCCGTCTTATATAAAAACTGAATATGGGGATGTACTGGTTTCGACGGGGGCATTTGTAAAGGCGATCAGCAAGCCGCAGTTGAGTACTCTGCGTTAAAAAGATTCAACTAAATATAAACGCTAAAACAAACAAAACTGCAGAGGTGGGTTCTCCCGCTCTGCTCGCTGCTTAATTAAATAGCAGCCTTCTGACCTCTCCTTTCCTGTTTGGGAGGGGATCGGGAGCTAATTCAAAACAGGCTACTGTGCTGCCAAAGCTTTGCGGCGGTACGGAATTTATGAAGCTACCTCTTGAGGATTTTGTGGCTTAGGGCCGAAAAGAGGGAAATGATCAAAGGCCAATAAGCTTGTAGAAGGTCGCCCGGGCAGGCTTTCGGACAGGGGTTCGACTCCCCTCATCTCCACCAATAGGAAAATCGCTGAATAATGCTTGATTCAGCGGTTTTTTGTTGGCTTTTTTTGAATGAGTAACCCCGTATTTAACCCCTTTTTGGTTTGAGAACCTTATTGATCTCCTTATCAACGAGCTGCGCTGCGTTCTTTGCGTCGCTATTTAGCTGATGGCCGTAAGTCCCAAAGGTATCAAAGCTGTCACTATGGCCGCCGATGATCTTAACCATTTCAACGGGCAGGCTTTTGTTGATCGAAAAGAACGTATGCCGCAGTTCGTAGGGGGAAAGCTTGCCCATTCCGTTGGCGTCGCGGTAGCGTATCCAGTGCTTTGAATATATGCTCTGTTTGGAGCATTGGCCATCCAGCCCAGGGAACACATAATTTGAAATCATCCCTGTTTTTTTCAGCATGGCCCTTTGTTCCTTCAAAATATCGACGGCGATCTGCGGGAGAACAAAAGAACGGATCGCGTTTTTATTCTTACCTTCGGTATGTTCGCCATACACATTAACAGAGCCTTTCACATTACAAACGCGGGTACGCAGATTGATATTTGAGTTTTGCAACGCGAGGAGCTCACCGGGGCGCAGACCCGTCACGACCGCAAAACGAAAAGCGAAAATATACCACTCATCAATCGGCTTTCCATATTTGAGCGTCTGGAAGGCAGAAAAGAGGGTTTTAAGGTCTTTGGGCTGCATGGTGTCCTTATGGCTCTTTTTTGCCGTCGAAGGGATATAGAGGCCCTCGGGGTACAATTTAGATGATTGGTTTTTCCGTGCGTATTTCATAAAGGCCACAAGACAGGCACGTATGTTCTGCAAAGTCTTAGCAGCAAGACCAGATTTGTCGTTTCCGTTTTTATGAGCATAGATCAAAACGTCCTGCAAGTCCTGACAACTCAAGCTGCCAATTTTTTTGCAACCGATTTTTGGGAGGATATAATTTGTTCCATATCGTTCATATTGAAGCCAATGGCTTTTTGATGTGGAAATTTTCAGCTCTTCAATCCATTTGCCGAAAAGTTTGGTAACCTTGGTATTTCCGCTGATGATCCCTTCATCTAACCACTCGTCGGCCTTTTTCTGGCATTCGCGCTGGCCCTTGTATCCGGGGATCGGACAAGTGAAGGTGCGGCGAACGCCGTCCTTACGTACCTTGATCTGCCAACGCTGATATTGTTCGAGCCAAACGGCTGTATTTACACGTAAACCCATGATATTATCCTCTTATTTGCAGATTTCATCCACCAAAGACTGAAAAAGGATTCCGGTAGCGATTGCATCATCCAAAGCTCTATGTGTATCTGGGCGGATTATTTTTACATTGCTGCATATGGTATCCAATTTGTAATTATACGAATCGGGATTGAACTTTTTATATAGTGGCAACGTGTCGAAGTATTTTCGCTTTATTTTGAAAAAATCAACGCCATAGGAAAAGAGAAATTTTAGATCAAAAGAAACATTATGCCCAACAATCGGATAATTTGCTAAATAGTTTTGCAGAGCGGGAATAATATTATGAATCTCGGGGGCGTTTTTTACCATATCATTTGTGATGCCATTTATTTGTGTTGCGCTAGCAGGGATTTCTTTCCGTGGTTTGATAAAGGTGGAAAAACACTCAACCGGTTCGAAATCCTCAAACCTTATGGCGGCAATTTCGATTATTTCGCTTTCTCGCGTTTTCAGTCCAGTGGTTTCGATATCTAATGCAATGTATTTAAAAAGCGAACTTCTGTTAGTGCGAACGGTGAGATTGGATAGTTTAATTTCAGGCATATCAGATAAACGATTTCTTGCAACCTTTTCATCAGACAAATCAATGTTTACATATTCTATATCATTTTTAAGATCAATAAAAGCCAGAAGATTATTCTGTTCTAGTTCGGCGTCTTCCAGTTCTTTCTTTACAGTTGAGTAGAAGTCACGTAGATAATTCTTTTCATCCGGCTTACCGGTTTGCGAGTTGTACCAAATGTAAATTGAGTGTAACGAGTAAAAACGACTGCCGTCATGCTTTCCCTCTTCCATTACAACATCGATCAGAGCTTGATTGTATTCCGGTGCATCGACGATGTTATCCAATTTTTCGAGGATGCTTGTACGATTCTCTATTATTTTTTCATAAGGAACAGAAGTGAAACGAGGTTTTATCTCGCCATATTGCTTCAAAATATCGGAAACCAACACCTTGCGATCGTTCGATATCTTGTGTTCATGTTCAATGCGGAGTCGTTGCTGCCTTATTGCTTCTGTGTGACAATCAGAGCACAAACCATCATCTAGTTTTAGAAACAAGCCCTTTTTACCACATTTTTTACATATCGCCATTACCCAACCCACCTTAAAATTAATAATTATCTATGAACCGCTGGAATTGCCGATGAACCTGTTGTTCCAACGGGCTAAGATCAAATTTATCACTCTTCTTTTCGAAAATCCGGATAAAAAACATTGTCCAAAAAGAGCGTATTCTTTACGCGTTTTTTCGCTCTTGCTGTTCATTAAACTCAGATAAGCCAAGCTGCAGCAGGGTGCGAATAGCTTCTTGTATATGTGTCTCGGCAATATCGTAAGCAGTGGCAACCTTGTAGGCTTCTGGAGATATGCCATTATTAGGCTTAGTATCCGATTTATCAAAAGTATTTACATCTAGATGCAAAATATCGCACATTTTCAATACTTTATCTACTGCCATTCCGCCAATACCATTATCCAAGGCGCTCACAATAGTAGTATTTGGGATATCAGCAATGCGAGCAAACTCACGAATGCTCTTATAGTTAGATAAAATTGCTTTTTTGAGTTTTTCTTCTTTATTCATAGTGATAACCCGTCCTTTTCCATAAAGTAGCATATGTGGAACGAAATATCAATAATAAATAGAAATTATTTACGGAATATCGAAAAAAATGCGAATAGTAGTTGACAATGAACGAAATTTAGAATATATTATATTCAATTGAACGTAATATCGTACAAAACTGTAAAGGAGGAATTCGAATGCTTGGAAATTTAGAAGCGGAACTTGCTAGAAACGGAATATCTAAAAAAGATGTTGCCATGGTAATTGGAAAATCCTACACATCTACAACACAAAAAATCAAAGGAGATTACCCATTTACATACGAGGAGGCCGCGACGATACAAAAACAATTATTTCCGTCATTAGATATCAAGTATCTTTTTCAAAAGACTGAAAAATGAAATGACGGAAACATTGAAAACAGGGGAAGGAAAATATGAAACGCTTTGAGGCATACACAAAAGCGATGAGAGAGCAGGATATCACCCAGGGCGATATTGCTGAAACGATCCATCGGGCAACTGCATACATTAGCCAGCGTTTCAACGGAAAGGGTTCCTTCCTGCAATCGGAGTGCTACGCCATGATGAAGCTGGCGAATCTGCCGCTGGAGGACATTTATTATTATTTTCCTCCAGACGGCATAAGCGTGGAGCGGATCGAGCGCAAAGAGGAAAGCGACGAAATGGTGCTCGTCAACCGGGAACGGCTGCGGATCGTGAAGGAAATTTTTGATCAAGTTATTTGAGAAAACAGCCGGAGGGCGGAAAGGAGAAGCACGATGATTAGTATCAAGAAGTTTGTTAATGGTTGGCGGCTGAGGATTGGCCATAAAGAGCCGCATAGCGCTATTGTATATATCCGATATTTCAATGGAGTCGAAATGACTGAGCGATTTATAAGAGGCAATATTGGCGGATTATATTTTGACAGGAGCATCGGGAGGAGAAAACTATGACATTTTGTGAAATGCACAAACAAAGCGGCGGGTGTACCGAATGCCCGAATAGATGGGTCTGTAAGAAAAGCGGACTTATTACTTTAAAAATGAGCGATCAAGAGCTGACAGAGGCTATCGAGCAGTGCAAAAGAGGAGAAACGCCAGAGGGAGCGCTTTCAATCGCAGAATATGAACACGAGCTTTCTTTGCGTAATGCAATTGCGAACACAGAGGAAAAAGCGAACCATGATGCCGCCGAGCGAAAGATCATGGAGGCACATAAAAATCTCAATGGTGGAGAATCTCTCTCCGAATCAACGCTCAACTTTGCGCTTCTTATGCTGGATATTGCAAAGCTGGAATATGAGCGCGGATATTACGCAGGGAAATGCGCGGGTCTTGGTTTTAAGGGTGAGGCACCGAAATGAAATGTTTTTTGATTGCGGCGCTCGTGACCGCGATCGCTGCTGTGATACTCATTCCGCTCGGATATATGGAACGTGGATTCTTCGCTTTTGGCGGCGAGTGGGTAGCGGCGATCTTCATAGGCTATATCTCATTTATGGTGGCGTTTCAAAACTGGATCGCGGACAAAGATGATGATGAGGGAAGATGGTAAAGGAGGCGAAGATCGTGAGCAAAATAAGCAAATGTAATGGATGCGGCGCACCGATCCGGTTTGAATACACCAAGAATGGTAATAAAATGCCGTGCGATCCAAAAGCAATCTACTACATTCCGGATCGGGAGGGCAATATCTGCGTTCTCACCAATGCGGGCGAGGTCATAAAGGCGCGGGAGGGGATCGAGCCTAAAATCAAGGTACGGGTTGGATTCATACCGCACTTTGGGACGTGCAAAGCAAGGAAGAGCGGGAAGAAAAAGCCGGTGGTCACTGATACGGCCAAACGCGCAGAGGCGTATCGCCGGAAAAAGGAAGCCGAAGAAGCGGCGGAGCAGGAACGGATCGCGCGCCGGTGCGCGGAGATCGATGCTGAGTACAAGGAAAGTCAGCGGGTCAAACAACTGTCCCTGCTGCCGGATGATTTTTACGGCTGGACAAGAAGATAAAACAACGGGAATATCCCGTTCACATATTTTGCGGCGGGTCGGATCCATAAACCACCCTTTTATGATCGGCAACCCCCTTTCACCGGCCCGTCGTAAAAAAATAAATTGATTCAAAGGAAGGAAAAGAAATGATTACCAATATTGAGATTTCGAAAATTTACCCCCATCCGAAGAACCCGAGGCTGGACCTCGGAGACCTCGAAGAACTGGCCGAGAGCATCAAGAAAAACGGCATCATGCAAAATTTGATCGTCGTTCCATATTTGGGAGAGGTCACGGGCGAACCGCTTGAAAATATGTATCGCGTCATTGTCGGGCATCGTCGTTTGGCTGCGGCAAAAGAGGCCGGACTTACGGAGGCGCCGTGCGTGATTTCCGATATGGACGAGAAACAGCAGATCGCGACCATGCTGCTTGAAAATCTTTTGAGAGAAGACTTAACGGTCATAGAGCAGGTGAACGGCATTCAAATGATGCTCGATCTCGGCGAGAGCGTCAAGGACATCGCGGAGCAAACGGGATTTTCGGAAGCGACGATCTACCGCCGCGCCAAGCTGCTTGAACTGGATCAAGAGCAGCTGCGCGAGTCGATGAACAGGGGCGCGACGCTCATGGACTATGCGGAGCTCGACAAGATCAAGGACCTGGAGCTTAAAAACAGCGTTCTCAAATCCATCGGCACAAACAATTTTTCATATCGGTTGCAAGATGCAATCAGGACCGAAGAATGGAACGCGCGCGTCATGGAGATCGTTGACGAATTAAAGGAGTATGCAGAGGAAACGGACGACACAAGCGACCTCGTTCATGTCCGTACACTCTATAGATGGGGCAACGAAAATGAATTCGAAAAGCCGGAGGACGCGGGGGAACGGAAATACTATTACATGGTTGACGGCGAACTCGTGCGGCTATTGGCTGAAAAAGTTGATGCCGGTGACAGCGACGAAACCGAGGACGATGAAACAGAGGATCGTGAGCGCGAGGAGCGGATTGAGAGATGCAGCCGGCTCGGCGAGATCAATAAGACGGCCTATGAGCTGCGCCGCGAATTCGTGAAAAATTATCCGGGATACAAGAAGCACGGGCGCGACATCATGCTTTTCGCGGCAAACCGTTTCATGGAAGAGGACACGGCGGACCCGGGAGACGTCTGTGAGCTGTATGGAATCGATTGTGATGAGGGTGAGGACGACGAGGATACGGAGGAATATATCAGCCCATATGATATCGTAGCCGAAAAATTTTCTGAGAACCCAGAACGGGCATTGCTTGTTACGGCATACACCGCAATCAATTGGACAGGCAGCTCCTATCACAATTGGAACGGCGCTTTTGTGAAAAATGAGAATCTTGATGCGATCTATGACATTTTGATCAAATGCGGCTATCAGATGTCCGATGATGAACAGGCATACCGCGACGGGACGCACGAGCTCTATTACCTGGAGGAGGAATAATCGAGGGCGACGCCATGAGAAATCGAATCGTTCCGATCGGTAGAATATTTGGGATCCGTGCAATGGAAGACGCCGGGACGCTGTGGTTTTTGCTGGAGGATGTAAAAAGCGCGTTGAAAAAGCCCCGACTGGAAGGGATCGGAGAAAAAAAGTATATCAACGCGGATCGGGGGCCGTGGATCACAGTGCGTCTGCGGCTCATATCCTCCGAAGCACTGCTCGAATATGCGAGGATGTACAGCGTCACGCCTATGGAGGAATGGAAACTCCTGATCAAAGCGCTGCAAGAAAAATGTGATGGCATGGCTGCGATCGGCATTGAGCGGAGAAGCGACGGAGACGCATTGAAACGTGTAGATAGGAAAGGCACAGGCAGGGCAGGGCATTGGGAAGTGGCGCAAGGGTAAGGTTTGGCACGGAAATGCGGAGGCGACGCGAAGCAGCGGTAAGCATAGGCGGGGCAGGGCGAGGCAGAGTGAAGCAGAGCTTTGAGAAGCAAGGCGGCGTAAAGCAAGGCGACGGCAAGGCGAGGAGTGGAGAGGCAGGGTTTTGAGAAGCAAGGGCGGGGCCGGGCAGAGCAAGGTGAAGCGGGGGCACTGCATGGAATGTCTCGTTTAGCAAAGGGATTGTGTGGCAGGGATGTATTTGGCACGGCAAAGGAAAGGTATAGTGAGGCCAAGCATCGGCGCGGCGTGGACGGGCGGAGAGTGGCGAAGGCGGAGCAGCGCGGGGTGAAGAATGGAAAAGCAAAGGCACAGTCAAGCATGGTTGGGTATGGCATGGTTGTGTACGGCAAAGGCGATGCGATTTGGAGAGTCGTGATGTATCGCGAAGGCATTGTGAAGAATGGAAAGGCAACGGCAATTTTTGAAGGAGACTATGAAAATGGCAAATGAAAAAAAGATCGAAAAAGTGATGCAAGGGCCTGTTATTCAAACGAAAAAATTTAAACTGATCGGCATTACGGAAATATTGGGGAGCCTTCCGGCGAGCAGCGCGATTTTCACGCAGTTCGTTGCGTCCAAGGCCCCGAGCGATGAACTGATGAAAGAGGAGGAGGATTTTGTAACGCTGGAGGAAAAGGGCACGACGGTTTTCGCAAGGCATCCGCAGACACAGGAGCTGATGCTTTTGGATTATCAGATCAAGGGTTTCTTGAAAGAGAGCGTAAACGTGCTCAAGGCGGATAACGGCGTGGGCGCGGGGCGAAAGAAGGTAGACAACTATATATTCGTATCGCCGCGATACGTACCATTCATGCGGGAGGGGGCCGCCTTGATTGAAGAAGACGAGATGTACGAGCGCCCCCTTCGCTGCCTGACCATGCAGGGCGAGCGCGTATCGCTGGCAAGCTCGGAGATGGTAAGGGATCCGTGGGAAATCGAGATCGAAATCACGCTTTTGAACGATAAGGGAACCAAGGCGAGCAAGCCTTTGACGTGGGACATTGTAGAACAGGCGCTCGACTATGGACAGCTCAAGGGACTCGGACAATTTCGAAACGGCGGGTTCGGCCGATTCCGCTGGGAGGAGATTTAAATAAAAGTTTTGGCGGGGCTGTGAAAATATGTACTGTAGCTAACACCTTGGGCGGTAAACATTGGGGTTGTTTTGCCGTCGCGGTGCCTTACAGCACTACGCAGTACCGGTGCGTTGCTTTGTGGCACAGCCCCGCCAACTTTATTATATCAATACGCAAGAGGGAAAACCATGCAGGGATTCGTGGAAATGGCGGGATTGGTCAATTCCGTTGAGAGGAGAAGTAGGCAATGAATAAAAAATTGAAAGAAAAGTCTCTCGATATTCGCTCGGAAATGTTTGCTCCGCTGTTGGATGAAATGCAACAGCAAATCATTGATGCGGTCACGGCGATCGAAACCGGCGCGGTAGATTCGGGAAGTATTTCCGCGAAAATGGATATCAGCATTGAATCAAAAACAAGGTTTGTTGTATGCGATGCTGACAACAAATTTGAGGAAAAACCTTTTGATTACAAAATGCCGGTTGTGGACTACGCAACCAAACTAACGCTCAAAAAAGAGGATTCTCAAAAAGGCAAGATCGAAGAGGAAAATGTGGAGCTTATTTGTATCAATGATAAGTGGATCCTCCGGGAGCTGGAGAAGCAGCAAATGAGCATTGACGACGTTATTATGGAAGAAACAGAATCAGAGGCGCCTGCTGATGAATGACAACGACCGTATGACAGCAGCAGAGTTTCAAGAGTATGCCCGAACGGGCCGCATGCCGGAACGGATGATGCAGCCAAAGGAAAGCAAGTATCACAACAAAAAGACCGTGATCGACGGAAAGCGTTTTGACAGCACAAAAGAGGGCAACTATTACGCGGAGCTCCGCATGATGGAACAAGCAAAAGAGGTTACGCGGTTTTTTGAGCAAGTACCGTTCGATCTGCCGGGCGGGATCGTCTATATCGCGGATTTCGTGGTCCTGTGGCCGGACGGACATTTTACGGTAGAAGACACGAAGGGCAAGCGGACAGACATCTATATAATGAAGCAAAAACTTTTCCGCGAAAAATATGGATTCGACATCGTGGAAAAGTAGGAAAATGAGGCGGCGAACGGGCCGCCTTTCATCCTTGTAATGCGTATTATCATCTCAACCACTTTCAACACAACATCGGAGGACAAGCCGTGACATTGTACAGCAGCGAGGCACATCTATCGGTATTCGAGGTAGAGACGCCGGAGGAAAGAATCGAAAACATCATCAGAGGCAAGGCGTTTTCAAAAAATCGTTGCAAGACGATCAAGGCCGGGGATCGGTTGGAATGTGAGGTGTTCCCGCTGTGGAATACACGCGCGGAGGTTCGGGCGGCAAAAGCCAATAAAAGCCGGAAATCCCAAGAGGCGCTTAATCATTGGAACAGGCAAAAGGCGATCGTGAGGTACGCGACGGAAAACTTTGCGCCGGGGGATTATTGGGGCACGGTCACATACGACAAAGAGAATCTTCCGGAAACCCCAAGACAGGCCCGGCGTAATATCGTGAATTATCTGCGCAGGGTCGCGAGAAAATATAAGAAGATCGGAATCCCGTTCAAATATATCTATGTCACAGGCGGCACGCGTTATCACCATCATTTCATCATATCGGGCGGCGCGGATCGCTCCGTGCTTGAGAAAATGTGGAAGTTCGGCGGGATCAAGAATGTGCGCGAATTGCAGAACGGCGCGCGGGGCGTGGCGGGAGTTGCGTTCTACATCTCCAAGCCGAAAAACAATGTCATGCGCTGGGGCCACAGCCTCAACCTCAAGGCATCGCGCGAGACCGTCGCGGACAACAAGATCAGCAGACGCAGGGCGTTGAAGATCGCCGCGTGTGAGGATACGGCGCGGGAGTTCTTTGAGAAAGCATATCCGGGTTACGAGTTCGGAAGCATCACACCGAAATATAGCAAATACGTCTCGGGTATTTATTTGTATGTGGAGATGTGGAAACGAGAATAAAATTAAAAGGAGGAGAATAGTATGGCAGCATTCTCAAGAAAGATATATAAAACGATCGAATGGCATTTCTACCATTACAGCGAGGTAAAGCAACAGGCGGCGCGGGATCGCGCAGATATACTTGACGCGGCGAGCTATGCGCTCGAAGCGTCGGGCGTTCGCGGCACGGATACAGGGGACAGGACGGGCAACACCGTGTTACGCCTTGAGGAAAATAGAGCAAACGTCGAATGGTGCGCTGTGGTGGAGGCCACGGTTGAGCGGTATCGTGACAGCCCGATCGGGATGCTCATCAATATGATTTACGTTGAGAAGCTGGGCATCTATCGGATATGCGATCGGATGAGCATTGATCGGAGTACGCTCTATAACTGGAAAGAGGAGATCGTGACCTATGCGGCGCTGAAAGCCTGTGAGAAAAATTTGATCAAAATTTAAAAAGTCTAAGACAAATTCGGGTTTTAGATGTGGTAATATGATAGTGACGAAAAGCGAGAGTTTCTTTTATACAAAAGAGGCTCTTGCTTTTTGTATATCAAGCGGAGGGCGGATTGATGGACAGATACAACACAAGCCATTGTTTGGATATAACGGCGGCGCTGGCGATCACCAAGGCCGACCGCGATGTCAAGAAGGGCAAGACTACCAAGAAGATCAAGAAGTTTGCCGGGCTCACGTACAGGATCGGCGAGGTAGCGCAACTGATGTGGATTGATGGGGTCTTAGTGGATGCAAGGAAGTGCAAACTGCCTAACACGGCACTTAACACTCAGAGGCTAGAAGGCATGGCGACAGGTAGCGCACTGCTACCGGCATAAATGATTGCAAAAGAGGAGCCGACAATGGCGAAAGAATGGGCGAGGCAATTATACAATTCCAAAGCGTGGGCGAGGGTGAGAGAATATATTCTAATGCGTGATGGGTATACGTGCCAATGCCATAAACTGACGGGAGAGGGCGAATGCGGGCTTCCTGCAAACGAGGTGCATCACATCATACACCTTAACGCCCAAAATGTACATGACCCGCGCATAGCTTTGAACGCGGACAATCTGATTGCGTTGTCTCGAGACTGTCATGTGAGGCTTCATCAATTCGAGGACGGAAGGAAAAATGCGGACTGCGGAGCCGAGTTCATGTTCGATGAAAACGGAATGCTGGTGGGGGTAAAACATGGAATCAAATAGGTTATCAGAAATAGCAAATGGGATCAGAAAAGCGCTCAAGGCGCAGGACAGCGGGGAATATTCCATCGGGGATGTCAGAGCGTTCCAAAAAGAGGATGCCTTTGCAATTGTAGAGGCATTAGAATATTGCGCAGACATTGATGGAAATACGGGAGACGAGAACTTAACGCATTCGCCCAACGAGGGCAGGTATGTATATTTTGTAAAACTGAAAGCGATGCATGTGGACGACGAGTGCAGAATTTCGATTGAGGGTCGGATGGCAGCGGGCATACATGACGGATTGTGTATTGTTGACGATGGTGCGTATGAAATATATGCGTTCGACAAGAAGAAGGGACGGGCAGTAAAAATTGTGTAGCTCCCCCCATAAAACAAATGAGCGGATGGGCTTAGGAAACCGTTGTATGGACCTAGGAAGAACTGACAAACGATATAGATAGGGTGTGGTGTAATGGCAAGACCGAGGAAAACGAAGCCGCCGACTGCGGCGGAGGCGAAGGCAAAAAAAGAGCATATTTCTACGGAAAAAGAGGCACTTGAGACGCTATACAAAGACGTGCCGGAAAACAAGAAGAAATTAGCGGAGAAGCTCATAGACAGGGCTTCTTTCTTGATTGTATCCCTTGCGGAGCTTGAGGAGTTCATAAACAACAACGGATACGTCGAGTTTTATCAAAACGGCACTGAGCAATGGGGCACGAAAAAAAGTCCGCAGGCGGAGCTTTACACATATTGGTCAAAGATGTTGCCGGCAACGATCGATGCACTTGCGAAACTGATGCCCGACAGCGCAAAGCTGCCTGACGATTCGATCAATGCGTTCATCAAAGGAAAGCAAAAATGAACTATCCAAGAAAATACTATGAGGCGATCCAAAAAGGAAAAATATGCGCGCCGCAAACGATCAAGGCGATCTATGAGCGCGAATTGAACCTCATGGAAACGAACGGGGGGAATTTCTATTTTGACGAAAAAGCAGGATCGCGGCCGATTGAGTTTATAGAGAGATTCTGCAAAACGAGCCAAGGAAGATTAGGCGCTCCGCTGCGGCTGGAATTGTTCCAAAAAGCAAAGATACAGCTTGCTTTCGGATGGCTCGAGCGCGATTCAAAATTGCGACGGTTCCGAGAGGTGGGCGACGTGCGCGGGCGCAAATGCGGGAAATCCACAGAAACCGCCGGGGTTGAGCTGTATATGCTTCTTGCAGACGGAGAGGGTGCGCCGGAAATATACTGCGTAGCGAATAAGCTCGATCAAGCAAAAAGGGTATTTGATGAAGCTGTAAACATGCGTGCTATGTCGCCGGAGATACGCGGGATTTCGCGGAAGCGCCAAACGGACATATATTGCCCGGGCAACATGGGATACATCAAGGCGATTGCGTCTGACACAAAGACAATGGACGGACTGAACGCGTATTTTTTCAGCCTTGACGAATGGCACGAGGCGCGTGATCGCGGACTGTACGACAAAATGAAGCAATCGCAGTATTCGCGCGATGAACCATTGGCGTGGCTGATTTCATCGGCGGGTTTTTTCCGGGAGGGCTTTTTTGATACGCAATCGGCGATGTATAAGGATATTGCAATTGGAGTAGATGAGAACGAAAGGATATTGCCGCTGTTGTACCAGCTCGACAACAAGGACGAATGGCTCGATCCTACGTGTTGGGAAAAGGCAAATCCCGGACTTGGAAAAATTAAAAAAATAGAGACGTTAATGGACTGTGTGAAGCAGGCGAAAATCGATCCGTCGTTTCTGCCAACGGTTTTGACGCAGGATTTTAATATTCCGGGCACCACAAATGAGGCATGGCTGTCGTTTGACGCAATCGTGAACGAAACGGTTGTGGACATGGACTACTTAAAAAACAGCTATGCGATTGGCGGGTGTGATTTGTCTGCAACAACAGACCTTACATGTGCAACGATACTGCTACGCAAGCCAAACGATGGAAACGTATACGTGCTGCAGCATTATTTCATACCGGAAAGCCGCGTGGCTTTTCTGGATAAGCAGGGCAGCAAGGAAGCGCCGTATCGATTATGGGCGCAGCAAGGATGGCTGACGATTTGCGAAGGAACACAGGTCAATTATTCGGATGTTACAAAATGGTTTTACGGCGACATGGTGACGCAATACAGCATCCGTCCGCTGTGGGTGTGCTATGATCGCGCGTTTGCCGGGTATTGGGTGGATGAGATGAAAGACCACGGGTTCGATATGGAGAGGATTGCGCAGGGCCCATTTACGTGGAGCCAGCCCATGAAGGAGATGGGGGCGGCGCTTGAGGCGCACAAGGTAATATATCAAAACAATCCGATGCTTAGGTGGTGCCTGTCCAACACAGCCGCAAAAGCGAAAAACCTTGACGGCATATCTACAATACAGCCGGTGAAGATTGCATCAAACCGACGCATCGACGGCATGGTTTCATTGCTCAATGCGTGGGTTGGGTACGTGAAATATTACGATGAATACATGAGTTATGTGAAATGAGGTCAGTATGGGAATAATGAGCAGGCTGAAACGCGGGATCGTCGCGTTCAAGAATGAATACAACGAAACGCCGACCGGAGAGGTGTTCGCGGCACAGTACGGGGCCTTTGACATGACGAGCGGGTTTATGGAAAACGACCTCGTGCAGGCATGCATCAGCACGAACGCGCGGCACACTGCAAAGGCGCGGGCGCGCGTGACGCGCTTGACCGACAGCGGAATTGTCAAAGACGCATGGAATCAGCGATTGGAGCGGATATTGAACCAAAACCCGAACCCGCAAATGACGGGGTATAACTATCTCTACGATGTGCGGGCATTGTGCGACGAAAAGGGCATGGCACTTATATTCGTTGACCGGGGCGCGGACGGGTGGCCGGTTGGGTTCTACCCCATTTTTTATGACAGCGCGACCGCACTTGTGAACCCAAACGATATGAGGTTTTGCACGGGGTTTGAAGTTTACTGGGGTGGTAAGCAATATCGGTTTCCGCTCAGTGATTTGATCGTCATGTACCGTGGATTGATGAAGTCGGATTTTACAGGCATGAAAAACAGCGCCGTGTATCATTCGCTGGAAATGATAAACATTTCAGACAGTGCAACGAAAAATGCAGTCAAGCTATCGTCCAGCATACGGGGGATACTGAAAACCACAAAGGGCATGATTGATGAAAAAGATACGAAGGCTGCGCGAGATAGGTTTGTTTCGGCCTATGTGTCGAGCGGTGGGACAAGTGGGATCGCCGCGCTTGACAGCACATTTGAGTTTGCGCCGCTGAATATTGATCCAAAGATGGTAAATTCAGCGGTTACGCAAGGATATGAGAAGCGCATCATGCGGTTTTTCGGGCAAAACGATAGCATATTGATGAACGATTACACGGACGCACAGTGGACGGCGTACTATGAGGGCTCGATTGAGCCGTTTTTGATTGCGCTGTCACAGGCCACAACAAATGCGTGCTTCACGGAACACGAACGCAGCTTCAAGAATGAAGTGATTTATGAAAGCAACCGCTTGTTGTATGCGAGCACGCAGACAAAGCTACAAATGAGCGCATTGGTTGATCGGGGGCTTATGACCTTGAATGAGTACAGAGAGATACTCACCATGCAGCCGGTTGAGGGCGGGGACGTGCGAGTGATACGCAAGGAGTATACCAACACGGACAACATGCCGGGCGGAGGTGAGGAAAAATGAGGATTGATATAAAAGGCGTGATCGTGCCAAATGATGACAAATGGATCTATGAATGGTTTGAGATGGATTCCGTGTGCCCGAAAGACGTATTGGATAAGCTGGATCAAGCCGAAGGAAAACCGGTTGATATATACATCAATTCGGGCGGCGGCGATGTATTCGCGGGAGCTGAGATATATGCGGCGCTGCGGGAATACAAAGGCGCGGTAATCATTCACGTTGTCGGGCTTGCCGGGAGCGCGGCGAGCGTCATTATGTGCGCAGGGAAAAGCGACATCACGCCCGTGGGCATGGTCATGATACACAACGTTTCTTTGTATGGCGTTGACGGTGATTATCATGAAATGGACAGCGCTTCCGAAATGCTGAAACAGGCCAATGATTCCGTTGCATTGGCATATCAGCTAAAAACCGGGAAAACGCGCGCCGAGATTTTAAAGGCAATGGATCGTGAGACGTGGATGTCCAGCGACGAGGCGGTGAACTTCGGCATCGTGGACAGCATTGTCACGGGAGCCGGGCGGGCGCAATTGGCCGCTGCCGGGTCGTCGCTGATACCAAAGGCCATGATTGAAAAGGTAAGGGCACTCCTGCCCGAACAAAAGAACGTGAACGATCCGGCCAAACGGTCGGATTTTTATATGCGCGAAAAACTACAAGCGCAAATCAACCTATTAAAAATTGGAGGAATCAAAGAATGACGAGAGAAGAGTATTTGAAAAATCGTGCTGCGCTTTTGGATGAAGCGCAGGACAAACTGAACGACGGCGACGTGGAAGCGAGCGCAGCGAAGCAGGAAGAAGTGAAAGCGCTCGACAAACAGTACAATCTGGAAGCAAAGGCGCAGGAAACGCTTTCGGCGCTGTCCGAAACGCCGCACGTAGGCGCGCAATTTGAAGCGCGCGGATTGCAAGGCGCAGTCGCCGCACCGGGGGCGGAAATCGACATGGATGAGGTAACCAACTCGCGGGACTACCGCAAGGCGTTCATGAACAATGTGCTGAGGGGAACGCCTATGCCGTCAAGATTTCGCAATGCGGACGAAAACACGCTAACAACGGACATCTCTACGGCGATCCCGACGGTTCTCGTTGACAAGATCGTTGAGACGATGGAAAGCATCGGCATGATCCTTCCGCTGGTCACCCGGACAAGCTACGCGGGCGGCGTAAATATTCCTACTTCCACCGTTCGACCCGTTGCTACGTGGGTAGCAGAGGGCGCGGGCAGCGACCGACAGAAAAAAACGACCGGAGTGATCACGTTCACGAACCATAAGCTGCGGTGCGAGATTTCCATGTCGATGGAATCGGGAACGATGGCAATCTCTGCGTTTGAAACGTCCTTCGTGCGTCAGGTGGCCGAGTCGATGGTTAAGGCGATTGAGCAGAAGATCGTTTCCGAAGACGCGGGCACGGCGAGCAATAGGGGAATCCTTGCCGAGACTCCCGCAGCGGGGCAGACCGTTGAAGTAAGCGCGCTTGATTACGCTACGCTTGTACACGCGGAAGCCGCATTGCCGCAGGCCTACGAGGGCGGCGCGGTATGGTGCATGACAAAAAAGACCTTCATGAGCTTTATCGGCATGGAGGACACGACCGGGCAGCCCATTGCGCGCGTGAACTATGGCATTGCGGGCGCGCCGGAAAGGACGCTGCTTGGTCGGCCCGTTGTGCTGTGCGGCGATTACCTACCCAGCTTTGATGCGGCGGTGACCGGGGACGTGTTTGCGTTCCTGTTCCGCTTTGGGGATTATGTGCTGAACACCGTTTACGACATGGGCATTCAGCGGAAGCAGGACTGGGATACGGAGGATCTTTTGACAAAGGCTGTCATGTCCGTTGACGGCAAGGTGGTTGATGTGAACTCTCTTGTGACGCTCAAAAAAGGCACCGCAGGTGCATAAGCAGGAGGCAGGGAATGTATAAGGTTTTGATGGATTTTTTGGACATGCAGGACGGAAAAAGGCTGTATAAAGCGGGGGACAAATACCCCCGCAAGGGCCTTAACCCTTCTGCGGAGAGGGTCAACGCTTTGCTGAGCGGCGAAAAGTCCGGCAATAATTTGCTGGGGAAAAAGCTGATCGAGCATACGGAGACGCAGGGCAAGCCGCCGAAGAAAAAAGCGGAGGGAACGGAGGATGCAGACACTATTTGAAGCCGTAAAAACGCGGCTGAATATCTACCGAACCTCGCTGAAAGACGAGCAAATCAAGGACATGATAGAGGAAGCAAAGGCCGAGCTGGTGCGGGCGGGCGTATCGGCGGATAAGGCGAACGATGAGAATGATCTCTTGATACGCTCCGCCATAAAGGCATACTGCCAGTGGAAAAACACGGATGATGAAAAGATGTCTAATTTATTTTTTCAAGGGTTTGTCTATCAGCAGGACTGCATCAGAAAGAGCAGCGGGTATTTGAAAAATGGCTGACTTTAACGACGAACTGACGCTCATAAAAGTACAATCTGACGCCACCGACGAGATCGGGAACCCGATCATGTCAGAGACGGCAGCAACCGTGCTGTGCGGCGTGAAAAGCGTCACGCGCGCGGAGTTTTGGGGCAGCGCGCAAACCGATATGCAGCCGGAGATTGTTTTCGAGGTATACCCATACGATTACGACGGGGAAACCTTGGTCGAGTTTGACGGCGTGCGGTATTCCGTGATTCGCAGCTCCAAAAACAACCATGAGCGCATGGAGCTTATTTGCGAAAGGAAGGTGCGGGATGGCTAAACCTGTTGCTGCTGATCAGCTTTCAAACGAAATCAGCAACATGCTTGAATCGTATTCAAAGGATGTGACGGAGGCGATAAAGGAGGCGGCAAAAACGGTTGCAGATGAATCAGCCAGGAAGATTGCAGCGGCAAGCCCGCGACGTTCCGGGAAGTATGCGCGCGGATGGATCGCAAAAACTGTGTTCGATAGTCCGTTTGAGCGAAGAGTTGTGATACACAACAAAGCCAAACCGCAACTGTCGCATATATTGGAGTATGGCCACGCCGGGCCGAAGCCCGCGTCCGCAAGGCCGCACATACGACCGGCAGAACAGGAGGCAATCGAAAAATTTGAAAAGCTGATTGAAAAGGCGGTGAAGAGATGACGCTTTCGCAAATCAAGTCAATGCTCGATGAGGTGGGCGTATATGTGGGCTATGGGTTCGTGATCAACAAGCCGCCGCCATATATATCGTATCGTGAAGCGTACAGCAATAACGCTTTTGCGGACAATGCGGTAAACGCCGAGATCGCGCATTACGATGTGGAGCTCGTCACAACCAAAAAGGACGAGAAGTTAGAACGAAAGTTGAAGAATATATTAAACAGCTACGGGATACCGTGGCAGAAATCAAGCGAGAGTGTCATTGAAAACGATGGCACTTTTTCTATTATCTACGAATTTGAGGAGGTAGCAAATGGCTAACAAAGTAGAGTTTGGACTCAGTAACGTGCATTTTGCATTGCTGATAACGGATGCAGAAACGGGAGAGATCACATTCGGGACACCGTGGAAGCAGCCGGGCGCGGTGAACATGACGCTTGACATCGCCGGAAGCTCCACGCCGTTTTATGCGGACAACATTGCATTCTTTACGGCGGCGAGCAATGCGGGATATACGGGCACGCTCGAGATGGCGATATTTGACAAGAAGTTCAGAACGGATGTTTTGGGCGACACGCTGGGCACCGACAAGGTTTTGATCGAAAACAACGCGGCGCAGTCAAAAGAGGTCGCCATGATGTATCAGATCGAGGGCGACGAAAAGGCGGTCAGAAACCTGCTGTATCGCGTCAAGTTCGAACGCGGCAATGAAACCCATGCAACTACGGGCGAAACCGTAGAGCCGCAGACAACCACGCTCAACATGACGGCATCGGCAATGCCGGACAACGGCAACATCAAGGCGGCAACGACCGAGGAAACGGCGGCGGCATTGTATGACAGTTGGTTCACGAGCGTATATGTTCCGACGGGCACGCCCGGCGCCTGACGCGCGAACGGGCAAAAAATATGCGGTGGGCGGCGCATTGTACCGCCCAAGCAATAGAGAATCGAGGGTGTAATGGAAAAAACAATTGAGATCGGAAGTCAGAAGATACGGCTGAAAGCATCTGCCAAGGTTGCGCTCGTGTGTCTGGATTATTTCAAGAAAGACGTGTTCGAGCTGCAATCTTCGTTTTTTGGAGCACAGGCGGAGGCGGCAAAGTGCGAGGATGAATTGGGGCAGGCAGAAGCGATCTACAAACGCTTAAAATCGCTTGATTGTCTGCAGTTCATATGGGCGATGGCCAAGTGCGCGGATGATTCCATGCTGGGCTTTACTGCGTGGCTGGATTCGCTGGACGCTATGCCGGGGATGGACGTCATCATGGAAGCCTTTTTGTTTTGGGCGGAATCGTGCGAACCCACCACAAAAATAAAAAACGCAAAAGCGGCGGAAAGCCCACAGCGCAAGGCATGATCTATGCCGCTAAAACGCATGGGTTCTCCGTCGCTGATTTGAACGAACTATCCACCGGGGCACTCGTGGACATTGTAAGCGAGGGCATACCGGACAAAGACAGGGTGTATATCGCCACGCAAGCGGATATTGACAGGTGGACAGGATTTTAAATGATAGGTGAAATGATATGGCTGGGAATATAAAAGGAATCACTGTAGAGATTGGCGGAAACACAACCGGGTTGTCAAAAGCGCTGCAGGACGTCAACAAGCAGTCGGGCAGCCTGAATAAAGAATTGAAGCAGATCAACGACCTGTTGAAGCTCGATCCGACCAATGTATCTTTGCTTGCCCAAAAACAGCAAATACTTACGCAGCAGATCGACAACACAAAGAAAAAGCTGGACACGCTGAAACTGGCGCAGCAGCAAATGAATGATAACGGCGTAGACAAAAACTCCGAGCAGTACCGCGACTTGGAACGCCAAATCATCCGCACAGAGCAGAGCCTTGATAAGTATGAAGGTGAACTCGCGCAGGTCGAAGCGCAGAGCAAGGAAACGGCAAACGCCACGGACGGGATCGGCGATAAGGCGCAAAAAGCAGCTGGTGATTCAAAGGCGTTTTCGGGAAAGGCCGTTGCGGCATTCGCCGCTGTTACTGCCGCTGTCACTGCTGCCGCCGCATCCTTAGGGCAAATTGTTAGCAAGATCAAGGACGCTGCGCTTTCGGGGGCTGCTTATGCGGATGACATTCGTACAATGAGCGCTATGTACAATGTGAGCGCGAGCCAGCTACAGAAGTTTGGGTATGCTTCAGAGCTGGTTGATGTGAGTATGGAAACGCTCGGGAAATCGCTTGCAAAAATAACAAAGGCAATGGGGGCGGTTTACTTTGGTGCAACCAAGCAGGCAAGCGCGTTTGAGGAAATCGGGGTATCGATAAAAAATGCTGATGGTTCTATGCGGAGGTCGGAAGATGTTTTTTATGATGTTGTCGATGCTCTTGGGGCAATGGGAAACGAAACACAGGCCGATATCTATGCAAATGCGCTCTTTGGGAGATCGTTTCAGGATATAATGCCCTTGGTTTCCGCTGGGACAGATACATTGAGAAAGTTAGGCGAGGAAGCAGAGACCGTGGGTTATGTTCTTGGGGACGATGCACTTGATAGCCTTAATGATTTTCAAGATTCACTCGACAGGATGAAGTCCATGACCGAAACGGCGACGCGGGCGTTCTCAATCGGGATGGCTCCGGCGCTCAAGGAGATAACGGATTCGATCAACGAAAAACTCGCGTCACCGGCGATGCAGGCCAACCTAAAAAAAATGGGAGCGGCGGTAGGAGAAATCGCGAAGGCGTTTGCTGATTTTGCGATGTTTGTAGTCGATCACGGGGAGGTCATTCTCAAGGTGATTCTCAGCATCGCCGCAGGATTTGCCGCATGGAAAATATCCAGTATCATCAGCGGTGCCATAAAAGCGTTTGGAAAGTTTTCCGCCGCAGTGCAGCAGACGGGCGGGAACATTGTTGCCGCGATCAGATCGATCAACACTGCGAGCATGGCCTCCATCATCGGTGCCATTGTGGCCGTGATTAGCGTTGTGGTCAGTTTGGCATCTGAGTTGGGGAAGGCATCTGAGGAGATGGAGGAGCTAAAGGATACCGCAAACACACTCTCGGGGGACATCAACGATACCGCGAAGGCGTTCAACGAAGCAAACGCCACATTTGATATTCAATCGGGCAAAACAAAAGAGTTAGCAGACGAAATGCTGGCGCTGAACGATCAAATTGAAAACGGCGAGCTGAATGATATCGAAGCTGCGGCGGCAAAAAAGAGGCTCGTTGCGGCTGCAGGAGAGTATAACACGGTAGTCGGAGGCACCGCCGTAACGATCAATAAGGAAACCGGGCTGCTCAACGAGAATGCGTCCGCGATTGCCCAGAACACGAAAAAGCTCATTGAAAACGCCAGAGCGCAGGCTTACAACAAGGCATACGTTGACATTATAAACCAAAAAGTGGACGCTGAGCTGAACGAAGCAACGGCGCTGGAGGCGATCAAAAAAAACATTGGAGGGATGAATAAGGAGGAGCAAAGGCGCATTGAAAACCTCATAAAGACAAAGGACACGCAAGGATTGATCAATGCACTGCAGGGCACGTGGAACAAGGAGTTGGGGGCCGCGCGGGATGTATTGATCGACACGTCCGAGCAGGAAAAAAGACTAGCGGGCAATATGGACATATTAAGCTCTGCCGCCGAAACCAACGGCATCGCCCTTGACGGCAACACTGACAAGGTGGAGGAAAATACGGTTGCGGTTACCGCGCTGAGTGACGCAGAGGCGCTGCGCCTTTTGCGGGCACAGGAAGGCGGCAAGGTACTTGATGAAACACAGCAGGCGCAGCTTGACGCATACAAGTCCAACAATGAAGAGCAATACAAATCATTGTCGGAGCTGGTGCAAAAGGAAAGCGAGCTGCAAAAGAAGCGGATAGAGATTCTGACAAACAGCAATGACGCGATCAATTACAAAGATCAAATTTCGCTAAAGGAACGGCTCGACAACTATGATAACAATGCAAAAAAGGTGCTCGAGTATGAAGATGGGCTTGCCTCCCTGAGGGAGCGTGCTATGTCTGAAAGCAACAGCGCAACCCAGCAAAGCATGCTGGCATATATTGATTCGCTCGGCGATTACAGTACTGAATCAATGGGGATCATCAGCCAACTCGTAACGCAATTTGGTAAGGGCGGCGGCGAGATGTTTGGTTCCCTTGCGGATAGATATATGAGCGCGATGAACTCGCGCGCGCCCGGGATGAAGGACGCAACGTACAAGGTCGGAAGCGGCGCAGAGCAAGCAGGGGGCGACGGCATTGCTGCAGGCGATGACATGCAGAACGAGGCGGTAGCGCAAATGCAAACAACTGTTGATAAGATGAGCTCCATGATCGGCGAGGACGGCCCGTTCTATTGGCTGGGAATCGGCATAATCAATCGGCTCGTCACCGGGATGTGGCAAATGGAGGACAAACTATATCAAACGGTAGACCGTATTGTGAACAACATCAAATCAAAATTCACGTTTGATGTGTCGGTGTCCGGATCCGCTTCGGGCGCGTCCGTGAGGAGCTTTGCGAGCGGCGGAATCTTGAGCCAGCCTGAACTTGTGCGTGTAGCGGAACGGGGCCCGGAGGCAATCATACCGCTGGCACAGTTGTCCGGCATTTTGGCGGGTGCAATCGACAAATCTGGCGGCGCGGGCGGTAATGTTTATGTTACCGTGAACACCCAAGAAATGACGCGTTCGCAAACGGACTACCTCATCACAAAAGTAAGAAAGGAACTGGGGAGGAGGACTTGATGCGGAAATTTTACCTTGTAGACGGTGCGGGCAGAGAGCGGTCGCTGCAATCAGATGTTGAGTTTCTATGGGAACCAGTAGGCCTTGGCTTTGCAGAAAACAGGCAATATGCGCAGGTGGAATATGGCTTTTTTGTTGAATCATCAAAAGATTTGACGCAGCCGGAGATCATGGGTACGATCGTATTTCGCGCCGGCGCGCAAGACCCGTACAAAACCTATCATGAGTTTGTGGACTGGGTGCAGGGCGCGAGAGACCTGCAATTAAAATATGTTCCATATATTGGACGTGAGTTGTATATGGACGTAAATCTTGATGGGCTGGAACGCACAGAAAAAACATTGTCGGGGACGCTTGAATGCTCCGTTGCGTTTCGTGGAACAAGCCCGTATCACAAAAAGAATCCGCTGACGTTTCTGTTCAAGACGAAACCGACCGAAAACCCGCTGCGGTTTGCGTTTCAATTTCCGTTCCGGTTTTCAGATAGTGGCGCTGGGGATGCGCAGGTATTTACGCCGCAAGGGCATTTCCCAGCGGCAATGGAACTGACTATCAACGGCCCGGTGTCAAACATAAATTTTAAGTGCGAGGACGCGGCGGGAGCGGTGATTGGCATACTGGATTTGTCGGGCGTATCAGTGACGGCGGGGGATCACATATACTACTCGTCACGGCCAAATGCCGACGGCGTGTGGAAGGTAAGCGGGAACGTAAAAACCGATCTCGTGGAATCGCTCAACGAAAACGTGGCAAATTTCTTCACGCTTCCGGTTGGACGGGAAGTCCGGGCAACGCTGACAGCGGATACCACTGCAGGAACGCAGATCGCTCACGTTTTGCAAGTTCATGAATATTTCAAGGGGTGACGATATGATTGCATACCTACGTGATGGGCGCACATTTAAGCTAAAACATCATGCCGCAGTATTAAGTTATGACATGACCATCCAGTCCATCTATGACGAGGTCTCTGACTTCACGATCAAAGGGACGGAGGATTCCGTACAGACGGGTGATTTTTTCTTTGCCGGGGGCTTCTGCGGGATTGTAAAAGGGACGGATAAAGACCGGGACATACTGAACATTACATGCGACGATATTGGGACGCTCTTTTCGCGAAGCATTCCCGACATCCCCGGGGCAATCGGCGGAAGCGTGGAGGGGTACATCAAGGCAATCATTGAGCAGCATTATGTAAATCAATCCGATATCGTCTATGCCACGCCATACATTGCGGTGATTGCGGAAACATCAACCACAGGCGACGCCTTGCCGGATATAGAGGACGGCACGTGGAGCGTAAAATCGTATTTATCGAAGGCAAGGCGGCTTTACAATATTCACATGTCCTGCTCTGTTGTGAATGGAAAGTTGGTTATGCGCATATTTCGGCGGGATAGACGGATGCACAAAGTATTTTTAAATCTGTCAGATTTTGAAGTATTGGAGGAATCCTTTGCGCATGGCGCAATCGGAAAGATTACGACTATCACCGAGGATACGGGAGGAAAAAAGGACTGGTATCTGTTTCGAGACGGAACGATCACGAACACGTATGCCGAAAAAAACAGGGTGGACGGCACATGGGAGGTCGTCCGCATCAGCGAAGCGGCAAAAGCGGCGGAAGAGGTGCAGAACAGATTTAAGGAAAACAGCGATTCGCACTTGATTGAATTTGCCAGCAGCAGGGCGTATGACTTTTATGACGACCTCGTTATCCACACAAAAGGCGGTCGGGTGCTGACGAGCTACATTACGGCAATTCGAAGGAGTGACGCGCGGAGTAAAACCGTTTACAAAAGCGGGGAGCTGCGGGTTATGTTTGACGAGAAATACAATATAAGGTTTGGAGGAAAATAGCATGGCACTAAACGGATTGATACTGGATCAGCGGAACAACACGTCCAAAAACTGGCGAAATATATTAGCCGAGGTTTTCGGGGACGGAATCCTAAATGGCTGCGGTATTACGTCCACCTCGAACTCGATTACGGTGGGGGGAGGATATTTTGTTTTAAAGGGCAACGTGATCGAGAACAATGGAGCCGAAACCATTGCAGTAACGCCCGAACTGACGAATGGGTATATACGTCTTAGATGCCGCATCGATCTGACGCAGGAAGCGAGCGACACCGGAGCGGGGCAAGTGAAATGGATGATAGACTTTTCAGCAACGGCTACATTCCCGGCGCTGACACAAGAGGATATAAATTCGACAGGGTCGATATATGAGGGCGAGATCGCCGTGTGCGGATTGGTCGCGGGAAACATCACAACAGTCACGCGGAAGATCGGGGAGGCGGTTATTGATGCCGAGAAGCTGGGCGGGCAGCTTCCAAAGTATTATACAGGTTTGATTACAGCGGCACAAAACACCGCGAACGCGGCAATACCAAAAGCGGGCGGGACGTTTTCCGGATCAGTTACAACGCAAAATATAAGTCCGTCCATAAATAACACATACGTCCTCGGAAGCGCAAATCAGCGCTACAGGGATGCGTACTTTTTTACGCAACACCTTGATTCAATGCTTGCATTCGAAGGTACGGGCGCGGAATGGAAGGAAATACGGGCACTCACAACGCTTGCATTTAGAAAAAGCGACGCCCCTGCCACGAAAATTAACATAGATGCGGCGAATGTACAGGCCCCGTCGTCGGCGCGCTATAAAGAGAACATACAAAATGTGACGGAAGCTGATGCACTTAAAATTCTTAAACTTCGTCCTGTTTCGTACGATTACAAACCGGAAAGTGGATACGAAGGTAGTTCCAAAGCGTTTGTTGCGGATGAGGCGGCGGAAGTAGACGAGCGGTACGTGTACAGGACTGCTCATATCACAGAGCCAGAAGTCAGCCATGTTGACGAGAAAACGGGCGAAACGATCATCGACGAACCCGCCGTCTATGAAATGCGCATCGAGGGCTTGAACCAGAACCCGATCATTTGCGATCTGGTGGCCCTCTGCCAGCGACAGCAAAAACAGATCGACGACCTGACAGCGCGGGTCGAAAAACTGGAAGCAAAAATAAAATAAAACGCATTCAAAAATGAGCGGCACATAGCGGCTCTTTTTATATTAAGAAATGAGGTATAAATGATGCAAAAAATTTCAAGACAGACAATGGTAGATTACGCAAAAGAGGAAGCGGCGCGTGGGTCGATCTATGTGTGGGGAGCGCAGGGGCGGCGCGGATCACAGATCACGGAAGATTTGATCCGCAAAATGGAAACGTCCACGACAAACGCGAATCGGGCAATCGCATATTGGAACAAAAGCAAGCAGTCCCATGACCCGGCAATGATCGGCATGTTTGATTGTTCCGGCCTGATCGGTGCATGTCTGAACGCAAACGGGAATCCGGGTTTTGACGATACTGCGGAAGGGTACCGCAATCGCTGTGTACAGATCGGAAAAAGCGAGCTGCAGCCGGGCGATCTCGTGTTCGAGTGGAACGGCTCGAAGTCCAACCACGTCGGCATTTATATCGGAGGCGGGAAGGTGGCAGAAGCACGTGGCAGGGATTACGGAGTTGTGATCACGGACTTGAACGCGCGGGACTGGAAAAAGTACGGCAGACCTGATTTTATGTATCTGGACGGAGCTGTCCCGCAGCCGACACCGCAGCCAACGCCGGGCATTCCTGAACTGCCTTATAATCTGAAAAAGGGAATGAATGATGATCCGTATGTGCGCATGGCACAGGAACAACTTACTTTTCACAAAGCGCAACCGGGGAAAATTGACGGTGATTTTGGAACAAACACGAGAAATGCAACAATCCGTTTCCAAAAAGCGCGGATCGCAGAAGGGCACGATCTTGGCAAGAGCGGCGCGGATGGCGTGATCGGGCCGAAGACGTGGGCCATTCTGATGCAGGGGAGGAAATAAGGATGAAAAATATCAACTGGAAAGTACGGGCAAAAAGCCCGGCGTTTTGGGTGGGACTGTTGGGTGTGATCGGCGGCGTGGTACTGCCGTACTTTAGCATGACCTACGCAGACCTCGCCACGTGGGACGGTGTTGCGAAGCTGATCGGGGATTTCATACAAAACCCGTTCCTAATCGGCAGCGTTTTGATGGCTGTTCTTGGGTTTGTGGGCGTGTTGAGCGATCCGACGACGAAGGGGATCAAGGACAGCGCACAGGCGCTTGAGTACGACAAGCCGAAAGAATAATTTTTAGGAGAGGTCGGGCAATATGAATTTCGTTGTAGAATACTGGCTTGAAGCGTTATTTGCCGCATTAATAGGTATATTCGGTTATCTGTGTGGGAAGCTGGCAAAACGGGCGCAGAAGGAACGCGCAGAGCAGGACGCAATCAAAAGAGGGATACAGGCACTTTTGCGTGATAGGATCATCCAAGCCTATTGGCACTATATGGAAAAAGACTGTTGCCCGATTTATGCACTGGAAAATATAGAAGATATGTACATCGAATACACCAACCTGGGCGGAAACGGCACCGTCACAAAATTAGTGAATGAATTGAAGGAATTACCAACAAAATGATTTGAGAGGGCGGGAGCGTAAAAGCTCCCGCTTATTTTTTTGTGAAAAATAACCCCGCTTTTAACCCCTTTTTTCTTGCGTGATCATTTATGGACATTATTTACTGGTTTAAAAAGATCGGAAAAATGGCTGTTTTATCGCTTTTTTTATACAAGTGCAATAGGCGAATTCATGAGGATATCAGATGGGACAGGGTTCGACTCCCCTCATCTCCACCAAATAGTGACCCACAGGTCGCTACAATGAAAAGTCCTTGATTTCAAGGGCTTTTTGTTGTTTTACATGCAAAAATGCCGCCCTTATCGGGCGGCAAAGTGGCTTGATATAAGTAATTCAGTTTTGACCGCACACCCCTTTGCTCTTTGGGCTCGGGGGTGTGCACTTTTACAGCGTCCACCGCACTTCGGTGCCATCCTTGAAAACAAAGGTCAGCTCGGTTTTGCTGCGGGACATGATGTGGTCGATGGTGGAATAGAAGAGCGCTTCGTCAAACTCGGTAACCAGCGTGTCGCTGGCTTTGAGCTTTACTAAGAAGCTCTCAATTTGCTGGCGCTTTATCCGGCGCTCCTGTTGCTGGGTACCCAGCTCCTCCAGCTTGCTTTTGGCTTTATCGTAACGGGCGGCAAGGTCGTTGTATTTGCGCTCATATTGGCGCTGGTCGATGGCGGTGGCAGCGTTTTCCTCCACACACTTGCGGACCAGCTCCAGCACCACCTCGCACTCGCTTTGCAGCTTGGCGCTCTCTTTATCCAAGGCGGTGGTGTCAGTAAGTGCTTTGATGATGACCTTGTACCCTGCAATCAGCTCGTCCTTGTTTTCTACCAGGCTGTTAAATGCCCCGAGGAACGCCCGCTTGAGCGCCTCCTCATCGTAATGGGGGCTTGGGCACACCCTGCGATTCTGATATTTCTTGGTGCATTGCCATACCAGGCGCTCGTATTTGGTGCCGGTATGCCACTGCTTAATGCCAAAGTATCCGCCGCAGCCGGGGCAGATAATCCGGCTGGAAAAGACCCCGGCGCTGTAGGTATATCTGCCGCCCGCTTTGCGCCGGGCAATCTCGTGCTGCACAATATCGAATACCTCCGGCTGGATAATCGCCGGATGGCTGTTTTCCACATAATACTGCGGGATTTCGCCGTTGTTGATCTTCCGCTTCTTGGTCAGAAAATCGGCGGTATATCCCTTTTGCAGCAAGGCATCCCCCTTATATTTCTCATTCGAGAGAATGCTGAGTACCGTGCTCCCTTGCCAGCGCTCTCTGCCCGCCGGACTGAGTATCCCCTCGGCGGTGAGCAGTTTGGCAATGGTGGAGGGCGCTTTGCCCTCTAAAAACAGCTTATATATCCGGCGCACAATCGCCGCTTCTTTTTCTACAATCTTGGGCAGTCCGTTGGCTCCTTTCTCATAGCCGAGAAACTGTCCGTAGGGCAAGCTAACCTTTCCATCAGCAAAGCGCTTCCGCTGTCCCCAGGTGACATTTTCCGAAATGGAGCGGCTCTCTTCCTGCGCCAGGGAGGACATGATGGTGATGAGTAGCTCTCCTTTACTGTCCAGGGTGTAGATGTTTTCTTTCTCGAAGTAGACCTCCACACCCTTTTCCTTGAGCTGGCGCACGGTGGTCAGCGTGTCCACGGTGTTGCGGGCAAAGCGGCTGACGGACTTGGTGATGATGAGGTCAATCTTCCCGGCGAGGGCATCGGCAATCATGCGCTTGAAACCATCCCGCTTTTTCGTGCTGGTGGCTGAAATGCCCTCGTCCGCATAGACCTCGATGAAACGCCAATCTGCGTTTGCCTTGATATGTTTGGTATAGTGATCCACCTGCGCCTCGTAGCTGGTGAGCTGCTCCTCGTTATCGGTGGAAACCCTCGCATAGGCGGCGACCCGCTTCTTGGCGGGTAAGCCAGTGGGCGTGGGCGCAAATCTGTGTATGCTAGGCGGTATCATAGTCACCGCTCTTGCTATTCTGCTCATTGATGACTCCTTTCCAAGGCGTGTTCCCGTGCCTTTTGTTTCATATCATCCGTCCAACTCTCCCGGCGGGACTTATTCTGCCAGGTGGCTTCTCTTGCTTCGCCGTTTGCCAGCAGAATGGTCAATCTGCCCACGGGGTGAATGTATATGGCGCTCACTTGCTCCGGCAGAATATCACCCAGCGCTTCCTCAAGGAGCGCTTCGGGTATCTGTTGGGAGGGGCAGGCTTCCTTGCCTAAGTGATTGAAGGTGGCGCACATCCACACCGGCTTTGCGTATTTGCTGCTGGCGTTGGCAATTTTGCGGCGGTAGTGCTTGCCGCAGACGGCGCAGACCAGTTTGCCGGTGAAGGGGTATTCCTTTCGCTTCACCGGCGTATGCTTTGCTGCCCGGCGCTGGGTTTCCGCTTGCACCCTTTGAAAGGTGTCCCGGTCGATAATCGCCTGATGGCTGCCTTCCACAAAGTACATGGGAAGCTGACCCTCATTGAGGACTTTCTTCTTTTCAATGTGGTTTGACACGAAGGACTTTTGCAGCAGCATATCTCCGGCGTACTTCTCGTTGCCCAGCATATTGAAGATGGTGCTCTCGCTCCAGGTGCCACCCCGCTTGGTGGGATAGTCGCCCCGGACGAGCTTTTTGAGTATGGCGTTTCGTCCCATACCGGAAAGGTAGTCTGCAAAAATCATGCGCACGGTTTCAGCTTCCTCCGGGATAATCTCCAGGGTGCCATCCACCAGCTTGTAGCCTAAAATCGTGGTGCTTGAAGGTCTGCCCTCGGCAAACTGCCTACGCAGCCGCCACTTGCAGTTTTCCGAAGTAGAGTAGCTTTCCTCCTGGGCAAAAGAAGCGAGGATGGAAAGCATCAGCTCACCATCCCCGCTCATGGAGTGAATATTCTCTTTTTCAAAGTAGACATCCACACCCAGTACCCGGAGCTCCCGCACGGTGTTTAACATGGTCACTGTGTTTCGTGCAAAGCGGGAGATGGACTTTGTGAGGATGATATCGATTTTGCCTTGCCTGCAATCAGCGAGCATTCGCTGAAACTCGGTGCGGTTATCCTTAGTGCCGGTGAGCGCTTCGTCGGCGTAAACACCCACATACGACCAGCCTTTGTGCCGCTGAATATAAGCACTGTAATGACTGACCTGTGCCGACAGGGAGTGAAGCATAGCATCTTTGCCGCTGGACACCCTGGCGTAGGCTGCGACCCGTTTCTTTGACGGAAGAGCGGGCGCTGCCGGTTTGATTTCTTTTATAATGCGTTCCATTAGCGCTCTCCTTCCGTCCGTACATAATCGGGCACACCAAAGCGGTCATAAATGTAGCATTGGTGGTTGCAAAACTTGCGATTTTTCTTACCATAGCTTTCAAACTCTTTGCCACAATACTGGCAAGTAAGTTTGTAGATTGCCTTCTTGTGTAGCATATCCTTATTCATACTCCACCAAGTAAGGCGGCATTTATCGTTGCAGAACTTCTTCGGTTTATGCTTGGGAATCATTTTCAGCGGCTTACCGCAATGCTTACAAATATGGCTCATATCCGGTGCAGTGTTTTTCAGAATGCCCAGATTGTTGCGCCTGCAATAAGACTTGATGGTATTGCGTGATATACCGAGCTCTTGCGCTATTTTGACATATCCAACACCATCATCTCGCATACGCTGCAGCATGGCTTTTTGCCCTGCATTCATGTGCTCACCTCCTTTCGTTAGTGACACATGTTAGCTCGAAAGGGTGCATTTAGCAAGTCAATTTTTCAAACTAAACTACCTAAAATTGGACGGTGCTTCTTTCGTAAAATTGTGTCTATGTGACGATACTCCTTGTCGGTGATAATTCCAGCAAGAAGTAGCCCTTTTGCAATGGAAAGCGCCGCCTGGTAGTCTTTTTCACGGTTAAACTGTTCTTGTGACATCGTCTGGCACCTCCCCGAAACGGTGATTTATATAGCAGGCATGACCGCAGAATTTGCGGTGCTTATTGCCATAACTTTCAAACTCTTTGTTGCAGTGAACGCAGGTCAATGCATAGTAGGCTTTTCTCTTAATCTCTTTGTCGTGGGTTTTCCACCATTCTCGGCGGCAAGGCTCTGAGCAGAATTTTCTCGGTTTGCCTTTGACCTCAAGATTGATGGGTTTGCCGCATTGTTTGCAGGCACTTTGTCTTTCCTCTTTGCTCTTTTCAAGAAGATTGCCGCCGAGGTTATTTCGGCGGCAATACGATTTTATGGTGTTTTCCGATATGCTAAGGGTTTTGCTGATTTCTGCGTAGCTCACGCCCTCAAAGCGGAGCTGCCGGACGATTACTTTTTCGCTGATGTTCATAGTTCCACCTCACGCCCTCCGTCAATCGTACTTGATAAAGGCATCGGTGAAGCCTGCTGCTTTTGCTTTGGCAAGCTGCGCTTCGGCGTTTGCCTTGACTGAATATGCCCCGATTTGTACCCGGTAGAGCTTGCCGATGGGAGTCGGTGCCGGAGCAGGTGCAGACTTTTTAGCAATGCTCAAGGTGTTGACCAACGCAGTTACATACGCTCTTGCGATAGTATCCTTGCTGTCAATCAGCCACCGAGCGGTGGCGGGGTTATCGTGGAAGTCCGTTTCAGCCAGCACCCCGATAAGCCCATGCTGATAAGGGCTGCGCACCTCGCCGTAGCCTGCGCCGTCAAAGGCGGTCATGCCGCTTGCCACCGAGGTTGCTCGGTTGGATTTGACAGGGCAGACGGCGTTCAGCTCTTGGACAATATTAGTGGCAAGCGCTTTGCCGGTGTTGTTGCTCGGGTGATAGAACGCCACAGCGCCGCTGGCTTTGCCCGCCCCGCCTGCGTTGGAGTGGATAGCAAGATAGACATCGCAACCCTTGTTTTTGGCTTCCTGCAGGCGCTCGCTGTAGCCGATGCCCAGGGACAGGGTCGCCATCACCGTTTCGCAGTTGTACTCGGCATCCAAAATCGCTTTGATCTTCTGTGCCAGGGCTTCCATCTGCGTCTTTTCGTTGGTGCCGCCCACACAGTAGCTGTTGGCGGGCTGGTTGGAGGGGGAAAGATAAATTTTAGGCATTGCCATCATCTCCTTTGTGTTTTAATTGCGCCAAAATGTCCTGGAGCTTTTGCGGGATAGGTAGTCCGATCAGCCCGGCGTTTTCCAAGATGGAAATGCCCTCATTGGATAGGTAGAAAAAAATAACGGCGGTGCGAATGGCACTGCCGCTACCGATGAGGTTGATGTCCACAATGTTGCCGATGCCCACCAGGGTGAAGATCAGCACCTTTTTGAAGATGCCCTTAAAACCAATCTCGCTGGATACCTGCTTTTGAATGACTGCCACCATCACGCCGGTGATGTAGTCAATCACCACAAATGCGGTCAGTGCGTAGATCAGTCCATCCAGTCCACCGAGAAACCAACCTAAAAAGCCGCCCACAGCGGCAAAGATAATTTGTAATGTGTTTTTCATAGTCTTGTCCTTTCATATTACCAAGCACCTTTTAATTGAATGTTGATGGTTAAACTTTCACCACTCTCGTTGCTGGTGCCTGTAAGTCTTGGTACACCTGTGGAGAATATTTTCTTATTCTCCACTTGGCAGGTGTACGCATCAATTACGGTAAAAGTATAATTTACCCCAGTCGCACCTCTTGGCGTAAACACATAGTTATACGTGTCATTTTCCTTTGCAAGCACACCGTTGATATACTTTTCAATTCCGTACTCTTTAATATCTCCTTGTAGAATATCAAAATCGGTATAGCTCTTTTCCGCGCCACCGGGGAAGCAGCAATAAAACTTGTAACTCACTACCACCGGTGCTTCTTTTTGCACAAGCAGCGGAAACTCATAGACAATTTCCGGGTGTTTTACCCAGCGAACAGCAATAGTGGTTTCGCCCAAATCCATGCCGGTAATAACTCCTGCTTCCACAGTAGCAATGCGTTCATCGACGCTGTGCCATAAAAACTGTGCATCGTCATACTGTGAGCTATTGCGGTAAAGCACTGCAATGGCAGTTATGCTTTCGCCCTTGCTTATGGAAGCTATCGGGGCGAATAACCCAATAGTCCATATCGGCAGCCTGTTTTTATTGGCAATTTCGTTTTCTTTGTCATCATCGGTTGCAAACAAATCACGTTCACAGCTTAAAACTAACAGCCCTGTTTTGGTTTCATCCACGCCAACAATCATCCAAGCAGAATTTGAAGCGATAAAACGCATATTTACTCCAATGTTGCTGGTGAGTGCGTTTGCCTGCAATGTGCAGTTAAGTCGCCCGGATATAACATTAATGGTGCCGCCCTTATTTAATGTGAGGTTCACCATTTCCAATATAGAGGGAAACTCGTAGAGCCAGTCGTCCAGTATAAACTTTGTGTTATGGTTTGTGCGCCGCAGCTTTCCTTGATAGCTGTCAGTTTCTTCATCTACTTGGCTAATTATCAGCCAGTTTAACCCACGATAGAGCGCCACATCTCCGGTGGAAACCGGCTCCTTTGTGCGAATATACTTATCATCAAAATAGTAGTCCGCTCCTTTTGGTGCATCGGTGATCAGCGCTGTGCGTAGCAGTAGGTTGATGGCGATTTCCTCTCCTTTTTCAAAGAGCAGAAAATCCGTATATTTGTCCGTCTTCTTCAATGCAGCCCCCTTTCTGACTGGCAAAGCCACAGCTCCAAATAGCTCTCCCAGCTTTTGATGTGCATGATTTTAAAGAGAAGCTCGCCGATAAGCAGGTAGCCTGTTTCGTCAAGTAGCGGGTTACTTTCGCAAAACGCCCGTTTACTTACCGGCACCTCGATGTTATCTTCAAAGGTGATGGTCTTATCGTAGGGCTGAATGTCGCACATGAGAGAACATACAACGGAGAAAAAACCGTCTAAAAAAACAGCTTTCACATCATAAAACATCGCCGATCACCCGAATCTTGGGCAGTGGCAGCGCCGCCTTGATGCCGTCCGGTATATCCACCGGTTTGAAGTAGGCAACGGTGCGCTCACCCTGCTTTTTGGTTTTGATCTGCCCATAGTCCTTGCCGGAGTAGAGATATACCGCCAGGTCAATCACTGCACCGTCAAACTGCTCGGGTAGACTTGCCACATTGCAGTAGATGCAGGCTGTGTTTTTTGCCTGCTCCAGGTAGTGCTTAAGAATGTCGTCCTGGGTGTCATCCTCGATATTCAGTAGCTTTTTGAGTAGTTCAAGCATAGATTATCACCTCCCAAAAGGGAGGGCGCACCGTTTCCAGTGCGCCCCCGGTCATTGTTATCCCATCATTCGCACCGCCAGCAGCGGGTTTAAGGTTTTCACCCCGCAGAGCATGTCAATCGAGATGACATCCTTCTTGTACTGGCTGTTGTAGTCGTAGATGACACGCAGCCCGAAGCCGTCATAGCTCACGAGTGCCTTTTGATCATTGCCCAGTCCCTTGGGCAGAGCCAGCGGGCGGGTGACGAGCGCAAAGGCGTTGCGGTGGAACGCAAGGTTGGCGGTGTGGCTTGCGGTGACAGTCACCTCGGCGTTTGCCGCAATGTCGGCGATCACCGCCGGTGCAATCTTGGCGGTGACTGCATTGGAAGCGGCGTTGGCGCTCTCGGTCACCACATAGCTATTGCCGCCAACGGTGAGAATATCGCCCAGCACTAAGGTGCCGGTCAAGCTGGTGGCGCTGATGGTCAAAGTGGTGTCTCCCTTGGAAGCTGCGGCAGCCTTGGGCTTGCCGGAGCCAGCCGAAAGCGTACCCGCCGTGTGGGTGAGCACATTCTGGTCGGTGTAGATGTCAAAGCCAAACTTCCTGCCCAGCGATGCTTCCCGCAGGGCGGTGCCGCTATCGCCGACCTTGCCCGCCTCGTGGAAGGTGGGGATTTGCAGGAAGCCGTTTTCTGCCGTGGGGTCGATGACCAGGCGGCGGTTTTGCAGCGGCACTAAGTTGTCGCTTAGAATCTGCCGGGCATCGGTGATGTCGGAAATGTCTGCCGGAGGGGTGCCCGCCGTGCCGGAGGTGTAGGGAATGTCCTTATACAGCCCCAGCAGGTAGAGGTCAATCTTCTGCGCAAAGCTCTGCATGGCGGGCTGCAAGAGCTGTGCCGAAAAGCTGGCGATGTCCATCGTGAGCTGCTCGGTGGTCACCTCAAACGAAACATCCAGCAGCTTGTCCAGCTTGATGGTGTCGCTGCCCTCCACAGCATCTTGAATCTCAATGCCGCTGGTGCGGTCAAATTCCTTCGCCTCGAAGGTGGCGGGCTTGCGGATGGTCACCGTGTCGCCAATGCCTGCCACAAACTCGCTGGAATAGTCCCTGTGCACCAGCCCCGCCATGACGCAGTTAGCATAAAGCTGCATCATCGCTTCCTTGGCTATGATGGAAGGGGTTAAAAAAGTGTTTGCCATAATTCAATCATCCTTTCTGTCGTGCCTTGATGTATTCGTCCATTGACAAATCATCAAGGGATTTGCCGCCGCTGCCGGTGAGAGCAGGCGGTGTGTAGCTGTCGGTCTTGAGCCGGGCTTCCAGGCTCTTTTGCACAGCGGTGCCGAAGCTCTCTTCCAAGCGCCCGATGTTGTCGGCGGTCGCCACCTCGTCAGCGCCCAGAAAAAAGCCCACAAGCTCAAGGGGCAATCCCTTTTCGCCTGCGAGCTTCATCGCTTCATTGAGCATACGCTCCCGCTGCTTTTCGGTTTTCATGGTCTCGATTTCGCCTTTGAGCTTTTCAAGCTCCAAGTCCTTAGTGTCCTTTTCCGGGAAGCGCTTTTTGATTTCTGCGTCCAGCAGCGCCTCTAAGTTGTTGGACTTCCAGGTTTCAAGCCCCTTTTGCAGGTGCTTGTCTTTGAGGGAGTCAAGCCAGCTTTTGCCCTCGGCAGTTTCGGCAAAGGTCTGCACCGCTTGCAGATTTACCGGCACCAGCCCACGCAAAAAGGCGGCGGTTTCCTCGGTTTTTCCCTCGTGACTTTCTAAAAATGCTTTGATTTCCTGTAGTGTCATGGTGTTACTCCTTCCATATTTGCCCCATCCACGCCGCTGGGCACAGATGACGCTTGTTCAGATTTGAATTTTTGCAGCTCCACCGCCGGGTTTTCCACAAAAGGCAGAAGCGTGAGCAGCGTTTCCTGGGAGCAGATGTCCTGCAGCTTGACAATCACATCGGCAAGCCCCACCAGGTCGGTGGGCAGGTTGCGGGTAAACTTGATGGCGATGTCCAGGGCGCTGTAATCCTTGCCCTCTTTCTTGCGGATGAAGGTGAAGAGATTAAAAAGCCGCTGCCGGATGGTGCGCTCCATAAACGCCTCCCGCATTGCCACCCGGTTTTCGAGGTTCAAGAGCTTATTGCGCAGCGCCAGCGAGGAGGTGTTTGCCGCCCAGTTTTCGTTGAAGTTGACCTCGTCCATAATGTCGTAGATTTTTCGCTCGATGTTCAGAAGCTCATTTTGCACAAAGCTGTCGTTGATGTCCTTGATCAGCCAGCTCACCTTGCCACCCTTGGGCACCTGGATGATGCCCATGCGCTTCATCGCCACCAAGTCCTCCTCTTCAATCTTGGCATTCTCGATGATGAGGTAGGCGTTGCGGTGGTCGGCAATCTCGTTGACGAGGTCAGAGTTGAGTGCGTCATAGGCATCAAACAGCGATATGACATCCTCAAACCCGCTCTTGCGTTCCGAGGTCGCCGGGCAGACAATTACCGGCACCCGCCCAAAAATATGGGGGTGTTTGCCGGTGTAGCTTAGTTCATCATCCTTGATTTCGTAGTGCAAAATCTCTGTGTCGGTGTAGACATCGAGGTATTCAGTGTCCTCCTCAAAGGGCTTGGTGAACCGGTGCAACGCCAGCAGTGGGGTGCGGGCGGCGGTGCCGTCCTCCAAAACATACGCTTCCAGCGGGGTGAGCACGGCGGCGCAGAAGTTGCCGTCTGCATCAACAAAGTTGAGCTCATAGGCTTCACCGAATATCTCGCTGTTTTTGCGCAGGGTTATATTGTGCTCCTTATCCCAGTGGGCGGTGTTTTGGTCGATGCAGTCCACCGCCGCATGGTTGCCGCTTTTGGACACAAAATTGACCGGCTTACCCACAAGATACCCGGTCTCGTTGTCCACAAATTTGCGGGGGAAGTTGAAGATCAGCTTGCGGTTGGAGCGGCTCTCCTGCATGTCGTAGTTGGTAAGGATGCTGTGCTTGCCGTCATAGTAGTCCTTGTATCTTTGTTTCTCTGCGCTCCCGGTTTGCAGCTCCTCAAGGCACTGCTTGATGAGCGCTTCACTTGGTTGCATAAAGGTCACCTCCTAAATTTGGGTATGAAAAAACCGCCCGAAGGCGGTTTTGTGATTGCTTCAAACTATAGAATATTAGTACGGTTGTTCAGCGCTAAAATAAAATCCGTTGCTTTACGATATAACGCTTTATCTTCATAAACTAAGACCAGTAAAACGCATGCACCCATGAATCCTTGAACAAACCAACCAATCCGTGGGTATATTTCGAGCATCATTTCTTTTGCAGAAATCTGGAATGTCTTAATTTCTTTCTTACCCTTTTTCTTGTTAATGGTCTGTTTCATTACATAGGATTGCTTTTCTATAGAGTAATACGCATTTAAGTGAGCGTCTGCATTGCGAACCTTTCTGTTAATAATGGTAGTCAGCTTTTTATGGCTCTCATCGGCTAAAGATTCATACTGATTGATTTTCTCATATATCCTCAAAAAAGAGTTTTCAAAGTAGTCGTGTGGCTGGCTATGGATTATTTGTTCTAAGGTTAACAGGCTTGTGAATGCCTTGCCAATAAATTCTACACCTTTTGAATATGACGCAAGTACCGAATCAGCAAGTTTTTTTATTTCAGCTCTTGTTGGGTTCGGTTTACCAGCATACTGTGCGTTAATATTTTTGAAGTTAGTATGGGCGCTTAAATACTGTGTATAGGAAGAAACGGTTTCTAATTCCGGATGCTCTTTTGTACCTTTCCAGAAAGCGGCTAATACATCCACCGGCTCTTGGCTTTCAGCTTTTAGCGCATCTGTAAATAGGCTTACCAAGGTGAGAGAGATGCCAATGATATTTTTGATGCCATACTGCTTGGTCGTAAAAATATCCATAAAACAATCATATAAATATTGATTTCTTTCCGTTGTATCTCTCTGAGAAACTCGCACCGCAATATCCGAACCAAAATTACCTTCTAATGCCAGCCCATCCAACTCAACAACAGCATCGCTGTAATCAATAAAATCATCCATTTTCTCACCCCCTTCAGACAAGATAATTATACCACGCTATTATAACTTCTTCTACCTAAAACAAAAGCCCCCGCTCAAAGAACCGCAGCCGCTGCACCCCCTGCACAAGCTGCACTGCGCCATACAAACTATCCGGGGCATCATCGTGCTTGGCACCCTTGTTATAGTCCTTGACCTGGTTGTTATAGGCGACATTGGCGGCGTTAAAGAGGATAAACCCCCGCTTGATATCCGGCTCCAAGGTGATAATCCGCTCGTGCTTTTGCCCTCGGGCAGAGATTTCCTCCACCGGTGTGAACAGCTTTTTGTCCCAAAGCGCCTCTTCAAATTTCTGCTTCATATAGCTCTGCGCCTGCGTTGCTTCAAAGCCGATCTTTTCCACCGGGAATAGCTCCAGTTTTTCCAGCGCCACGCCGAACAGCGCATCGGGCAGCAGCTTGTGAATACTGCCGTCCAGCACATACATCTGCCCGGTCTTTTCATGCCGGGCAAGAATGGTGATCGCCGAGTAGTCGTTGCGCTTGCCAGCCTTGATGGCCGGGTCGATGTACATCACCACCTCCAGGTCAGAGTAATCCGGCAGACTATCCCAGTAGCCGATGGACTGGAAGATGTAATCATCGGTGGAGCGGGGGTCGTTTTGCAGCTCCTTGAAAAAGGATTTGTCGCCCATTGCCTGCTTCTTGCACATGAGGTAGTAATAATCGAGGTACTCGCTCCACAGAATTTCTGTGCCGGAGAGCATTTCCTCCCGGTTTTCCGCAAAGAAACTGCGGGCGGTGTCGATGCGGTCAAAATCTAAAAGGTTGTTGTATAGCCGCTCCCACTCACCCCACAGATCGTCCCGGTCGGAAAAGCTGATGACAGCAGACTTGCGGATGCTGCGCACACCAGGGATTTTGCCTTTGAGCAGGTCTGCCATCAAGTCCTCCTCATGAAGCACCGTACCCACCACCAAGATGTTGGTGTCCTTGGTGCCGATGGGAATAACCACATCGGTGAAAGTGGACTTAACCGTTTCCCGCTTGGTTTCGCTCTTGGCGGTGTCGTCCTTTAAGAGATCGTCCAGCAGCACGAGCTGCGGGCGGTGCTGCTTGAAGTGAATGCCACGCAGCGAACCGTCAATGCCTCGGATCATAATGCAGGCATCAATGCCACCGCCTTTGATCCAAATCTCGTTGTTGTTCCACCGGCTGCCCTTGATGCAGCCGAAGTCCTCCAGCAGCAGGCGGTTGTTTTCCAGCTCATCCTTGATCATGTCAAGAAAGGGCAGCGCAATCTGCTCGGTGGCGGATATAATCAGCGTAAACTGGCTTTTGCCATACATGGTGGAATAGAGCGGAAACAGAAACGAGTTGATGGTGCTCTTGCCATGCTCACGGGGCAGCCCGAAGGCTTCAATCAGCCCAGTGTTGTCCAGCATATATTTGAGCTCGGCGAACAGCTCCTTATGAAACGAGCCAAACTCCCGGTCAAAATACTTGGGGAAATAGCAGAGGGCGAAAAACTCAATATCCATCTCACCCAGCAGGCGGCGCAGCTCGGAAAAGCTATATTCCTCAATGAGCCGGGCAATCTGCGCCTGCGAGAAATACTTATTCAAATAGGTCACAAGCAGCTCGTTTTGCCGCCGCTCCTCGGGCGTAATGGTCACCGGCTCACCTCCAATCGAAATCTTGTAGAAAATGTAGTGTAAAAATCTTCAGGGCTTCTGCTGTTTGTGCATAGTGCACAATTAGAAGCGCCCCCTCCGCCAGATGATTGTACTTACTACACCAAGAGAAATACTTGCCCGGTATCGAGCGCATCTTTGTGTAGTTGTGACAAAGAGAAAAGCTGCCCGAAACCTTGTGTACTAAGCACAAAGAGAAAAAGAGCGGCATACGCCGCCAGGTCTTGTGTAGTGTACACAAGAGCAGTATGCACAAAGAAAAGAGCCACTTGGCGAGCGGCTCCGGGCGCTATATTCCTTTGTCCACTATCACCAAGCGAGGGCGGCGAGAGCGTCTGCCATGTCCTGCTGGCGGGTGTGGGTGTAAAGGTTGGTGGTGAGGATGCTCTCGTGCCCCAGTATCTGCTGGATGGTAGTCATGGCAGTGCCGGACTTGACCAGCGTATATGCCAGGCTGTGCCGCAGCTTGTGGGGCGTGACCTCGATTCCCAGCTCCTTGCCATAGTTGCCTAAAATGATCTCCACCGCACCCCGTCCCAGTGCGCCCCGCTGCCCCTGCAGCAGCCGCTGTGTGGGCGACCTTTGCCGGTCGCCGATATAGTTTACCACCGCTTCGAGCGCCGCCCGGTTGAGGGGCAATGTGCGGTTGACCATACCCTTGCCCAGTACCCGGATGGAGGGGTTTGGCGGGTCGAGGGTGATATCGTTCATGGTGAGGTTACAAAGCTCGCTCACCCGGATGCCGGTTGCCATCAAAAGCTCTACGATGCAGATGTGCATCGGGTTGCCCTTTTGGAGGATGCGCTCCCGAAGCTCGTGGCATTCCTCCGGGGTCAGCCCTTTATACTCTCGCTTGTCCCGGTTCTTGGTGAGCTTGGCGGCGTAGGCTTCCGGCAGGAGCCTGGCATCATAAAGGTAACGGCAGAAAGCGTTGACGCTGGCGAGCTTGCGGTTGGCGGTGATGACCGTCTTTTCCCTTTGGTTGAGGTATCGCTTGTAGGCGATGAGGTCAAACTCAGTAATCTCCCGCACATCCTTATCAAACCAGGCGAAAAACAGCTTCACATCCCGCAGGTAGCAGGCAATGGTGTTCTCACTGCGCTCTTCTCTCATCAGGTAGGTTTCAAATCCTCTTAGATCGTTCATCGTGGCACCTCAGCAATCTTTGTATTTGCAGGAGCCTTGTGCGCAGGCACCGCACTTTCGCTAATGAAGCGGTTGGTGTGCGAATTGCCAGCGGCGGCTCGCCGCTTTCGGTACCACATTCATCACTCTAAAAGGGTGCAAAGTCAAGTAAAATCTCATGACATAACACTAATTCCGTGATGAGTTTGGGAAACTGGCGGCTATTCCTCCTCCTGGAAGCCGCCTTCGGACGGCTGTTCCTCGGGGAGCTCATCTTCACCGGCAAGCATCTGCAAAAACAGGCGCTTGCGAGCCTGCTCGTTTTGGGTGGTGTCGAGAAGCAGCTCTTTCTTGTCCGACCACTCCTCGGGGCAGCGGTTGCGCAGGAAAAAGGAGATTGCCTGCGCAGAGGGTGGCTGGTGCCGCTTGGTCTTTTCCAACTTGGTGCGTTTCTTGCCGCCCCTGTCCTCCTCAATGATGGTCTTGAGCTCCTCAAAGTCGTAGCCGGTGCAGAGCTTGAGTAGCGATTTTTCCACCAGCGATTGTGTAACAGACCGCCCCAGGTTTACAAGCTCCGAGAGTGTTTCGTGCTCACGCTGGTAACGGTACCAAGTGTCCTGTGAAATGGACAGTTTATGGCAAATGTCCCGGATGGAATCGCCTTGCTCGATCCACTCCCGAATCTCCGAAAGTCGGGGCGCAATATCGGTGTCAAACTTGTTGAGTTTATTGGGAATGCCTTTTCTGCTCATGGCGCTCACCTCCTTTCACGGTGCCGCCCACACTGCGCCTGTGTAGGGCGGGTTTGTTTGCTGGGGCAGTTAGCCCTGCATAAGAGGAAAAAGGGCGGTGTGCGCCCTTTAGTCCCCGATGTCGATATCCATATCAAACTGGTCAATATACCGCTCGTCCAAATCCCAAAACTGCACCAGCTCAACCACTATCTCCCGGATTTTTGCGATGTCTCCGGCAGCTTCTTCCTTGCCGAGAACGCAGGTCTTTTCAATGGCTGTGCTGGTTAAGCCTTTTAGGGTGATGCGGATGAGCGCATCGGTTTTGCTCATGCTGTCACCTGCTCTGCACGATTGTCAGTTGAAACTGGCTGCCGTCCTCAAGGGAAACGACCAAGCCCTCATTAGTGCTCAGTACCCCGGCATCGGAAAAGGAGCAAACCCGCTTGATGGGACTGCCCTCGTCCATGTACATTGCCAATGCCTCGCTCAAAATGTCCTTAAAATCCTGCTCGCTCATAAAGAACTCCACCTTTCAAATGTTCGCCGTCCTGCGGCGTGTCACATTCATCACTCTAAAAGGTAGGTAAGTCAAGTCAATTCTGCAGGTTCTCAAAAGGTATTCTCTCGCCCTCCCGCAGCAGGAATACCTCGCCGGAGCCGCCCACCTTGTCGATGTAGCGGTTGACAATGACATCCGCATATTTCGGGTCGAGCTCCATCATGAAGCAGGTGCGCCCGGCGTTTTCGCAGGCAATCAGCGTGGTGCCGCTGCCGCCAAACTGGTCAAGCACAAAATTGCCACGCTTGGAGCTGTTGAGGATCGCCCTCTCCACAAGCTCCACTGGCTTCATGGTGGGGTGCTCCTCGGATTTACTCGGGCGGGGAATGTCCCATACATCGCACTGCTGCCGGTCGGACAGCGGGTGGATGCGGGGAGCGCCGTCTTTCCAGCCATACCAAATGGGTTCGTAGCGGGTGTGGTAGTCCTTGCGAGAGAGCACCAGCCGGTCTTTGTTCCAAATAATCGTGGACGACCAGTGAAAACCGTTCCCGGTGAGGGCTGGCATAAGCGAACCCCATTCTTGAGCCGACATAACCACATACACCATGCCACCCACCACCAGCGCCTCTGCCATACATGCAAACGCCTGGGTGAGAAACTGTAAAAACGCCTCGGGGGACATGCAGTCGTTTTGAATGGTGCGCTGTTTCCAGCTCGGGTGATCGGTAGCGCCGTAGTTGACATTCCAGGGCGGGTCGGTGAAAACCATCTCCACACGCTTGCCCTCTAAAAGCATCGCCATGTCCTCTTTGACAGTACTGTCGCCACACATCAACCGGTGTCGCCCCAGCAGCCACACATCGCCCCGGCGGGAGATGGGCTCCTCCGGCAGCACGACCTCAAAGTTGTCGTCCTGGGATTTATCCTCTTTCTCAAGGGTCTTGAGCAGCTTTTCCGCTTCATCCCAATCAAAACCGGTCAGCTCCAGGTTGTAGCTTTCCTTGTCGAGGTCGGACAAGAGCTGTGCGAGCGAGGCGGTGTCCCACTCGCCGGTAATCTTATTGAGGGCGATGTTGAGTGCCTTTTCTTTGGTTTTATCCACCTGCACGATCACGCAGTCAATCTCGGTGTGCCCAAGAGCGGACAGCACCTTGACCCGCTGGTGCCCGCCGATGATGGTCATGTCGCTATTGACGATCACCGGTTCCACATAGCCAAACTCCTCAATGGAGCGGCGTATCTTTTCAAACTCCGCATCGCCCGGCTGCAAATCTTTTCTTGGGTTATAGTCTGCCGGGATAAGCGAGCTGATGGGCAGTTTCTTAAATTCCATAGTCATTCCTCCAAAACAAAGGAGCCCCCGGCTGTCCGGAAGCTCCCTGCAATTCTTCATATTATCATTTTACCACTTTGGTTTCGTCATTTTCGTCAAGTTTGCTTCCAAGGAATGCGTTGTGCTTGCGCCGGGGGTACTGCTCGTCATACTCACCGATAGAAAAGGCGATCTGCTGCCAGGTCAGCCCATTGATGTAGCGCAGGGACAGGATCATCCGCAGCTGACTGTCCGGGATGGTGTTGATGTAGCGGTTGAGCCGGTTGAGCTCGTAAAAGCACTTCTTGATGTTGAGGTCAATGAGGCTTTTGAGGTCGGCAATCTCGGCGATATATCCGGCGAGGCGGTTGACCACCCCTTTTGTCTTGGGCATGCCGGTGATGTGGCTAGTGCAGGAGGTGGCGAGGCATTCCAGTTCCTGCAGGCGGCGCTGCTGCTCCTCGATCTCCCGGTTGAGATAATAAAGCTGTGACAGCTCTTTTTTATTCATAAAGGCTAATCCTCCAAATGTTCGAGTATTTTCCTTACCTCCTCGACACTTGTAACCTTGTAGGCTTTGCCCTTTGCATTCTTAATTTTTTGAATCGTGGTTTCTTGTAGCTTTGTCAGTTTCCCGGACGACGTTTTCACCTCAAAGGCGACAAACCGCCCGCCAATACAGGCGATAATGTCCGGGATACCGGCTGTGCCGTACATGCCGCCGTGTTCTTTCCAGGCAAAGCAACCGGGCACAGTCTTGAGATACTTGAGAATGGCGTTGGTAATGTCTTTTTCCGTCATGGTTCCTCCTTTTTGACGGACTTGACGGGTAAAATCGTTACCCTATATATTTATCTCAAAATATACAGGTCATATCTCTTGGCTCTTAACGCTAAGAAAATGAGAAAAGCCGTCAAATCCGTCAAGGCGGGGAGCCCCCGCTGGCATTTTCGCACACATAGCGCCTGCTGCGTTCCAGCTTTGCGCCTGCGTCCTAAGTTTTGTGTGTCCATCAGCATAGCTTGATGCCCCGCCAGGTGCGGCGCTTTCCGAGCTTGTCTACACTGCGGGTCACGCCACCTGCCATATTTTCGATTTCCTTGTTGAAGTTGGCTTGGGACAGGGGCTTGAGCCCGGCGTTGTTGCAGTATTCCTTGTACTTTGAAAAGAGCTCCTCTCGCACGACCTCGGCATCCGGCGTCACCTCGCAGCATTCCTCCACGAAAGACAGCACGCTGTTGCTTTCCACCTTGTAGCGGGTAAGCTCCGCTCTCGTGCGCTCGGTTTCGGTGAAGATATAGCTGTTTGCAATCAGGCGCTTGAGTCCGGCGAGTGCCCACATAAGGATGCCGTCCCGCTCCACAGCGAGCTTTTCTCTCAAATTAGGGTCTCGGCGGCTTGCGGGTACTGAGCGATCAAAGCGGATGATAATGAGCCGCCGGTAAAAGCCGTCCGACCTGTCGCCGTAGTTTTTGGGTATCTCGTTGCAGGAAAAGAGCAGCCGGGCATAAGGGCGAAAAGAAAAGGGGTCTTTGTTTTTGCGCTCGGCGGTGATATAGTCCTCGCCGGTCAGAGCCTTGAACATGCCGTTATCGTCAATGTTCTTGCTGGGCAGGTCTGCGAAGATGTTAGCCAGCTTGCCAAAGAGCTCTGCTTTGTTGAAGCGGTCGCCCAGGCTCTGCCAGGGAATGTTTGATACATTTTCGCTGCCCAGCAGTATCTCCTGGGCGATTGAGAGCAGCGTAGACTTCCCGGCGTTGGGCGCACCCACAAACACAAAGGATTTTTGTGCCTTGTTGACCGGGATGAGTAGGTAACCCAAAATCTCCTGTATCAGGTGAATTTCCTCATCGTCCAACACACTTTTGAGAAAGCGCAAAAACTCCGGGCACTTTGCGGTTGGATCGTAGGTTGCGCTGATCTGCACCGTCCCGAAATACTCCGGTGTATGCGGCTTGAAGCTGTCATCCAGCACATTGAACAGCCCATTTTTCACATTGATGATAAAGGGGTTACAGTTGATTTCCCGCACCGCCTTGCGGATGAGCATACGCCATTGTCCCACGGTGTCGTTGATCGCCGTCATGGAAGCGTAGCGGGGGATCATAAATTCCCGTACCTTGGCAAGCGCCATCAAGTCCTCGCAGGCGGCATACACTCCACCTCCATAGAAAAAGTAGCTTCCGGCTCCGTAAAACACCTGCACCGTCTGCGCCATGTGATTGGCAAGGATACCGGGCAAAAAGCGCAAGCCGCCCCGCTCGGTGGGTTCGTACCACTCGGGCAGCTCCTCGCCAAACTCTGCCCGCTTGACCTCTCGGCTCTCGGCGTACTTGCGGTAAAGCTCCCGGTGCAGGGACAGAAGCGGCTTCATATCGCCGGACTTAAGGGCAAAGTGTGAGCGCACCTCGTAGGTGATGAAGGTCTCGGCGATCACAGGTTCGATGTTGTAAAGAAACCCGGCGATGAAGTTTTTAGCGGTGCCAATGTCGTCCACCGGGGTGTGCATGATTTGGCATTTGGCAAGCTCGGTGCGCAGCTCCTCCACCGTCAGCGCCTTGTAGCACAGCGCCGCTGGAGCCTTGCAACCACACTGACCCAGCTTGGGGCAGGCAAAACCCTTGTCAGCAATAGTCTGACATGTTATAGGCTTGGTGCCGCTCTCGAGATAGTGGGCAATTTTGCCCTGGGTTTCGGCGTAGTTGTAACCGGGGTAGGCTTTGGACAGGGTGTGAATCTCCTCGCTACCGCCCTCAAACACCGCAAGGTTTGTGATCATAGCGTACCAGTCGTGTTCGGACAGGGTTGCGGCGTGTTCTTTACAGTGCTGCAGAAAAGCACAGCGCTCCTTGACCAGCTCCAGCCCCTTGCGGCTGCCGGTCGCCACCGATGCGGGTACTTGCGGCTCCTCGATTTTCGGCAGCACCGCCAGCAGCTCGTCCTGGGTATAGCGCAGCTCGGGGCTGAATTTGATGCACTCCACCAGAAAGGGCTCGCCCTTGCGGTGTTCAAAGCCCGGCAGTCGTAGCACTCGGCTTTCATTGATGCAGGCTTTGTCGCCGTCAAACTGGGCGATCAGCGCCTTTTGCACCGGGCGAAAGCGCAGCACATCGGCGCTTTTCATCAGCCAATAGGTGTGCAGGGACTTTTTCGTCCGCACAATGATAGACGGCGGCAGCGGGAACGCCTCGATGCGCTCGAGCTGTGTGTCAATGTCGGCTGTGTCGCACTCCACAAACTGGGCGTTGATGCGGGTGATGTCGCTGTCCTCCTGCCCGCCGTAGTTGACCACGAAAAAGATGCCCCGATTCTGTGCGTTGTGCTTTTTGAGCGTGTCCATCATGCCGCCGATCTTCGAGGCTTCACACTCCAGCTTCTGCCCACGAAACGCCGCACCCTTGCGGTCGGCAAACACACGCAGGCAGACGGTTTCCCCGGCATCAAAGAAGGGCTTTAGGAATTCCTCCAGCGGAATGTTTAGGGCTTTCATGGCTCCACCTCGTTTCCGTCTGTATCAAAATACCGTACTGGGATATCGTGCTTTTCGGCAATCGTGATCTCGGAGCGCATCCCAGCAGATATGATGTCGCCGAACACCCACAGCTCATCGCAGCGGGTGAGCAGCGCAAAGCCCATCTTGAGCCCCAGTTTGCGCTCGGCGGGGTCATGGTCGTCCAAAAACCGGGTAAAGATGGTGTGCGGCGCTACCGGTGCTACGCCTTGCTCGGCGGCAAGGCGGCAGTATCCCAGCGCCTTTTGGATGTTGCCCTCGATGTCCCCGGCAAGGGGGCTTGCGATATAGACAAGGTTCATGTCAGTTCCTCCATTTCCCCGACCGGGGAGCCCCCGGTGGCAATTCGCACACCAGCCTTGTTTGTAAATTCAGCTTTGGTGCCTGCGTCCGATATTTCTACCATATTTCCAAACCTGTCCCCAACGGATGCTTCGGCGATGATCGGCAGGTCGAAGTCCGGGAAGGGCTTTGCTTCCATGCAGGCTTTTATAAACGCCACCGCTTCCGGCACCTTGCCCTCGGGCACTTCAAACACCAGCTCATCATGGATTTGCAGCAGCGGCAGCAGCCAGGGTCGCTCGGGCAGTCCGGCGAGCAGCCGCACCAGGGCAAGTTTCAATATATCGGCGGCGGTACCCTGTATGGGTGTGTTCAGAGCACAGCGCTGGGCAAAGGATTTCTTGCCCCAGTCTGTTGAAGCAATGCCCGGAAGATAGCGCCGCCTGCCGAGGTAGGTTTCGGTGTACTTGCGAAAACCCGCTCTGCCTTTGGTTTCCTCCTGCCAGGCGGTGAGCCGGGGGTAGCCGGACTTGAGGTTGTCTATGATCTGCTCGCACTCCCACAGCGGCGTGTCCAATCCAGCCTTAAACTTGAGCGTTCGCTGCAGCCCTTTGGGAAACAGCCCGAAGAAGGTGCCGAAGTTGCAGTTTTTGGCGATTGTCCGGCGCTCTTTATAGTGCTCGGCGTTTTTGTCCACCGCCTGGAAAAAAGGAATTTTGTAGATAACGCTGGTGGTTTGGGCGTGGATGTCGCCGCCGCTGCGATAGGTTTCCAGCATCTTTTCGTCCCTGCAGTAGAAGGCACCCACTCGCAGTTCAATCTGCGAGAAGTCCAGCGACAGCAGCTTTTTGCCCTCCGGCGCTTTGATAAAGTTGCGGATACCGCTGACATCTCCGTCCGGGCGGGGCATGTTTTGCAGGTTGGGCTTTCGTGCGGCAAAGCGCCCGGTTTCGGTGCCCAGTGGAAACAGGTCGGGGTGTATCCTGCCGGTGACTGGACTTACATGCTGCAAATACCCGTCAATGTAGGTGGACTTGAGCTTGCCCCACTTGCGGTACTCCTGCACCAACTCAAACAGCGGTGCCAGCTCGGGGCGCTGCTCCCGGCAAAACTCGGTGAGTAGGATCATGGCTTCATCATCCGCTGCCTCTTGGTACTTGGCGGTGGTCTTGAGCACCGGCAGCTTCAAATCGTTATACAGATACTGCTTGAACGCCGAGGTGCTGGCGTTGGCACCGATGTCAACATCGCCGATGAAAAAGGCAATCTCCTGCCGCAGCCGGGCAAGCTCGTTCTCGGCTTGCGCCTGCTTCTCAACCATGAGCACCCTGTCCACCGGCAGACCGTTGTGCTTCATCATCCCGCAATAGACGGCAGTGGGGCTTTCGATTTGCTCGGTAATCAAGCGGTGCTTTGGCAGATAGCGGTCAAACCAGTCGTTGAAGGTGTGATATAGTCGCAGGGTATAGTCGCTGTCAGCGCAGGCGTACCGGACGGTTTCGGCATCCTGTGCATCCAGCTCGTCAAAGTGCCGCCCGGCGGTGACCTCCTCAAACTTGGGCATCTCCACGCCATAAAGCTGGGGCACCAGTGTTTTGAGCCCGCTGTCGGCAAGGGAGCGAAACTCGGTATTGCTTTTAAGGGTGAGCTGCGCCGCCGCAATGGTGTCGTAGCAGTGCGGCTGGATGAGAATGCCCTGGTGGTAGAGGAACATCGCCTCAAAACCCAGGTTGTGGGCAATCTTGGTGATGCTGGGGTCGCTCATCAGCTCTCGGAGGAAGGCAAACACCGCCCCGCTATTGGCGTTTGTGCCGCTTTTGTGGGCGAGGGGGACATACACCCCGGTGCCCTCGGACACGGCGAAGCTAACCCCCACGATTTGGGACAGTGCAGGGTCGAGCGCTGCCATTGGCACATCCCGATACGATTCCAGCGGTGCGGTTTCAAAGTCAAAAGCGACAAGTGAGCTGTCGCCGAGGTAGTCCTTTAATGCTTGAAGCGTGGTTATGCATTGATAATTCATAGGTTCTTCCTTTCTGCGAAAGCGGGGCGCACCGCTTGGCAACGCCCCGCCGCAAGACTGATTATTTCAAAGGCTGGATCACTTCACCAGTCTCGGCATCCACCGCCGGGGCATCGGCGCTATCCATCTCAAACCCGATATGCTGGCTGTAGGCTTTCACCTGTGCCGACAGGTTTTCGATGAGGGGAAGCTCCTGCGCCGTCAGCGCTCTGTCCAGGGTAAACTGCGCCTGGGAGTAGGAAATGCCGCCGCTGTTGACTGCCTTTTTGAGAGAAAACTTGGTCACCACGCTGTTAGACTTTTTGCCCTTGGAGAGCAGGCGTTTGATATAGCGGCTAAACTCCTTTAGCGAGCCGGTGGGCAGGGACAGAAGCAGCGGGAAGATCTCGCCCTCACGCAGGACATAAATCCGGCGGCGGTTTTTGCAGGCTTTGGAGCCATTCTCGCCGCTGCCAAACTGGTTGAAAGGGCACTTGGCACAGCTCCCGCCGGGGTCGCCGCTTCCGGTCACGCCGTCAAAGCTGCCGCAGTCGGGTGGCTGGTTGCCGCCGGTGTACTTGCTCTTGTAGTAGGCGTGGAGCGGGTGGTGGTACAGGATGACGGCGCTAAATTCCTTCACGGTGTCCGGCTCGGACGGATCGTCCCCCGGCACTTCAAACACGGTGCTTCCGGCGCTGGGGATTTTGATGCGCTCAAAACCGCCCTCTAACCCATCCAGCTCCTGTGACAGGGTGTCTGCAATGTCAAATTCCGCAAGGCTCATAAAGCCTTTATTCGTTGTGGTCAGTTCGTTTTTACTCATGATTGATTCCTCCATAAAATTTGTTGTGTATGTGAAAGCGTCTTTGCTCTTAGTTCTTTGAAGTGGGGGCTATCCCTTGCGGACACCGACACTGGTTTTTTCATAGAGACTGACCAGCTCGGCAAGCCAGCCGGGGAGCTCGTCCCCATTTTCCGCTCGCTGTTCCTTGACAAAAGCGGAGAGGGAGTTTGCGTTGACCGTCTCATAGATCAGATCGCCGAAGCCCTGTTCTTTGAGGGCATCGTAGAGATCGGTCTTGCGCTCCGGGGCTGCCGAAGCTCGGGTGGTCGTGGTCAAGTAGAACATAGTGCCTGCTCGTGAAAAGCTCTGGGTTTCGGTCTGTGCCATCAGCTCGGAAAGCTGGTATTCGGTTTCGTCAATGGCGGCGTTTAGCTCCTTGACCTGCTGCTCTGCTTGTTTCTTTTGCTCCCGCAGTTCTTTGAGCTGGTCGGCAAGCTCAAACATCCTGTCGCTCATCCTATTTCACCTCCCTCCATATAGGGATTGCATCCACGCTTGTAGTCATCGACCAGCGTTTTTGCCAAGTCCGCTTTATTGCGAAGGGCGGCGAGGACTTTCTCATCCACCGTCCCTTTGGCGGTAAGGTAGAGGTAGGTGCAATTCTGCTTTTGTCCAACCCGGTGGATGCGGGCTTTTGTCTGCTCGAAATTTGACATTGAATAATCCAGGCTGTAAAAGACCATTGTGGAGGCGGCGGTAAGGGTGATGCCCAGCCCGGCTGTGGCGATCTGCCCCACAAACACCTTGATCTCGGGGTCGGTTTGAAACTGACTGACCTGCACATCCCGGTTTTTGACACCACCCATAATGAGCGAATACTGCAGCTTCTTCTTTTGCAACAGCTTTTCGATGGCGTTAATTTCCGGGATAAACCGGGCGATAATCACCAGCTTCTTGTCCTCATTGATGGCTTCGTCCAGGATATCGGACAGTGCTTCCAGTTTGGCAGCGCTGATGGCACTGATCACGCCATCGTCATCGCTGACGAAACCGCCGGTGAGTTGGGATAGGCGCAGCAGCCGGGTGAGTACATTGGTGGCGGTCACTTCGCCCCTGGCAAGCTCGGCGTAGCTATCTCGCACCAGGTCTTTATAGACCCGCTTTGCCCCTGGCTCCAGCTCCACAAAACGCACGATGTCGGTGGTTTCCGGCAGGTCGAGACACTCGGCTTTGGTGGTGCGGTAGGCAATGGCGTGGAGCTTGTCCATCAGCTCGGGCTCCATGTTGCGCTTTAGCATCGGGGTATGGTTGCCGTAGCCCACCATGTCAAAATAGCGGTTGCGGAAGGTGTAAAAGCTCTGCCCAAACACGGCAGAGTTAACGAATTTGTATTGGGAAAAGACATCAATCGCCTTGTTGGTGATGATGGTGCCGGTGAGCAGCAGGCGAAAGGTCGCTCTTGCACCCAGCCGGTGCATTGCCTTGGATTGCTTAGTGTTGTGGGTTTTGAGCTTGTGCCCCTCGTCCGCAATGACGAGATCGGGGGCAAACTCTGTGAGCTGTGCCTCCAGCCGCCATGCGGATTCGTAGTTGACGATGACGACCTGCAGGACGGCGCTGTTCAGATTTTGAAGTGCCTGGGCTTTCTGTGCTGTGCTGCCGGAGAGGATGTGGGTTTCATAATCGAAGTCGGCAAAGTGCTCAAATTCCTCCCGCCAAACCGTCACGATGGAAAGCGGTGCCACGACCAGCACCCGGCGAACCCTCCCGGCGGCATAAAGCGCTCCGATGATCCCGATGGTGGTCAGCGTTTTGCCGCAGCCCATCTCCATGAGCAGCGCAGCGCCGGACGAGGTTCTTGGAAACCCGCCCAGCCCAAATTTACCGCAGACGAAGCGGTAGGCTTCCTGCTGGTGTTTGTAAGGGGTGACCGTTACCGGCATTTCACCCCGCTTGATCTTAGAAAAAATGTTATCGCTCATACTCTTCATTCCTTGTCCTAAAAATGTGGGTTAGCTAACCACGCTTTAAGAATACAAGGAAAAAGAGCGCCTGCCACGGACACGAAGTGTCCGGCAAACATAGAAAAAACCCTGTGGTTTAGCGCATCAGCAGCGCACACAGGGATACAATTTAGCGTTATATAAAGCAAATAGCACCGGACAGTTTTTGTCCGGTGCTATCCAAAAATTTTATTGGATTTTCGATAAAGGTTCAAAGCCACATGCCTCCATTAGTTCGTTACATTCAAGTATCGAGTTTTTGTATTGCGTTGAGAGTATCTGTTGAAAGGCTAAGTATTCGGGCTTGCCGGTGAGTGAATGCCCCGCCTTGCGCACAAGCTCCAGGCTGATGACCGGCGGTAATTGCATTCCAACACACACAGCCACAACGGAGCGCAATCGGGTGTTTTTGCCGGTGCGCATTCGCTGGATGGTCTTTTCGTCCACATAGCATGCATCGGCGAGTTCCCGCTCAGACATGCCACGCCATTCCATCAGCATGACCAATGATTCAGCAAACCCTCCCGGTAGCTTGCGATACATCTCGGTTGCTTCAGCGACATCGTGCGAGAAGATTACCGCAGCGGTCTGTTCGACCTTTTGGTTCTGATTATTTCGTTTGTATTTTGGCTCGATGTTATACTGGGAAGCGGCATTTTTATAAAGGACGCACTCGGTGTAATACTGCAAACCGTAGGTCTTGTTTGGGGAAACCTCAAGGTCGAACACGAGGCAGCATTCATCAATATGGCTGTTGGCATACTCGGTGAGCTCGGCATGCCCCCAGTCGTTTTGTTGGATGTATTTCGGATCGTTGATGCAGTAATGGGAATCCACATACAGATACTGACCGGTATCGATGGCTTTGCGCAGATCAAGGTTGGTGGCATATTCAAACAGTGCATCTTGCGCTTCGATGGTAAAGGTCTGCTTTGTCTGCAAGGCACCCTTGGCAAAGCTGTGCGCCGGGACATAGCGGTCATCGCTGTAGACGAACACGCCCATTGCTTCTTCATAGCCCAGGTCAACCATGCGGATTTTTGCAGAAGCCCTCGACACCCCAAAGAAGTCCGCCAGCTCCAGGATCACCGGCTCCATGATATCGGCGGTACTGTCGGTATGGCGCTCCTGCTTATACTTGGCAATTAGCTCTTTTGCCTTGAGCCCTGCTTGGGTGCGGGGCATCAGTATCCGTGGAGTCAGTGCCCGAGCCTGCCACTCCATCCATTCGGCTGGCGAGCTTTTATTGTTGGGTTGGCTGCCTTCCACGACCTGGCATCGGATGGTACACATCGCTTCGTTGCACAGCTTTTGCAGCAAAAACGCTTTCTTGTGCTTGTCCCAGTGGACGCACTCGTGGATGATGGTGTTGTTGACACAGCCCAGGTTACGCATGAAAAACACATCCGGGTCGTAGAGGATGGTGCCACGCTTCACCGGCTTTGGCTTGTATTCCCTGGCTTCCTTGTCGTAACATTCGATTTGACAGTCGGCAAAGTAGATTTGTCCGAACACTGTAAGGTTCTTTGAAAGATGCTCCGGTTCCACGGCGAGGTGCATGCGGCGGGCTACCTCCATCACCGGCAGCGGCATAGGTCGTTCCAGTGCTTCGGGGAAATGGCGGCGCAGGAAGTCCTCGGCGACAGCATCTAATCTTTCTTTGTAGATGTAGGGCACAAGGTCGCCGGACATAGCGCCGTCCGGCAGCTTGCGGGAGCCGGTGTAGACTGTGGGAGTGCTCATAGCGAAGTTGTGAAGCCCATCGTCCAAGTCACCGGAGCAGGAAACCTTGAACCATTGCGTGGTTTCGTCCGTTTCCCGGTTGCGGTTGAGGGTCTCGGCAATCATAATCTCTGCTTCAACAAGCACATCAAACTGGATGCCGGTGCCGCCTGCATCCCGGACACTGACGCTCTTGATATGTAGGTCGGTGAGCTCTGCTTCATCCGGCTGGGATACCCGGTAGGTGGAGCGCTCCAGCCCGCCGGGGTTTTCTTCAATGAAAGAGGCAACAACTTTCCAAAGCTCGTTGTCGTAGCGAGCTTCTATGAAATCTCTGAAGGTGCGAATTTCTGTCATCGCCGTTGCCCTCCTTATTAGATCATAGCGTCAAACCATCTCAGCTAATTCCAAACTTTTCTTTAAAGTCTTCATAGCTACTTGCCCAGTCCAGTTTCACCGTATCCTCAGACAGCTTGCTAACTGCTTTGAAATGTAGCTTGCCGCACTTGATCTTATACCTCTCAACTTCGCTAAGATGTGCATCTTCCTTACCGCATTTGGTTTCAACAATAAAGTATAGCTTGACCAAATCATCTTTTCCCTTATAGACGACCGCCCAGTCCGGTGTGTAATTGCCATAGGGTGTGGCAATTACAAAGCCGCCCTTTTTGATTTTGGTGAATAGTAGCACATTAGGGTCATCATCCAGTTGTGCCGCAAAGTCATACTCTCCATCGGAATCAACCCGGTAGTATAGGTTGATGGCTTTCTGCTCTTCCGCTCGGGTAATGTAGACCTTCTTTTCGGCATTCAGCATTTCCTCGCTGATGGTATCTGCCTCAAAGATCGTTCGGTCGGAAAACTCATAGCCGGAAATGACCTCATACGAGTTGATTGCAATTGCCTTTGCCTTGTTAAGCTTCCACTTAATTGCTTTTGTTACCGCATCCAGTATGTCTTGGTTGGAAAGCAGGATTTTCTTTTCGAGCCCCCACAGAATGCGGAAGATTGCAAAGCGGGGCAAATTGGTGTGGTACATAATGTGGTTGCAAATCTCAAAATCGCTTCGCTGCTCAATTTCATCCTCCAGTAGGTTATTGATCACCTGGGTTCTGCCATCGCTCACCATCATCTTGCCGGTGTCGTCAGTACCCACGCCGCCGATAGAAATCTCATACTGATTCTTGATGCGGCGGGGGCGTAGTGTTTCGTTGAGTTCAGCAATGCACTCTTTTATGAAAATATCCTTGTCTAAATCCATTTTGTAGATAGTGCGCTTAGCGAGCTTCTCGCTGAGGCTTTTAAAGATTTTAAAGAAGGCATCTTCGGTTACATAGGAATGCACACCGTTTTCAACCGGCTCCAGGTCGCCATTGGTAATCTCAATCTTCTTGGTACCCTTGTCGACCATGCTTTCCTTGAAGCACCGCATAATTTGATTAGCGTGTTCTTTAAGGGTTTCGTCCCCAAAGTCCACCGTATCCACAATCTTCTTGGCATCCTTGGTCAGCATATTGTTGGTGTCGATAATCCCGGCAAGGAACAGCTCCTCACGCAGTTTTTCCACCAGTTTGGATTCAATTTTCTGCAGGGGCACCCCTGCGTTTTTGAGGGCTGCGGTTAAGATATCCGAGGTGACCTCGTCTTTCTTGAAATTCATCGAATCGTTAAAGTCCTTTTGCAGCGCCGTAGCAAAGTGCTCGTAGTTGTCGTTGGCAATGACAGTCAGCTCGTTGATGTCAGTTTCCAAGCGGTTTTGCACACCGTAAATATCAACCGGTAGGCGAAGCCCACGCCCGATCTCTTGCTTTTTAGCAATATCACTACCACCGGACTTGAGGGTGCAGATGGTAAACACATTAGGGTTGTCCCATCCCTCACGCAGCGCCGAGTGCGAGAAAATAAAGGCAAGTGGCTCCTCAAAAGAAATGAGCTCATCTTTTTTCTCAAGGATAAGCTGGATGCCCCGGTCGATATCTTCCTGCGATTTCGCCTTGATCTTCATCTCTTCGTCTGCAAGGCTTGAATCCCAGCCCTCTACATCCACCACATTGCGCTTATTATCAATGGCAAAGTATCCTTCACGCACCTGTGCAATGCTCTCCGGCGTGGCAAATAGGTTGAGTTGCCCGCCCAGTTTTTCAAACATCCGTTTAAATTTTTGCCCGGTGACGACTTTTTCATATTCCTCGTCAAAGATACGCAGATAATCACCTCGCCCATCCTCACTGTTTAGGTCACGCACCTTGGCAACACTATCCACAAAGAATAGTGTTAGCACTTTGATCTTCTTGCCCTTTTTGAGGATGCGGGCTTGTTTGGCAAAGTGGCTTTCGATGGCAAGCCGGATTTGTATACGGATCGCTTCATTTTCGGTGATCTCATAGGTGCTGTGCCCGGCGGTCAGCTCAATGAAGTCGTCTTTTGTGGCAATCTTTAGCGGCTTTTGCTTGTGAGGGTCTTCTGCAATGCGCATATCCTGGTATTGCGGCAGCCCTCCGGATAGGTCAAATAGCGAGGCGTTGCCCCGCACCTTAAAGGTTTCAAACTTCATCGCCCGCCCTTGCCTTTGCGTGTATATCTCAATTCTGGCATATAGGTCGCTGGTGAAGTCTATGTAGCGGATATAGGCAAAGTCCTTGGGAATCACGCCGTTGACCGTTTTGACCTCTATATGTTTCACCAATTCCTTCTTGTAGGCATCAAAGGAATTGAGTTTGTATACTTGGTTAAAGAGCTGCTTGTGGGTCGCCGAATAGCGTAGGGTAAAGAGCGGATTGACATACTCGATGGATTCCAGCGTCTTGCTCTTTTTCTTGGCGGTGCCCTCAATTTTCTGCGGCTCATCAATGATCACGATAGGACGGATATACTTTACATCCTCCCACAAGTTTCTGCCCATCTCGTCATCGGTGCGGACTTTATTGCTCGCTTTATTAAAGAGCTGTATGTTCATAATGCAAATGGATAGATCATTTGTGTCCACCAGTTTGCTGCCCAATTGCTCGATGGTATCACTGGTGCTGATAAAACTATGCTTTTGCAAGTCGATATTGTAAAGCGCATTGAAATGAGGGGAGAGCATTTCAATGGACTTCCACACGCCCTGCCGGATCGCAATGCTTGGCACCACAATCATGAATTTTTTAAAGCCATATTCCTGGTAAAGCTCCAAGATGGAGCGCAGGTAAACATAGGTCTTGCCGGTGCCGGTTTCCATCTCCACAGTAAAGTTGTTGCCAAAAATCTCGTTATCAGCAAACAGGTTGTTGTTAAGCTGCACACCTCGCAGGTTTTCAAGCAACCGAGAGCCGGTCACAATCTCAATATTGCGCACCGGATCGCCCTCGCCAATCTTCATGGTTCGGGTGGCATTTTGATAGATGCCGCCTATCCTTTGCGGCAAGCCACGAAACAGCTCTACCACCGAGGATACAGCTTCGAGCTGATAGTCCAGCTTGTCGTCAAATTGGAATTGAATTCTGCTCATATGATCTCCTCCCGCTTCCTCTGTGCTATACCGATTTTATTCCCTTTATTGCGCCTTCAACCATTGAGGAAATAATAGTCGATGACACATCCTTGATTACTTCAATGATCATTGGCAATCCCTTATCTTTGATCACAGATTTTGTCTTGTTCCAAACGGTTTCTTCTCTGACTCTATCAAGGAAGTCATAACCTGCATTAGTTAAATTTCCGATTGAATACATCAAAACTTTAGCACCCGCCCCCCCACGGGTTGGGGTATATGCGTTTATAAGTCCCGCTTCGAAAAGCAGTTGACAATGATCCGCAATGGTAGCCATATCATAATTCTCAATATTAACACCATGAATTATCAATTGCCCAACAGGGAAAACCTCTTCAATTCTAAATAAAATTTTCCTCATTAACTCCATGTCCCGTTTCATCTTCACACCCCCCTAAATAAACTCTACTGTATACGCCCGCTTTTGCTCGCCGGTGTTGCGGGCGATATAGGCTTCCAAGCGCCGGATGGTTTCGTCCTTGAAGGAGATATTATCCTCAAAGGCGCTGTCCCGGAACACATATTTGATGGGTGTGGGTTCAATGGCAGCCAGCTTCTCGACCATTTCCCCAGTCACCATCTCTTCAAGGCAGACCGCATAGCTGTCGGCAAAAATGTAGGTGCGCTCGCCGATGGCGGGGAGCCGCTCGACCTTTGCCGAAAGCGGGATGTCCCGCTGCCGGAGCAGCACTTCATACACCACATCAATGTCGGTGAAGTGCGACATAAAGTCGAGCCTATCCTTGTCCGAAATGGGTTTGCCGTTTTCATCATACTCAATTTCTATCTGCTGGTTGGTGAGCGCCATGTGCGTCCAGCGGATGTTGGTATCGGCGACCTTGAACACCTTAAAGCCGATGTCCGGCACCTTCCGGGGTTCCTCTCCCAGCCGAGGTTGTTCGCTCTCAATTTCAGCCTTAATTTTGTCACCGGCTCTGCGAATGCGCTCTTTGCCAATTTCGCAGATGTTGGAATACCCCATCTTTGCCGCTTCGCTTTCCGGCGAGCAAGCTTCTGGCACCTGTACCATAATAAACCTGCGATTGCCGCCATCTTGGGCGTTAAGCTGCATGACGGCGTGGGCGGTCGTAGCGGAACCGGAAAAGAAGTCGAGAATCGTGTCGGCATCGGTTGTTGTAACTCTTAACATCTTCAGCAATAGCGATGTTGGTTTTGGTGTGTCAAAAGCATTGTCTTCAAACAGGGACAAGATTTCCTTTTTTCCTTCTTTATTCGTTGCCACATCATCCCAGTAATTCGTTACTGGTTGCCCCTTGCTTTCGTGTGCATACATTACCCGCTGGGGGATTCCATCATTGCTTTTTCCAAAATAAACACGATTGTTATGTACCAGCTCCTGATAACTCTTTTCGGGGTATGCCCATAAACGGTTATGCACAGCTCCAGAAGGTGTGGTTATGGAATACTCATATCCTCCACCGCTCAGTCCCTTTGAAACTGTGATTGGGACAGGTCGCCACTTCCCAAGCGGGAATTCTTGGGTAGGTTCATTGTAAGATTTATTGATATATTCTTGTGACACAGGTTCAAACGCTAATTCACCAAGCGAGCTTTTTGCATAGCAAATAATGTACTCACCTTGGGTAGATACATTTTTTGAATCGCTCGACACTTCCTTTTTTCTTTTCCAGCTAATCTGTGCGACAAGATTCTCTTGACCAAAAATTTCATCACAAATCTTGCATAAATTCCCCACTTCGTTATCGTCAATAGAGATGAAGATAACCCCGTCTTCCCGCAACAAGTCCTTTGCTACTTTTAGGCGTGGGTACATCATATTCAACCAATTCGCATGATAGCGGTTGGAGGACTTTTGATTGACGATCATGCGCTCGCCATCTACCGTTTCGCCCTCGTCCTCATCACTTTGTGCTTGGCTCTGTGCGAAGTTGTCCCGGTACACAAAATCGTTGCCGGTATTGTATGGGGGATCGATGTAGATCATCTTAATCGCCCCATAATAATTTTGGCGCAGTAGCTTGAGGACTTCGAGATTGTCGCCCTCTATGTAAAGGTTCTCAGTGGTGTCAGCATTTTTGCTGTCGCCGGGCACAAACTTGAGTGTTCTGCCACGGGCATCCTCCTGGGAGAGCTTCTTTGCCGCCTGTTTGCCCGCCCAGGTCAGCTCATATTTCTCAGCACCCACCTCGGCAAACTGTCCCAGCTCTTCTTTGAGGGCGGCAAAGTCCACCTCGCCGTCTTTCACGGCAGCCGGAAATAGCTGAGCCAGCCGCTCCACATTGTCGGACACGGCGTTGAAGATGGTTTGTGGTAGTTTATTGTTGGTCATTGGTGGGTTCCTCCTTATGTTTTCCTGTGTAAATGCAAACAGCATCATATAAATCCCGGGTTGCTTTTAGCGCCATATTTTCATCAGCAGTAAAAATCGCTATCAATTCGTACTGAAATTCCAAATCATCCAAGTCCTCTTTATTATCTGCACGATTAGTAGCTCTAAAATAATCTGTAATAATCATCTTCACTGGTTGAAATAATTCATCCACTATATGTTCAAAGGCGGCTTGTCTTTTATTTAGTAGCTTGATGCGTTTGGATAAAAACGACTTAAAACCAAAGGAATGGTAGGTAATATTTGTAGCTTTCGCCTTTAATAACAAATCGTGTAGATGCTCGATTGGTCGAATCAATTTTTCAGCAAGTTCTAATGTTGAAACCTCTTGATAATGGTTGCGGAAAACAAAACACACATTGTTAATGGAGAATAGCATATCTATGTAGATATAGTAGTATTCTGTCACAATCGCATCTCTTGCACTACGATAAGCAAGGTATGCAGCCAACAGAGAAACTACTGCACCTGTAAAAATACTTAAACACACCGCAACAACAAATTCTCTATGTCCAGAAAATACTTGTTGGAGAATCAACGCAATCTTTTGATCAAACCGCCATTCAAAAATCATTGCGCTTAATCCAAATGTAAATGATATGATTACTAAAACTTTTATTAAGTTGCTATTGGATTTCATACCCCCAACCCCTCCATCAAAATCTTAATCTCCCCATTGAGCTTCGCCTTTTCACCTGGCAGCGCCGCCGATTTGAGGGCGGCTTTCTTATCTTCCAGCTTTCTGAGCATTTCAAAGAGCGCCATAAACTCGTCCTGGTTATACCATATCTTGCTGTCCAGGTGTGTCAGCACACCGCTGTAAAGGCTTGGGTTTGAAATGATGTAGGCTTTGACCATTGCCTCCAAGTAAAGCGCCAGCTTGTTGCTCTTGTTTTTGAGAGCATCAAAAGCAAGATATTGCGAAAGCATCCTGGCGGCATCATCGGGGAACACCGGGGAAGAGGCATCGGTTGCCACCCGCTCCAGCACCACAATTTGCTCTTTGTCCGCCCGGCTTAAGCGCTTGTGGGCGAAGGAGTAAAGCTCATCAGTATTGTCATAAAGCCGGATCACACAAAGTGCTTTCATCTTTTCCTGCACCAACCCGGCAATGAAAAGCGCATCCTTAATGGATTTGAGTTTGATGGACAGCCCCAAAATAGCAACGCAGTTGTAGTCCTCGCTCACCAGCGATGGAATTTCCTCGCCGGTAATCTGCCAAGTAAGCTCGGCAGAGAGCAGGGCGGCTTTGACCCGGTCTTTTTCGACCTTGGTCATATCCCTTGACACAAAGTTTTTCGTGTCGATCTTGTCGCTGCGTTTATACTTTGCGGGCATGTAAAGCATCAATCGATTCCTTCTCCCTTAAGCTTTTGTGTAAGCATGTACTGTTCAAGTGGTATGGCGCTATCGACATGCTTCTCCCAATAATTAAACAAGTAAACTTTATGATTCGCCGCTATTTTTGAGGCGTATTTTTTCACATCCGCTGGCACATTTCCCCTTGGATCGTAGATTTCACCATCAGAGATTCTAACGCTAATAGAATTCTCGCCGTTTTTTGATTCGATAAGAAAATGTGGCGTTGCATGATTTTTCTCGTTTGTCCTAAAAACCAGTTCCCACCCATGTAATTCCCACCATCGAGGGCGGGGTTTACCAATAAACATGTTCATGCAATCACCATCCTTTTAGTCGACCACCAGGAAGGAGATCAGCTCAAAATTGTCTGCCGTTTCACCGGCAAAGGGGTTATCAAAGCCGCCGAAGTCAAAGATGCTGGACTGCGCCTTGGCGTGTTCCTCGCCCTGGATGCTTTCCACCGCTTTGGTCAACAGCACTGAGTAAACGGACATATCCTTTGCGTCATTGGTACGCTTTAAAAAGCCAAAGTTGAGTAGAATATCCACAGTGTCCTTGCCGCTGCATATCCTGCGAAACTCTTTGAGGGACTCTCTTGCTTTAAGATTGCCGAACAGCACCTCGCCGTCAGCCCCCATATAAATGAGGTAGTATGGGTAGAGCGAGCTGTCGGACTTGGGCTTGTCCATCACATTGGAGTGTTTAAAACAGAAGAGAACGCCTTTCTTTTCGCCAGCGGCAACCGAGTAAATGCCTTTGGGTACCTTTTCCACATCCGGGTGTTTCTTGATGTAATCCGCCAGCTCAAACAGGTAATCGTTGAGATTAAGGTCGGTCAGCGAAAGGTTATCGCTGGCATCATCAATATCAATGACCTCGTCCCGCAGCTTTTCAAGCTGCTGCTTTCGGAAATTCATGTCCTCCATCTCCGGGGAGAGGAGGTTTGTGTCGCTGTCGCCGGTAGAGGCGAGGGTAACACCGATCATCTTGCTCTTGACCCTCTGCTCCAGGTTTAGATATTCATTGAGGGCAACATTCGGGAAGAAGTTGACCATTTGGATTTGCGTGTTGGTGCTGCCGATACGGTCGATGCGCCCGAAGCGCTGGATCAGTGATACCGGGTTCCATTGAATGTCGTAGTTGATCACGCAGTCGCAGTCCTGCAGGTTTTGTCCCTCAGAAATGCAATCAGTGCCGATGAGTATATCGATGCCCTGCTTGCTTGTTAGCTCTTTGCCAATCTTTGAGCGGGGCGAAAAGGCAGACAGGATGTTGTTGAACTCCTGCTGTAGGTGGTAATTATTCGTCCTTGCCGGGCGGGAGCCGCTGACAAATCCGGTATGAACCCCAAGCGCCAAAAGCTCCTCCTCCAGTTGGTTATAGAGGTAGTAGGCGGTGTCGGCAAACGCTGAGAAGATCAGCACCTTTTTGTTGCCCGAATTGTAAGGGGTGTTTTTGACCTTGTCAAGCACAAACTTCTTGATGACCGCCAGCTTCTTGTCCCTGCCCTCTGAGAGCAGTTTCTGTATTTCTGCGTTCAGCGCTTCCAGTATCTCTTGGTCGTAGTATAGGTCTTGCAGGAAGTCGCCGATCCGCAGGTGCTTTATATTGATTTCATACTTATAGTCGAGAAAGTCCTCATCCTCGCCGCCGTCATCGACCATTTCCAGGGTGTCTTTCTCATTCGCCTTTTCCAGCATGACAATAGTGTTTTGGGTGCGTTCGAGCAGCCTGCCTATGGTCTCGCCAAATGAAAACACCGAGCTTTCCATGCGCTTAAAAAGATTAAAGCGATGGAGCGTAGCGGTAATCATCTCACGGGTTTCGTGCTTGAAGAGCACCTTGCCACCATAGACGGTTTGGAATTTCTCGCTGTAGTAAGATTTGTGTTCGCCTTTTATGTAGTGCATAGGGCGGTAGATTGGCAGCTTGAGGTTTTCCAAAATGGCGTTAGTTTGCTCAAAGCCGAGAAGCTCACCCTGTGAATCAATGTCCGGGGTTAATGTGAGCGGCGTGTTTTTGTCCGGGAATTTTCCCAGCCGGTCGGTGGCGTAGTAGGTTGTGATATGCTTACGGCTCCTCGAGATGGTGAGCATTTCGAGGAGTTTATAGAAATTCGCTGGCAGAGTGTCCAGCAGGCTATTCTTGTTACGGTTCTTGTTCTTATACCAGTATCCCAGCATGGCTTGTGTATGCTTGAGTACGCCCGCAACGCTGTCGATTCCTTGCTCGGCAAAAGCATTGTCCCGGTCGCCAGTGATCAGACTGATTTGGTTTTTGAGGTCAACCAGTGAATTGTTGACCGGAGTGGCAGAGAGGAGTAGCACCTTTGTGTTTTGGTTTTTCTGAATGCACTCAGCGAGTAGTCTTTGATAGCGGGTGAATCCGTCATCCTTTTCGGTGCGATTGCGGAAATTGTGGCTCTCGTCAATGACCACAAGGTCAAAGGCACTCCAATCAATGCGGGAAAGATCAATGGTGCTGCGTGATTCGCCTGTGTAGCGGGACAGGTCGGTGTGGCATAGGATTTTATAGTGGAAAGTATCCTGCACCGCCTTGTCCTTATAAGGCTGGCGAAATGAATTCCAGTTTTCGTAGAGCTTCACCGGGGTGAGCACCAGCACATTATCCTGGCGTATCTCAAAGTATTTGATAACCGCCAGGGCTTCAAAGGTCTTGCCAAGACCCACACTGTCGGCGATAATGCATCCGTTATATTTGTGGATTTTCTGTATAGCCAGCATGACCGCTTCCTTTTGGAAGTTGTACAGGGTGTTCCATATATCGGTCTGCTTAAATTTGATGTTGTCCCGCTCGAAGCGATCCACACCATAATCCAGTTGCTCGCCAAAGACTTCATTAAGCGTGAAGTAGTATAAAAACTCCGGGCAGTGATCCTTGTAAACATACGCCAGTGTCGCCAGCAGCTCGTCCTTGAAATCCCTTGTCACATCGTTTGCATACCAAATGCGGTCAAAGGTGGCTTTAGCGTTTTCAATCTGCGCCTTGTCCATCGTATCGTAGAGGATAGTATCAAAGTTAATATTCTGTGCCCGGCTTTTCGACACCTTGTTTGAAATCTCAAGAGAAGAAGAACCCTGCAGCATAAAGTCGCTGTCAATGATAATGATGTTGCCCCGGATAGCATGCGGCGGTTTAGTGATTCGCACACTGACATGGTTTTTGATAAATTCGAACATGGTTTTCGCTTCAGCGAAGTGCTGGAGCTTGTTCTTTTCCATTATGTCGTATTGATTGAAAAGCATATCCCGAGGGTTAATATCCATTTCAAATTCTCGGGCGACCTCACCGGAATCCGGGAGGAAACGAGTGTCCCGAATAATGAAGTTGATTTCTTTGACATTTTTGAGATTTTCTTTGAGCAGTGAAAATACCGACAAGGTAAGCTTGTCGTTGATAATGCAAACGGTACAGTTTTTCTTTGTTCTCAAAACCTCGTTTACTTTTTCAATTAGGGTATTCCCGGCGCTTATCTCTTTGTTCATTGAAACCACCCTTTATCCGCTCAGTCTTTGATATAGTCCACAATATCGCCAATATTGCAGTCAAGATATTTGCATATACGCTCCAAAACATCCATGCTGACCTTTTCGTCCTTGCTTAGTTTTGCGAGAGTGGAAGGCATAATGCCAATGGCGTCACGAAGAGCCACTTTATTCATCTTCTTATCTATTAGCAGCTTCCAGAGTTTATTGTAGCTAAAGGGCATTGGTCAGACCTCCGTTTTCCAATTTACAACAGTATACCACACAATTCAGCAAATATCAATACACAATATATATTTTCTTGTACCATCAGTAGCCGCAACTGCTCTGTATGGTATGCAAAAAGAAAAAACCTACCGGTTGGCGGTTTTGCCAGTCCAGTAGGGTATCTGCATCTTGCGTTTTGAACCGTTTAGCGATATAATAAAAATAGGCAGAAACACCCGATTGCTACCTTGTAGCGGGGTGACGGTGATTAGACAAATTAAAATGCCATGCGTTAGCGTGGCATTTTTGTTTGGTGAAATATGAAGAA
>CAYTKQ010000005.1:0-142565 GCA_964438705.1 uncultured Christensenella sp. | reverse complement strand
TGCATAGTCCGCAGCCCTTGCACGTATCCTCATGAATTGTTAATTTTGCCATGTTTTTTTACCTCGATTGATTTCTCATTTTTGCTCATGCGCTATGATCACATATATTCAGATACAAGCTGCTTGCCCTGCAACACGCGCAGCGCACCGCTGGCAAGCGCTTCCATTTCATTTTCACCCGGACAAACGATCACTTTCGCGATCCGATCCACCCGTTGCTTGATCACCCCTGTAAACCGGATCGAATAGGCGAGACCGCCCGTTAAGATAATGGCATCCAGCCTGCCTTCCAGCGCCGCGACCATTGCGCCGATCTCCTTGGATACCTGATACGCCATGGAATCGACGACCAGCGCGGCATACTCGTCTCCTTCGCGTATCATTTTTTCCACCTTGATGAGGTCGTTTGTGCCGAGATAAGCGAGCATACCTCCATGCTTGGTCACCATAGCAAGCATTTCCTGTTTTTCGACCCTTCCGCTGTAGCACATTTCGATCACCGATTCCAGCGGAACCTCGCCGCAACGCTCCGGAGAGAAGGGCCCTTCGCCGGAAATGGCATCGTTCACGTCTATCACACGGCCGTAGCGGTGGGCGCCTACAGATATGCCGCCGCCCATATGCGCTATTACAAACCTTCCGTCTTCATAATTTATCCCCAAAGCTTCGGCGCACCGCCGGGCGACAGCTTTTGTGTTGAGCGCATGAAACGCGGATCTGCGTTCCACCCCCGGAAATCCTGTTAGTTTCGCATATGGCTCCATTTCGTCGACAACGACCGGGTCCACAACGAATGCCGGAATCCCAAACTGTTTTCCGATATCTGCCGCGATCAGTCCGCCAAGCGAGGACGCGTGGATCATCGCCGCGCTGTCGATGAGATCCTCCGCCATTTTTTCATTGACAAGATAGGTGCCCGAATCAATCGGCTTGATCAACCCGCCGCGCCCCACCACGGCGTTCATTTGCGCAAGGTCAATATCCGCCTGCTTCAGCGCTTCATGGATGTAGTTGAGACGGATCGGCATTTGTTCTAAAATATTGGAGCATTTTGAAAAATCATTGCTCGGATGACGTATCACGTTTTCCATCGATACATGCTCGTCAATAAAAACTGCAATTTTCGTCGATGTTGACCCGGGATTGATAACAAGTATTTTAAAATGTTGTTCAGACATGATCATTCCTCCAATTTTGAAATTCCAATAACACCGGAACGGTCGCACGAAATATATTCCGTTGTGCTCAGCATATCTTCAATGATACGTGGATCATTCGTATATTCGATAAATAGTATATTGTCATTGCGATAAAGAATTTTCCCTTCCTTTTGGATGGTCGGCGTACAGTTCGCTTCTTTTATTTTCAGTATGATCGTTTCACGCATAATGTGTGTTTCATCTCTGCAAATTTCCCAGCTTTGCACATAATCCATCCGCGATATTTTGTCGTGCAGCAAATTTTCATCAACGTAACGTTTTCTATAGATGATTTTAATCTGTGTGACGCCCTGCTCCACTTCGCCTGCGCTCAGATTGTCAATATTCCAGCCATAATGCCGAAACAATCCGGCGATCCTGTCCAAAACGCCCGGAACATTGTATACCTTGATTTTAAATATTGTTAGCATCATATCCTCCTGAATTGTTTCTTGGGGTAAAAAACGGGATGGGGAGGCTCCTGCTTCCTGACTTCATACTACGCTTCCTTCATCCGCAATTCATTGTTTTTGCAGACAAATATCCGGCTGTGTTTTTAACAGCCCCGCTAAACATCTTTACTCGCGATAGGCCCTCAAAATACGTTCCAAAGCCAAAGCAAGATAAATATTGTAATTAGAAGGCATCCCCATGATATCCACACCGAGTTTTTGACGTATTTTGTGAAGACGGTATTTTACCGTATTGTTGTGCATAAAAAGTAATTCACCTGTTTTCTGCGTATTGCTGTCTGCATCGAGACAATAAGTCTCAAGGGTTTGAAGCAACTCATTTTCCTCTCCGTCACGCAGGCCCGAAAGCAAGCCGCGCAAAGGCGAAACGTTTTCCCGTCCGCTTTCCAGCATCGTTTGACAAATGCCCGCAAAATGCAGATCATGATTGGTGAACATCCTCTTTTCCGGATAGATTTGGGAAAGTATTTTTTCATGTTGTTTAAGCATGGCATACATCTCACAAAAGCCCACAGGCAAGTAAAGATTGTACCACGTATATAGATTGGACTCCGCATCCATATCGCCAAGCATCTCGCATAATCGTCCTTCGTCCAGTTCAACATATGGAATGTGCTCCATCACGATCACGACCGAATCGTCATACACACCGATGTTTGGCCGCTTTGCTCCCGACAAGAAGAAGCGCTTGGCGGTCCGCAGCTGTTCCTGATGCCGTTTCCACCTGCACAACGGATCATCTTGCTTCGCTTTTGCGCGCAGTATCCAGATGTCTTTGGGCGTCGCAAAATCAACCTTCAGCATTTGATTGATTTCCATGATCCGCAGCCGATCGCCTTGGATCATTGCGCCGATCAGAGAATCCACGTTGTCCTCCACGCAGGTTCTATCCCATATCAATATGTACAGCCGGATCGCTTCCAGCGCCTGTCCCATTTCCGATTCGCACGGAAGAACCTCCGATTGCGCAGTCAAGCATAAATGATATATCTTCTCCGTCCCGATTTTTATATCATGACTTGCACAGATGCCTTTTTCTGTCTGCCCTTCGTTTTTGCAGGATTTTTCACCACAATCACCCTGTGCGCGGGCATCATTTGGGTATGATGCCAAAATACGATTGGAATAGGTCTCCTCGAGGATCAGTGAGCATTGCATCGCCTCCGCTAAAATTCGAGTAAATTCATGCAGAGACCTTTGCTCGGCGCGCATGTCAGCGACCTTGCACAGCGTTTTTATCGTGAAATCATGCTCTATTCTTTTTTCCCTTCGTATTCTGTTCGCCTGTTCCATGATACCATCCGATCATCCGGTCAGTAAAAGAGCTGAGACCGCCATGAAAGGCAGTCCCGGCTCCGAAACTGAATTTATGACGCTCTTTTGCATAACCTTTATTTTCTTTCTTTGTCCCGAATGGGCATATAGGTTAATCTGCTTGGTTTCAGACCAAGCGCGCCATAGACCTCCAGCAGCTTGATTGCGGCAAAGGTGGGGTCGATAACCGGAACGTCATATCCCGCTTCCAGCAAATAGCCGTGTATTTTTTCCGCCGCTCCCGCCATTCCCGTGCATCCGAGAACGATCGCTTCAACACCGTCTATCTCGATCGCATTTTTGGCTTCTTGCGCAATCGCGTCGACCAGATCGTCCGCTTTTTCCAGATCCAATACGGGGATGTTTACCACACGCACAGAAGGAACGCGATCTTCCCAGCCTGCTTTCTTGATGTTGCCCTGGATCATCGGCACGACATTCTTCAATACGGTGACGATCCCGATTTTATCGGCCAGCCCGAGCGCCAGAAGTATCGGTGGTTCGAAGCCGCCAAATACCGGCACGCCCAGATATTCTCTCGCCGCCCGCACGCCCGGATCTCCGAAGCAGTTGACAAACACACCGTCATATGCCCCGACCTTCGCGCATTTATCCATGATCGCCGCAGCGGAAAGCGCCTCGTCGTATTCTCCCTCGATAGAAGCAGGTCCATAATCGACGGTCGTCATGTCAAGGATCGTTCCTTCGCTCGCTGCGCCGTGCATGGCCTTTTCGATTTCTTGCGCCAGCTCTGGATTGGGCACGGGAATCAAATTCAAGTATTTCATCATCTCTCCTCCTGAATTTCCTAATAGATGTGCTCGCCTTTATCCAGAATCATATTTTCATCCAGATATACGGTGGGTGCGTTTATGATGCAATCATAGTGGATGTTTGACTCCCGTTCGCCGCCCATAGATTTGTTGGTTCCAAAGGCAATATGGATCGTCCCCCATACCTTTTCATCCAACAGCGGGCTCCCAATCAGCTTTGCCTTGGGATTTGTTCCAATGCCGAATTCCGCGATCCCGATCGCTTCCTCGTCCTTGTCTTCGAGGAAGTCTCTCAATTCCTGCGCGGACACGCCCCCGTCGATGTTCACGATCCGTCCATGCTCAAGCGTAAGCCTAACCGGATCTTTTACTTGACCGAGGTAGGCGATAACGCCATCCACAACCAATACCCCGTCCCCTGTCGTTTCCAGCGGTGCGATATAGGCTTCTCCGGCCGGAAGATTTCCGATACATCCCGCCTGCGTCAGATTGCCGTCGTCGATCTCACATTTTCTTCCGCCCAAGCGGAACGTCACATCCGTTCCCGCTTCAGTAACGACCCGCACCATATCCGTTTTGTCGATTTTATCCGCCAGCTTTTTGGTCACTTCCTGAATGAACTTATAATCGCCCTTCAAATAGTTTTCCGCAAGCTCCAGCGTCATCATCGGCATGGATGCGACCCGCGCGCCGCGCTCAGTGGCGGCAATGCGAGCCTTGGTATGGGAATACGACATCGTCGTGATCAAGAATTCCGCATCCGCCTCAAGCATTGCGTTCGACACAATAAGCGGTGGTTCTCCTTTTGACTGCGCATGCGAATCAACCAATACGGTCTCCAGCCCAAGATCTCTTCCCGCCTGCGCAAAACAATACGCAATGTCGATCTTGCCGTCATCCGTTACGATCAGTATTTTTTCATTCGGCTTTACTCCCAAGCAGTCTTGGATCAAGCCTTTTGCGGCATCTACGATTTCATTGTTCAATTTCATTTTGAGATTCCTCCTTTGAAGGATTGTTTCAGCGTTACTCTGTTTCCTGCATTTCCTGTTTCATCTGTTCGATTTCTTCCTCGCTCATGTTGACAACTTCGCTTATCTCCAGCTTCCCGCCGCCCGCAAGCTTTGTTTTGCCGAAGCCCAGATACAGCAGCAAATAAGCAACCATCGAAATAATGACGCTGTCGATAGCCGGGTTCAAGAAATTCGGCCCACCCATAAACAGGTAAACAACAGGGATTGCCCAAGAGATCACGCCGATCCAGTTCACGCCTTTCACAACGTGCCAATTCTTCGACTTTCCTCTGCCGACAATCCAGTAATCGGCGATCATCACGCCTGCAACGGGCGGGATCGCAATGGAGAGGAACGATAAAAATACATTGATGCCCGCATTGATGCCTTCTTGCATCAACAACAGCGATACCACCGTTGCCGCAAGCCCAAGACCCAGCGTAACGAGCGGACGTTTGGAATCTTTTATGTTGAACGCTTTCATGATGCCAAGCCCCGCAATGTATGCGTTGCCTGTATTTGTTGTCCACGTCGCGAGAATCAGAACGATCATTGCAACCACCGGAAAACCCAGACTTGCGAATACTTCTGTAATGTCCGTTTTGCCGGTGGCGATCGCCGCAACCGCACCTGTGATGCAAATAATAAGCGCAGTCGGCAGCACGCCGATCACGGTGGCTTTTACGGTTGCCGATCGACCTTTTGCATATCTGGAATAATCGGCCGCAATGACCATTCCGGCCGCAAGCAACCCGATCATTGTCGATACCGCGGATATAAACGGTATCGGCTGGGCAGGCGTATAATTAAGAACCATATCACCGGTACCGGGCTTCGATAGAATGGAGATCAAAGCAAACACACAAAGCGCCACCAGCGCCGGAACCGCGATATAATTCAGCACCGTTAAGAATTTGATTCCGTAAATTGCGCTGCTGACCATGACCATGCTCCAAAGGACTATGCTGAGCCACAGCGGAAAATCTACGCCAAACGAGTTCTTCAGTAATATGACAAACGCAGCGCCGCATGTAAAGCTTTGTATGGAAAACCATCCGATCGCGCTGATCGCGCCGAGCATCGCGACAATGATCCGCGCTCCTGTATTGCCAAAACTTTTTGTAGAGGTCATTCCCGAGGGGAGTCCAAGATCCGCCCCCATGATACCGGTGAGGCACATTACAGTTCCCGTGATACCCCATCCAATAATCGTCACCCAGATCAACGAACCAAAATCAAGACCTGCCCCCAGCATGCCGCCTACCATCAGCACCGGAACACAAATTATGATACCGATCCAGATAAAAGCGATGCTTGGCCAGCTTTGTCTCTCATTTTTTCCGATTGGTGCCATTGCCTTTTTTTCAACAGCCATAACGTTACCTCCCTTTTTTCGGGATGAACGATGATGCGTGACCCTGTTGTGTGCGAAACAGGGAATGGCCGATCCCGTTCATCCCGAGCCCTACAACCTATAGTTCCTCAAACGGAATGTTCTCGCCGGTGTAACCGACACGCTTCAAGAACGGTCTCCACACATCAAACATTTGGGGATTCTTCCACCAGAAATCGTTCACCTTGATCGCCCCCAGACCGATGCTGAGTCCATCCTTGATGTCCGCATTGGTCAGTGGCATCCCTGTATTGATGTCATACATGCAAATGATGTCCGGCACTGTCATGAGCGGCGTTTCTTTCCCGTTTTCTTTTTTGGTTACCAGTAAATTTTCATTTTGGAAGTAGATGACATACGCGGCGTCGCTTGCTCCGTCTTTCACGTTGATCAGACCGTAATCAAACCCGTCCGCCTGTTTGGTTTCCGCCTTCGTGATCTCGCCGATACAAATTTCCTTTGCCTTGATGCCAACAGCTTCAAGCTTTTCAAATACATTCAGCGTTTCCTTTTTTTCAGCAGATTCGCGCAGGATCCGTCCCATTTCCAGTTCCATCGAAACAATTCCTGCCGGAAGATTTTCTTTGATCTCTTTTTTCGACAATATCCATCCGGAAAGGCCGGACAGCATTCCAAACGCCATACAAATATGCCTGCCGATTTCTTCTGCAAGCTCAGCATTGCGCAGATCTGCCATTTCGATCGTTATTTTATCGTTTGTGCCGTTTGCCATCGCAAGGGGCGAAGTGTTGCAGCCATTGATGTGCAGCAGCAATGTATTGAGCGCGGGAACAGCGCGGCCGCAGCCGTCGGCGTCAATGAACGGGTATCCCTTCAGTATTGAGATAAACATCGGCACAAAACTGTTGAACCCGCCCGACTCCACGGGTATACAATACTTCACATCCTTAGGGGAATCCATTTTAGCAACCATCTCCCGCAGCGCTTCAAAAGAATTTGCCGCATACGGGCCAAAATTGACGGTTTTAATCACAGTGGGCGCTCCCATTCCGGCAGTGACGGCAGCATAAGCGTTGTCTTCCATTTCATTCACGGAAATCATTTTCAATTCCAATTCAACGCCTTTGTTATTTTCCTCCAGATTTTTTACCAGCGACAAACCGTCCAGCGCAGATCCGCCGCCGCCGCCGCCCATCAGTGTCGCGCCCCAAATAACGTCCAATAAGTCCTGCTTCTTCAAAACAATCATTTTTCTTTTCTCCTTATCTAATCATATTTTTCTGCGTTGCAGAAATATTAAAATATACTTATGAATCGATAAAACAGACAAAAATAGATAAAAAGCGTATGACCGGAGATAATTGTTTTCACGTAGATTGATGAATAATGAACTGCCTGCCTATCGGCACTAAATTTTGACAAATACCAAATTGTTTTATTGTTTTCAATATATCATTTCCCGACGAACACTTCTTTATTGTAAAAACCAAATATTGTCCTTGAATTTTGTGCACAAAAACAAAATATACGTTTCGATCTATTAAAACTGTTCAATATTTGATTTTTGTTGTTGTTTTGCTATAGAATGAATCTATAGGGACAACACATATTTTTTTCTTCAGATTTATGATCTATTGTTTAGCTGTGCCAGCTGTATCGTTGTGAAAATTTTGCAAAGAAGCCTGTATCGGTATAAGATATCCGAGAGGAGAGGTATTATGGCTGTTACGGTTCAAGATTGTTTGTCACTCAATAGTCTAAGCGATGCAATTGTCGTTGGCGGGGCAGGAGGGCTTCAAAGAATTGTAAAACGCGCCTCCGTTCTGGAATTTGCTACCTTCGATGAAATACTTGCCGACGCAAGCGCGCGCGGCGGAGATGCCATCATTTCTGCTCTGTTTTCTGTTGCCGAGTCTGTTGAACAGCAATGCAAGACCATGCGGGTTTTGAATAAAAATGGCGAGTCCTGCCTAATCTTATTTTACGTCGGAACAATCGTCAAAGAAGTTTCGGACGCGCTGATTCAAACCGCCGACGAACTGGATTTTCCGCTGATCGTCATGCCACGCAACACCGACGTGATATATTCGGATATCATATTTGATATGACCAGTCTTCTGCTCGAAAAGCAGTCCACGTCGCTCAACATCAATGAAATGATCTTTGAGATCTCACAAAACGATATCAACGATCTGTCGCGCGCAATGAATATCATCGCAAAAAAAATTGGCGGTATCCTGATCATCGCTGATTCTTTTTATCAGCCTTTGCTCGTGACCTGTTCTCCTCAAGCCGAGGGCCTCATCCCTCTATCTTCATGGGATGAGATCATTCAGGAACTGAAACGAAAAGATGTGCCCGCCTCCGATTCCGGATATTTTTTCAAATTTGAAATCGGCAACAAGAACACCAATGTCTTTTTCTCTGACATCAAAAGCGAAAGCGGTATCATTCATCTGCTCATATTTGATTTCTCTAATTCCTTGAATTGTGCGGATCTGTCTGCCATTGCATCCATGATTGGTATCTGTGTCGTGATATGGAAATATCATGGCGACACAGATGAAAACAATTTGGTACAGGCACTATTGTCCGACAACGGCACACAGGCGCAGTTCGCTTTATCCAAATACCATCTAAAGCCTGACAGCATCACAAATTTGCTGATATTATCCGGCTTGGAAAGCGATAATGCAAGTTTGATAAAAAAAGACGGGGAAATACAGCAATTGTTCGCACGTTTTCAAATAGAGTATTTTACGGCGGCAAAGGACAGCTACATTGTCTATCTTCCTTATAAGACATCTGTGCACCCGAATGATTTTGAGCAATTCATCGAAGCTGCGCGATCATTGTTTGAAGACAGCACAAATAGAAAAGTCATTGCGCTGCTTGCGCTGAATCTGCGGGACATTTCCAATGTCAATGATATTTATATGGTTTTTCGCGAGGCCTGTCATATATTGAGAGTGATATTTCCGGAACAATATATCTTTGATCAATATTCTCTGGAATTTTCCTACAGCTGTTTGGAACTGTTCAATTACAACCACCGAAAGCGAAAGATCTGCATGAATTTTTTGGCACCGCTTGACGCGCAAAGTTCAGATGCCCTGGTGGATACGCTCGCAGTGTATGTTTTGGATGCAAGCCGGAATGTGTCCATGACCGCGCGGCTGATGTTTATTCATGCAAACACGGTACAGTATCGTTTGAAACGAGTAAAGGAACTTTTAAACATTGACCTGAACGATGTATCGGAAACGATCCTTTTGACGCAATCCCTTGCGATCTATCGGATGCTTCAGCACATTTAAACAATAAATGAAGTCTTTGAATCCATGCGCGCCATCATACATCATTCAAAATCGCCGAAAGGCGATTTTTTGTTTTTCCCGACAAGATTCCATAGTCTAATTTGTTTTTTTTGACATATCGAAGAAATTTCAGAAATTATATAATAAAAAAAAGGAACCATCACATTTTCCGTATTTTAACCTCAGGAGCATGAGTATGGATTATCAGCCGACCGATTACTTGGATCTGCTGGAACGTGAGCTTACGCCCGCTACCGGATGTACAGAGCCGGCGGCGGTCGCATATGCAGCCGCACTAGCGCGAAAAGCAGCAGGAGAACAGCCGGTCACAAAAATAAATATACTTTGCAGCGGTAACGTTATTAAAAATGCAATGGGCGTATATATACCGGGGACAGAGGAGTGTGGGATTCCGATGGCGGCAGCTTTAGGCGCCATAGTGGGCGCTCCCCAAAAAAAGCTCAATATTTTGGGCGGCATTTCGTCTGCCCAAATCAAGAATGCCAAAACGCTGTGCGCATCCAATGTCTACCTGACTTCGAGCCCCGATCTACCCAAATTATACATCAATGTAACGGTTTATACGCAGGGACAAAAGGGCTTGGCAATCATTGAAGGGCTGCACGATCACGTGCGTTATTTGGAGCGGAATGGCACCGTTTTGCTTGACAACCGTGCCGTTGCGCAAGCGGAATCCACTTCCGTAGAAACAGGAGGGATCGACGATATTTACCACTTTGTCACAACGGTTCCAGTGGATGATTTGGGCATTGTCTCAAAAAGCATAGAGCTCAATACCGCCATCAGTAAGGCCGGCCTTCTTGAGCCGCTTGGGCATGGAGTGGGTCATTTGCTTTTCAAAACACAATTACAAGACAATATATACGCATATGCCGTCGCGCTTACAGCCGCCGGTTCAGATGCGCGCATGGCGGGCCTATCTATGCCGGTCATGACCAATTCGGGCAGTGGCAATCAAGGGATATGCGCTACCGTACCGGTTGCGGCAATTGCAGAAAAATTGGGCGTAACACATGAAAAAAAGATACGCGCCTGTGCGTTGAGCAATCTGATTGCAATTTATTCAAAAAAGTCATTCGGTCGTCTGTCTCCATTATGCGGTGCCGTCGCGGCCGGAATTGGCGCCGGCGCGGGGATCGTCTATTTGATGGATGGAAAATCAGCTGAAATCAAGGCTTCTGTGCAAAACATGCTTGGGAGCGTGATGGGTATGCTGTGTGACGGAGCAAAAATCGGCTGTGCCATGAAGGTCTCCGCTTGTACGTTTTCTGCCATACAGTCTGCGCTGATTGCAATTTCGGGCGGATGTGTCCATTCAACCGAAGGCATCATTGAAAATGATGTGGAAAATACACTTGAAAACCTGCGGGGAATTTCAGAAACCGGGTTATCGGAAGTCGATAATATTCTTCTTCAAATTATGACAAAAAAGAATAAAAAGGACGGTGCTTAAAATGAACACAGATGAAATGATCCAACGGCTAAACTTATCAAGAAACGGGATGATCGCTGTGGCCGCGGCAGAGGACGAGGTTGTTTTGAGTACCATATGTCAGGCGAAGCAAAGGGGATTTGCCGACGCGGTTTTGTGCGGAGATCGGTCGAAGATAACGGAGATCGCCCAGCGGCACAACCTGGATCTTGCTTCGTTTGAGATCATGCACGCCCCGACAAAAGCAGAAGCGGCAAAATACGCAGTTTCTCTGATCCGAGAAAAAAAAGCAAATATGCTGATGAAGGGCCTTCTGCCGACCGCAGATCTGCTTCGTGTGGTTTTGGACAGAGAAAACGGGCTGCGCAGTGCGGAAATTTTATCTCATGTCTCCATCGTCAATTCCCCGTTCTTGTCTAGAATGATCCTGCTGACAGATGCGGCTATGGTGCCTTATCCGGATTTGGCAACCAAAGTAAAATTGATCGAAAACGCGGTGCTGGCAGCACGCGGGCTGGGCATCGAAAACCCGAAAGTCGCGCCGCTTGCGGCAATCGAACTCGTCAATCCCGCCATGCAGGCCACCATTGATGCGGCTGCTTTGAGCATGATGTGTCAAAGAAAGCAGATTCAAAATTGTATGATCGACGGACCTTTGGCAATGGACGCGGTGTTATGCGAAACGGCAGCGCGTCATAAGGAGATCGATTCTCCTGTCGCGGGAAAAGCCGATATTCTATTGTTTCATAATATTGAAGCTGCCAACAGCGTGCTGAAGACGTTCACGAATGCTGGCGATAGTTTATTTGGCGGAGTTGTAATCGGCGCGACCGTCCCAATCATTCTGTCCTCGCGTTCAGATTCTGAATACAGCAAGCTCTATTCCATCATTTGCGCTTCCGCAATCAGCGCTTTTCAGGGGAATTAGCCGCATCGATCATAACGATCGATAGACTTATTCAGCCCTATCGTCATCCCCACAACGTCGCCTGACACCCATTGCTTTGTGTAATCAGGCACATTATGCACAGCTTTTCTTACAGTTAAAATTAAATATTTTATTTTTTGGAAAGTCAAGACCTCCAGCTTAGCTGGTGGCTTGCAACGGAATGAGATTGAACGCTTACCTAGACGGCTTGAAACTTTCCGAAGCATGTTTGTACTTTATGAGAAATTGGATGCGTTTTGTTGGATTTATACTGTTTACGCGCTCATTGCAGCATTGCTGCGCTGTGTTAACACGCCCCAAATTGAATCTGCCTATTTAATCACGTTCTGAATGAGAGATTTTGGTAGGCAGGAGTCCGCACACGCTTCGTGCGTGTCCCCCTCCCTGCAATGCAAAAATCATTGTATCAATGTTTCTTATCCCTGCAAAAATGCGGGGCGTAAAGCGCCCCCAGACGGATGGCCTCCATAAGACTTACAGGGCTCGCAATACCTTTGCCTGCAATATCCAGTGCCGTGCCATGATCCACCGAAGTGCGCAAAAACGGCAATCCGTTGGTAATCGATATCGTCCGCTCAAAATCCACCATCTTGGTCGCAATGTGCCCTTGATCGTGATAAAGCGAAAGCACTGCGTCATAGCGCCCACAAAGCGCAAAATGGAACACGTTGTCCGCGCTCACTGGCCCGTCAATACGCATCCCCCGCTCACGCGCCCAAAGAACGGCTGGAGCCACTGCATCCACCTCTTCTCTGCCAAACAATCCATGCTCACCGCTGTGTGGGTTAAGGCCCGCGATCGCGATGTGTGGATTGGCTTCTCCCAGTATGCGCAGCGCCTGCGCACACCGTTCGATAAAAGGCTCCAAATTTTCCTTTGTCACTAGACCGCATGCCTTGTGCAGCGAGATATGACGCGATAAAAAGAATACGCGCAATCCCCGCACCTGAAACATAGTAAGCGGATTTTTAACGCCGGTCACGCTGCTCAAAATTTCCGTATGCCCAATATACGGCACCTTCGCGGCTCTAAGTGATTCCTTATTGATCGCCGTCGTGGTCAACACGTCCGCCCGGCCCTCCATGCACAGCGTTGCCGCCGCAATGATGGCTTCATAGGCCGCCTGCCCTGTCATCGCCTGTACTTCGCCCATGCGCAAGGAACCAAGGTCAATATTTTTTTGGTCGATCACGTTCAATACACCCTCTTGGTATTCCTCCGGTCCATCAATGCGCTGCAGCGTGGCCTGTATACCGACAAACGCCATCGCTTGCTCCAGCACAGCTGCGTCGCCCACCACCACACATCGCGCCATCTTTGCCGTTTGCGCGTCCAAGAGTGCTTTTATAATAATCTCTGGTCCAATTCCGGCCGCATCTCCCACAGGAATCAAAATCACAGGCTTCATTTCGTCTCCTTTTACGCTCCATAAGATCGTTTCGTTAAAATACCGGCACAGTGCATCCCTTCCCACCAACAAACACGACTCAGAATACGCGTGTGTTGTTGCACCTAAAACGCCGTGAGCCCACCATCTACTGCGATATCTGTCCCCGTGGTATACGACGCCGCATCGCTTGCCAGATAAATAATCGCACCCACAAGCTCCTCCGCGTTTCCAAGCCGTCCCATAGGGGTTGCCTCGCCCCACGCAGCCAAATGAGGTGATTTTTCCGTCATATCCGAAAGAATATATCCCGGACTGATGCTGTTGACACGCACGCCCCGTTTTGCCCATTCGCCTGCCAACGACCGCGTGAGCAGCAACACTCCCGCCTTAGAAGCGTTATATCCCACCTGTGGCTGCGGACGCAGCGTCACATGACCGGCGACCGAAGCCGTATTGATGATCGCCCCCTTCCCCTGCTCCAGCATGACACGTCCGACCGCCTGCGCCACCAAAAAAATCCCCGTTAGATTGATGTCTATTATCCTGTTCCACGCCTCTTCCGTCATATCCTCCGCCCGTTCGTTGATACAAATCCCCGCGTTGTTAAACAAAATATCAATGCCCCCAAAGGCGCCTGTCACCTGCCGAACCATATCGTCAACGTCTGCTTTTTTGGTTACGTCAGCCGTAACAGAAATCACATTGACCCCCTTTTTGCGCAGCTCGTCCGCAAACCCTTCTGTCGGCGAAATATCTACGAGCGCTACATCTGCACCCGCCTCCGCAAACGCCCGGGCTACGCATGCACCGATTCCGCGCGCACTGCCTGTAACCACCGTTTTTTTGCTCAAAATCGAAAATCGATCCATGTTTGTTGCTCCTTCCTTTTAATCCAAGCAATCATATCGTCCCGCCAGTGCGCACACATAGCGTACACAATCATCCATATCAGTTAGCCGTACGCATTCTCTGTGCGAATGTACGTGTTGCATACCGGTCGAAATTTTCACTGTCTTTCCACCGCGTTTTGCAAAAATTTGCGCGTCACTCCCCGCCCGCGTTTGTCCTGTAGAAAACGCAAGTCCCGCCTTTTGCGCAGCCATCCTTGCATACGCGATAATGGCCGCATCATCCGGCACACAAAACGGCTCGCATTGCAGTTCTGTGGAAAACGTATGCAGTGCTCCGCGCCGCAACAGAACGCTCTGCGCAACCTGCTTCATTTCTTCAATTACACGCTCTGCTACCGCTCGCTCCGCAAACAAAATTTGACCCGAAAGAATTGCTTCGTCGGGTATGGTGTTGGGGTTTCCCTCGCCCGCCATGCGAGCAATGTTCACATAAACGCCCTCACAAACCATTTCCTTCGGCAGTGCGTCAATCAACTCTGCGGCCGCAATCACAGCGTTTGTTCTCTTTCCGCTCCCCGCGTGTGACATCTCGCCTCGCACGGCGATCGAAAATGCATATTGCCCCACGCCGCGCGTCACCGTATATCCGCCGGGCGTACCACCGCTATCCACCACAAACGTATAAGCGTTCAAAAAGTGTCGTTCCTCAATGTGCTTGGCCCCCAAAAACCCCTCTTCCTCCGCCGTGGTAAACAAAAAGTGGCAGTCCTGCGAAATTCCACCGCGTTCGTGCATGCGCGCCGCAGCCTCCAGCAGGACTGCCACACCGCTTTTGTCGTCTGCACCAATCACTCCGCCGCCACGGGCATACACCGAGCCGTCCACCATCACAATATCTGCTTCTTTCCGAATGCAAATCGTATCCATATGCGCACAAAAACTGATGCGCGCATCTTCCACACCCGCTACAATCACGTTCCCTGCATTGCAGCCTGTTACCCTTGCCGAATCATCCTCCTGCCATCCGATGCCATGCTCATCCAAAAATTGAACAATTACATCCGCCGACAACCGTTCAAAAAAATACGGGCTTTTGACGTTCAGCAACTGCATAAAGATATTTTGCATCCGTTCCATGTTCATTCATTTCCTTCTTTCGTGTCGTACCACCTCGTGCATCCATTCGTTCATCATAGGATATAATGCCGCATATTTTTCGACATAGAATTGATATTCCTCGTGACGCTCAACATCGGGCGCTATGCTGTCCACAATCTCCACCATATTGTCCGACGCCGTCACCATGTTGTCGTAGGCGCCTCCCGCGACCGAGCCCAAAATAGCAGCCCCCAGCGTTGGCGCCTCATTCACGCGCAGGATGTTGATGTTCACATTGCTTACATCCGCGTGCGTCTGCATCCAGAAGCGGCTTTTGACAGCTCCTCCGCACACTGCAACATCAGTAAATGAAACTCCCTGTTCGCGCATAATACGGAAGATGAGCTCACTGCCATAACATACGCTTTCAACAAGTGCTTTATAAATATGAAAAGGCGTATGCATCAGCGACAACCCGCTCACGAGCCCGCAAACCTCTCCGTCCACATATGGCGTGCGGTTACCTTGAAAATAATCCAGACAAATCAAGCCGTCCGAACCTACCGGCAGTTTTTCCGCCTCCCTATTGAACACATCATATACGCTTTCACCCGCCATCTGTGTCGCCTGCACCACATCGCCGCAAAAATTTTTTTTGTACCAGTTGATGATCGATCCAGTAGAGACCTGTCCGCCTTCCACTAAGTTTAGCCCCGAAACAACAGCATCCGGAAAGCTTCCAAATATCCCCTTTGCGTGCATCTCCTGCTTGGTCAAAAACAAATGCAGATGCGATGATCCCGTAATCAACGCAATGCTTCCTTCACGCACCACACCCATGCCCAGCATTGCCACATATGCATCCGCGCCCCCAACAGCTACAGGCGTTCCTTCTTGCAATCCAAGATCCTGCGCCGCCTCTTTGCAAAGCGGTCCCAGTAACTCGCCAAGCTGTTTCACCTCTCGCGGAATTTTCTCCATTACATCATCAAGCCCCAGTGTTGCAAAAAAATCTTCCTGCCAACCGCCGTTTCTGCTATCGTAATACCATCGTGTAGATGCGTCATTCATATTTTTTACGATGCGCCCCGTCAGCCGATAGCCAAGCCAGTCGTCGCACTCCAAAATATACCTTGTTTTTGCATAGACTTCCGGCCGATTTTCTTTAACCCACAACGTTTTATGCGGCATCCATTCCGCCGATACATTGCCAAACCCTGTATACTTCAGCACCGGATGACCAGTTTTACTTGCGCGCACCGCCTGATCCGCCGCACGGATATCCATCCACATGATGGCATTTTGCAGCGGCTGCAATTTCTCGTCCAAAAACACCAACGTACACGCCGTCGTGTCCGTCCCAATACCGATGATATCACCAGCGTCAATGCCGCTCACATCGATCGCACGCCGCGTCGCGATGCACAACGCATCCCACCAATCCTCCACGCGCTGCTCTGCATAACCCTGTCGCGGTATCAGCAGTTCATATGGCTCATCCTGAAACATCACTTCGTTGCCATGCAAATCAAAAATCCCCGCGCGCACGCCTGATGTACCAAAATCAATTCCCAATACATATTGTTTGCCCATCTCGTCCTCCTCGCTAGAAGCAATCAATCGAACTGTCTGACAATGATATCCTGCCCATCGATGCAACTGTCAGGATGTTTGACGCAAAAGGCAATCATATTGCCCACCGTCTCCGGCTGCATGATCACGCTTGCGTCCTCGTTTGGGCGCAAGTCTCTGCGCATCGCCGTTGCACATCGTCCCGGCGAAATATTGAACAACTTAATACCGTGTTCCTTCAATTCATAAGTCAGTGTGCGTGAAATACTGATTACTGCGGATTTCGATGCCGCGTACGGCAACCATCCGGGCCGTGGTGTCGATCCCGATGTAGAAGCCACATTCACCACCACGCCACCCTTGCCTTTCATACGCCGCGCAACACACTGTGTTAAATAAAACAGTGCGAATACATTAATTTCAAACGTCCGCTTAAACAAATCAAGTTCAATCTCAAAGAAAGGGCATTCCTTAGAATATCCCGCCACATTGAGCAGCGCATCGATACTCCCGAAGTGTTGATCGATATCTTCTACAACGGCATCCACCTCCTGATACTGCGTTAAATCCTGATCATAGAGCACAATTTCCATGTCCTCCGATCCCTTTTCCAACATCAGCCGTTTGGTTTCCTCGAGGCCATCCATTCCAATCGAGAGCAAAGCAAACGCCCGGTACTCGGAATCGGCGGCGAGGGCGACTGCCGTCGCCTGCCCAATTCCTGTACCTGCACCAGTAATGATACAAGTTTTCATTTCCATCCTCCGCCAATCCTACATGAGTTTTAATTCCGATTTTGAAGCGGATATCGCGACTGCCGCAATCATAACCGCACCTTTGGTAATATCTTGCCAGAAGTACTGCCACCCCAACAAATTAAGACCATTCGATAATACTCCCAGCAAAAACACGCCAACAATCGTTCCCAAAACATTTGCGCGTCCCACGCGGATGGTGGTCATCCCAATAAACACGGCGCTCAGCGCTTCCATCGTATAGGTGTCGCCTGCAGTTGGCTGTCCACTGCCCATACGCGCCGCCAGCAAGATGCCCGCAAAAGCCGAAAATACGGAGCACACCATCATCGCACCGAACTTATATTTTCTGGTGTTTATGCCTGAAAGCCGGGCTGTTTGCTGGTTCCCGCCCGTCGCATAAATATAGCGTCCCGCGAGTGTCTTATTCAAAATGAAATACACAACAAAAATGAATACCAGCATAATGATGACGAGAATCGGAATCCCTCCCACATTCTGTTGTCCAATAAACTGATAAATTTCCGGGTTGTTTCCGTATAGCGATTTCCCATCTGAATACATATATATAAAGCCTCGCACAATGGTCTGCATTCCCAACGTTACAATGATCGATGGGATTCGAGATATGATGGTGATTCCCGCGTTGAGCGCACCGCACAAAGCACCCATCGCCAGCACAATAAGCATCGCCGGAAGAGGCTCCAGGTTTTGCTTAGAAAGCAGCCCCATCGCCAGCACGCAGCCGAAGCCAACGACAGAACCCGTCGAAAGGTCCATTTCGCCGGCGGCCATCGCAAAGGTCACACCCAATGCAACAATTGCCAGAATTGAAACCTGCCGCAATACATTCAGCAGGTTATCCGGCTGAATGAACCGAAAATTATCCGTTGCAAAAATAAAGATAATAAAAACTGCAACCAATGTAATGAGCGTTGCATATTTTGCTAAAAATGCCGAGCGCTTTGCCCTATTCTCAAGAGATGTTTTTTCCATTTTGTACTTCCTCCCCTTCGTTTGCCCCCAATGATGTGGCTATCAAATGATGCTGCAGGTCCGCCTCTCCGCGGCAAAATTCCGCAACAATAACGCCCTCGCGCATAATATAGACCCGATCCGAAAGACCGATCACCTCTGCCAAATCAGAAGATATCACCAAACAGCCCGCGCCATCCTGCACTAAATCAGCAATAATCTTGTACATTTCCGCACATGCGCCCACATCGACACCTTCCGTCGGCTCGTCAAAAATAAAGAAATCAGTCCTGCGTTTGACGCCTGTGATCCATTTCCCAAAGGAAACCTTTTGCTTGTTTCCGCCGCTGAGCGAATTGACCTTCGTATAAGCGGAAGGAGTTTTAATATCCAGCTTACGGATGGTTTCCTCCACGTCCGCCACTTCCTTCGCGCGGTTGACAATGTTCCCTTTGGTATAGTCTTTCAAAAACGGCAGTGTAATGTTGTCAATGACGTTTTCTTCCAGCATCAGCGCTTTTTTCAATCTGTCATCAGGGATAAGCGCCATCCCTTCTTTAATCGCCTGCATCGTGTTTTTCACGCGGATCTCTTTTTGTTTCATCTTCACCACGCCTGAAGTAATGGCCCGCGCGCCAAAAATTGCTTCCCCCAGTTCAGTTCTGCCTGCACCTACCGTCCCAAACAAGCCAACTACTTCTCCACGCTTCACATGAAAGGTGGCATCCTTCACCATATGTCCGTCACTCACATGCTCAGCCTCCAGCAGCACCTCGCCAATCTTTCTCTCATATTCCGGGAATTCCGACTTTTGCTCTTTATTGATCATCAGCTTGACGATGTCATGCTTTGTCGCGGTTTTGCCGTCAAGTTCACCTACATTCTGACCGTCGCGCATCACCGTGATTCGATCGCACACCATCAATACCTCTTCAATATAGTGCGTAATAAATACAACCCCGATCCCCTTGTCACGGAAGCTATACATAATATCAAACAGCAGCTTTCGTTCTCTGTCCGAAAGTGCCGCCGTCGATTCGTCAAAAATAACGATTCGTGGATTCATATTGATGATCTTCAGGATTTCAACGATTTTTCTTTGCGCGGGACTTAACTCCTCCGCCGTCAACTTCAAATCGATCATGTCAAGGTCAGTTCTTGAAAGCAGGTCCCTTCCCTTTTGTTCCAACACCTTCTCCAGTACCACCCCCATCTTTCGGTCTTCTTGACCAAGAAAAATGTTCTGAATTCCGGTAAACGACGGAATGAGCGTACCCTCCTGTGTTACAATACCAATCCCTTTTGCAATGGCATCCTTCGGGCTATGAAACACCACCTTTTCCCCATCCAGCAAAATGTCGCCAGCCTCGGGAATATACGCACCTGTGAGAACCTTCACCAATGTGGACTTCCCTGCACCATTGTGCCCAACCAATCCCTGAATTTCTCCACTGCGCAGGTTGAACGCCACATCCTTTAGCGCGTGCACACCCGGAAACCGCTTGTTAATTCCTCTTGTTTCTAGAATGACTTTTGAAACGTCCAACAGCGTTTCCTCCTTTATGCTACGCGGGAGAAATGTCTACGCATTTCTCCCGCGTAATCTCATTTTGCAATACTGTTTCTGTATTTCGATTACTTACATATTATAGAAGTCCGTTACCATATAAGCAGGCTCGCCTGTTTCCGGTACGTTAGTAGGTGTTATTAACGGAGAATCTGTATAAAGTGTAGTCGTTCCGACCGCTTCGTCCCACGACTGCCCTTCTACCATCATCTTCTGAACCACCTGCGCACATTTTTCACCCATCACTTCAAACGCCTGTGCAACCGTCGCGACTAGCGGGTCTCCATTGCGAATCATGTCGATTGCGCCGTCATGGCCGTCGATGCCCACAACCTTAATCTTGTCACGCGTATACCCCGCCGCTTTAATTACGTCAGATGCCGCCATTGCCGGTTCATCCCAGCCGGCCCAGATCGCATTGATCTTATCGCCATGCTTCGCAAGCCAGTCTTCCGTTGTCTTCTGGCAATCTGCATAGAAGTTGCCATAATCAATGTTATGATCCTCAAGCAACGTAATCCCCGGGTTTTCCTTCAAGATAACATCTACCAAAATTTCTCCTCTTTTGCGCACGCCATGATGCTCTGCCATTCTCAAAGCACAAATGTTTCCCTGTCCGCCCATGCTGTCTACAAGATATGCCGACACCTTAGAGGACATAACATAGTTGTTGGATGTAATATCGCACACCACGCCGGGTGTGTATTCCGAATCAATCGAGAACACCGGAATATTTGCGTTGTTAGCGGCCGTAAGCGCGGCAGCCGAAGCGCGCAGATCAGCCATCGAAACGATGATCGCATCCACACCTCTTGCGACGGCATCCTCAATGTTATTGGCCATCTTTTCGCCGGAACCGGCGGATTCCACTTCCTGAACATCCCATTCCCATCCCTGGGCCTTGAGGTATTCACTAAATCCCGTGAACGCTCTCTGTTCAGACTGCGCAGCCGGGCTCATATGCACCCACGTAATGGACAATTTTCCGCCCTCTACCGGCTTAACTGCCTGTCCCGCATCTTCTGTAGGCGTGTCCGCAGATGCATCTGCGGATGCGGTTCCGCTCTCAGCCGGTGCCTGCGATTCCGCGGGAGCCTGCGATACGGTGCCTCCGCCACCAGAGCACGACGCCATGAACAGCGCGACCATCACCAATGCAATGATCATTGTGATTTTTTTCTTTGACATAATCTTACCTCCTAATGATTATCTTCTTTTCTACCATTTTTTTATGCAGTAGAAATTTCATTCTTGTTTGCTGGGTACAGCCTTTATATCATTCCAGATCGCCCACAAATCATCCTGTGTTCTCGCGTCCAGTATCCTTTGTCTAATGAACGCGTACTCCTGCTGAATTGATTGCTCTATTCCAGCCTTTTTACGCCGTACATTCATTTCCTCCGCAGCGCTGTCAATACTTTTTAGGTTATGATAAACCCAAAGAATATATAAATCATCTTCAAACAAGAGCTCTGTATCCGTCCCGTCTTCTTCGGCGACCGCATCGAGCTGTTCCTCTCCCTCCGCCTGACCAATCATCTGCGTTGTATCCATCTTTTCGATGAAGGCAAGCCCTCTTGCATATACCTCATCACTTACCCCCGCGATGGAAGATGTCACTGATACCTCTTGCATTTGGGACGATGTGACCTCTTGTGCGGGCGCCCTCTCCCGCATTACCGATGTACAAGCCGATAGTACAAGCAAAACGACTGGCACAATCATCGCACACAAGCCTATCTGCACTTTGTTTTTCATGATTGCAAGATTCCCTTCATTGCTCTTACCGTCGCCGCCATATCCTCGCTTTCAAACAGCGTCGATCCGGAAATCAGTACATCCGCACCCGCATCAATGGCAATTCCTGCCGTCGCTTTGTCAATCCCTCCATCCACTTGAATTTCATAATGGAACGCATGTTCTTGGCGTAGCTGCCTAAGCTCACGAAGCTTATCGTTTACAACCATGTTGTACGCCTGATTGGGAAACCCGGCATTCACAGCTAGTTGGTCGATGATATCAATATCTGCAAGCATGGGACGAATCCACTCAATGCTGCTCGACGGCTGCAATACGACTCCTGCCAGCATTCCCTTTCTTTTTATTTTTTCGATAAGCGCGTAGTGATGTGAATAGGCTTCCGGGTGAAACAAAATCGCTCCCATTCCGGCATCCGCAAACATCTCAATAAAATCTTGGGGATTACACACCGCCAAATGCGCGTCCAGACGCAAATTTGTACCTTTGGGCAGCCATTGCGCCACGCACAATCCGATCGCCATATTCTTAACAAACACGCCGTCCATCACATCTACATGAATATAATCACACCCCGATGCCTCCGCCCGTCGCAGTTCATTCCCCAAGTTCAAAAAATCTGCCGATAATATCGACGCGCATACTTTAATATCCATACACTGTTTCCTCAACATGCACTTATTGTTATACTTTTTTATATTTTTGTTTGTTTGGAAATAAAATCTTATTTTCGTTGTTACTCTACGTGTTACTGAATATTTTTGGAAATTTTGCATTCGTCTGGAACGAATGTTCCTTTTTTTACTTTTTTGATGTCATAAGTGAATTATAGCATATGTGTGTAATATGTCAAATTAAATTTTAATTTTGAACATATGTTCCAAATATCGCCGTGAACACTTTTATTTATGACGATAATTAGAACAAGATGTTGCATTTTTATTTCAAATTTTCACATTTGTTGTGTTTTGGGCAAGGATCCGTTCCCCGCTTGTTGACAAACCCACTATGTTTTGATATCATTTTCACAAATAGCATCCAGATATGGTGCCGATTTTCAAAGGGAATTATGAATAAATTAAACCGCGAAAAATATGATTTGCACGTAAAGGTTGCAACCATGTATTATATTGACAAGCTTTCACAACAGGAAATTTCAGAGCGAATCCACGTATCCCGCTCTAATGTTTCCAAAATGCTTAAAGCCTGTGTCGAGCATGGTATTGTTGAGTTTAAAATAAATAGTCTATCCTCTTCTTCGCTTGATTTGCAAAAACAATTGAAAACAAAATTCAACATGAAGGAAGTGGTTATTGTTCCATCGACCGGCACCCCCGATGACATCAAAACAAGTGTTGGAATTGCAGGGGCTGAATATATGGAAAGTTTGCTGCACGACGGCATGACGCTGGGTGTCGCGTGGGGGTCCACTCTTTTTCAAATCGCCTCTCATTTTGAGGCTTCACGTATTTACGACATCGATGTCATCCAAATGATTGGTGGTATGGGCGCGCGAAGCATCAATATGGATGGGCAGGAAATTGTCAAACAGTTGCAACGCCATTTTAACGGTTCTGGATATTTATTGCAAGCGCCGATGATCGTAAAAAGCCCTGTATTAAAGCACTTGTTACTCCAAGAACCCGACTTGAAAAAACATTTTGAGAAAATGAAGCAGATTGATATCGCACTTTTAGGACTTGGCAGCAACAAGGCCAATCTTTCCGCAATCTATAAATCTGGGCACATCAAAAAGTCCGAAGTCGATTTCATGCTTCGTAAAGGGGCAGTGGGTGACATTTGCGGTACACAGATTGATATCCATGGCAAGCTTAGCAACACAAATTTTACAGAGCGTGTCATTGCCATCGATATTGAAAATCTTCTTAAAGTTCCCCTGCGTATTGGTGCCGCCTGTGGGTTAGCTAAAACAGATGCTATTTTAAGTGCAATGCGCGGAGGGTATATTAACATCCTAATCACCGACGAATTAGCAGCGCGCAAGATATCAGAAATCATCATGGAAGAATCCATATAGTTAGCAGAAGCAAACTATGGCTGGAAAACCTGATGAAAATAAAATCCTAGGACTTGTCAATATATGCGCCTATTCCCGATTTAATGGACACAAAATCATTCGATATGCCATTATCTGTGCTATGCTAGTTGGTATCTTCAGGTACACGTGGATGTGATCTATGTGAGCGATTTTTTTCCGGGCAAAGTGCAAATCATCCGAATGTCATCGTGTTTTGCTCTATAGCCCATCCGGCGCAGAAGACTGCGACAAACGCTGTTGAATGCATAGGGCGGGAATCCAACTTTCCCGCCCTATACTGTGTCATGGGTTATCCTGCTTGCAAAACGTTTTCACATCAGTATTTTATTGCAGCTGCATTCATTCAAAACACACAGCAAGCTTAATCATCCGTCGGCTCAATGTAGAAATATACATTATGATAACCGGATGTGCAGCATGTCACTTTGCTTGTCTTTTGGGTTTCATCGTACGCAACCAGCGCTATTTCTCTCGAAATGTCGCCGAACGCCCATGCGCAAAACCCATCGGGTAGTTCGGTCGTCGTTGCGTAATAAACATCGCCAACCTCGAATTGCGTGCACGGCACAATCGGGTCACCTTTGTGGTATTGCGCGATCAATTCCGTTTGCAGAGTCTTTTTTATACAAGTGATTTTACATTTGTTGGCCATAATAAATCTCCTTTTTTTTAATTAGTCTTCTTTGCGAGGATAAAGATATTGCGGGTAATACCGAATCCTGCACTTCTCGTCAGCAAGTTTTAAAACTTCAATAAATTTTTGATTGAATGCATCCAACTGATTGATCTTTGTAGGATGATTCAAAATAGTGCAGGAACAATTTTCAGAGCCTTGATCCTCTGGAATAAGCCCGTCCCACATATAAGCTTCGTCAACTACGACGCGCAAATCCGATGTATCAAAATATTCCGGATTTGTGAGATAGATCGCAGGCACCAGATCCCAATTGTGAAAACAAGGCTCATGATACTTGGGGGTCAGATACTCACACCAATCTTCGATTATGGGTTGCAAGTATTTTGCGAGTTTCGTACCCGAATCATAAATCTTTTGTATCTCCTCCTTTCCAAAATATGCCTGTGCTGTTGTTTGCGAAGAAAACAGATCGATTTTCCTGCAATGTTTAAACACCTCGTAAGCCGCTTTTGGCGCAACCGAAAAATTCAGCTCTCGCACGTACGCGCCATTGATATACAAATGCTCCAATATGCCGCCCATAATCATTACGCGCTTGATTTTTTCAAAAAACTGCGGGTCCATTTGAAAGGCCGAGTAAAGGTTTTGCATCGATCCCGTTGCGATTACAGTGATCTCGCCGGGGTTCTCGTCCACTGTTTTTACTAAAAAACGTGCCGCTTCGTGTTCATAATCATCACGATCCCGTCCGCCGCGCAGTACCGGAATGTCTTTGATCCCTAGATCATCAAGCATTTGCTCCGTATTTGCATAAACGGTTGTAAGCGTATTGTTTGCAAAGGTCAGCGTCAAGCCCAACACCTCAATATCCGGATGTCCATATAAATACAAAAACGTCAGTCCATCGTCTATATCCGAGCGCGGCACGCCCATCGTATTATCGCAGTCATAGATTACTTTTTCCATTTTGATTGCCTCCTTTGCTCTCCTTTGATTCTTTTACTTTTTTGCCAAAGCGCACAAAATCAAGCTCATCGATTGTGCGCCTGCATCCACAAATCCCACGGAACGTTCTCCCAAATATTTTGCCCTGCCCTTATGTGCAATCATATTTTTTGTTGACTGAGCGCCTTCCCATGCGCCTTTTCCCGCCATAAACAGCGCATCTTCGATGCTCATATATTCTTGTGAACAAAGTGCAGAATGAGCGCCTGCAATCGTATCCGCCATGGTTTTATCCCCCGGCGACACACCTGTTAATTCCCTTAGTGCATCCAGCGTTCCCGAAAGGATCTCCCGATAGGTTTCGGCATCCCAGCTTTCCCGCTTGGACAACACAATCGCCCCTTGAATAAAGAACGTACTGAATATAGGGCCGGACGCACCGCCCATTGAACGCAGCATCGCATATCCCGTCGTTTTTAGGCAGTTTGCCAAACTCTCCTCTTCGGGTAATTTTTCCAATTCTTGCACTGCCGCACGGATTCCCTTGGTGATGGTAATGCCATGATCACCGTCGCCCGCCTTTGCATCAAGCGCGCAAAGCTCGTCGCAATTCGCTTCCAGATCAGCGAGCGCCTCTTTCATAACTCCCAAATACCATTGCTGCTCTTTCATGTTTTACACCCTTTCCCATACCTCGTTCAAAAACGCGCATCCTTTCAGCGCCTGCTCAAGCGGTTCGCCCCTCGTGCTCCAGATGCGTAGCGCATTTCCCACCTGCGTTCCTGACCGCACAAAGCTTTCTATGGTCAGCCAACCGTCATAGCCCTTCTTTTTGAGCCCTCCCAACACATCTTCCCATGGAATGTGTCCCGTCCCCGGAACGCCGCGATGATTTTCGCAAACGTGCAGGCTGCCCACTACATCAAAATTTGTCAAGAGCGTCTCGGCAATATCGTCTTCCTCAATATTCATGTGAAATGTATCTGCAAGCAATCGGACATTGGGCGAATCGATCCTTTTCAAAAACATGCTTCCTTGGTCTAGCGTATTAAAAAAATCACTTTCAAAACGATTGAGCACTTCTAAATTCAGCAGCACATCCTTTTCGCAGGCATATTCTGCAATCTCACACAGGCTTTGCGCGCTCCATTGCCTCCTTTCTTCCAATCGCGCAAAATCAAACGCAAACCATGGCGCATATAGCACACCGTTGATGTGTTCCGCCCCGAAATCCTGCGCATAATCAATGCACTGCTTTAAATATGTGATTCCGGCCATGCGTACCCTTTTATCTGTGCTGCTTATGTCCGTATCTGCGCCGACCCCCGTACCAAACGAAAGCTTGAGACCGTTATTTTGGATTGCGTGCGCGACACGTTTTAAGCCTTGCGTATCCATCTCAAAAAGCGATAGTTCCACACCGTCGAATCCGCCTCCCGCAAGAGCGGTCAGAAACGGCGCGATGTCGGTATTCCAAGTGTCGCAAAGCATAGAAAGATGAACTGATTTAATCATAGCAACCCCGCACGTATGCTGCCTTTCGGCATCATACGCTCCTTCCTTTCAATTAAATTGTGCATCCATCCTGCTCTGAGGACGGTTTACAGGTGAAAACAGCTGTGAAATTCGATGTTGAATTGTGTTTAGTCCCTCATCCTTTGACTCTTACTGATACTCTGCTCGAAGATCGTCACTTCGTATATAATGGGTTTTGCTTCCGCCGTTCTGCCGATCGAAGCCGTCGATATCACGGGCTTATCCGTATCGAGACCAAGCAAAGGTGCGTCTTTTTGCGTCACCTGTACCGCAGCCATCAGCTCTTCAGAAAAAAATGCTATAATATCAAAATCATGCTGTAGCACAAAATAGACAGATTGCGCATTCCCTTTCACAGAAAAATAGTCTTTTGATAATCCCTCAACCGCTGCGGCCGGGATGTAAGACTTGGTCAGCCAGACGGGCATATTGTCGATATAGCGCACACGTTTCAGATAGTAACACGCCTCGCCCTGCTCGATTTCCAAATTTCTCGCCATTTCCGCAGTCGCGGGAATCGTTTTAAAACTGATCATTTTCGTTGAGGGCGTTCTGCCCATGGCGCGTACCTGCTTGGTAAAGCGACGCATCCACGTCCAATCCTGGGAGTCCAAATCATTGACATAAGTGCCTTTTCCCTGAATGGTACGCAAAATACCTTTATCAATGAGCACTTTGTATGCACGTCGTGCCGTTATGCGGCTCACACCATACATTGCTTGAATTTCGCTTTCGCTTGGAACTGCGCCGCCCTTGACATACTCCCCGTTTTCAATTTTTTCTTTGATGTCGTTGCAGATATCCATATAGATCGGCTTCTGCTTTTCGCGACTCGCCATGATACTTCCCCCTTTTTACTGACCGCGTTTTAGTGCGATATTAGAGCATTCCTCAAAAAGATGAATCATCTCTTCAAGACGTCTCCGCTTATCTTTTTGCCCGGAGACAAGATAGTCCTGCCAAACGGTCCTACCGATCGCAAAGCCTTGTGCGCCGCCCGCCGCCGTAAAAGCGATCTGTTGTTTCAACTGCTTTGCATCCACACCCTGTGAGAGTAAAATCCAAGGCATTTCCGCCTCACGCGTGACTGTCCTGCAAATCTCCGCATTTTCCGCATCCTCCCATGATGTAAGGCTGCCCGGAAACTCCAACTTCAAAATGTCGATCTCGAATCCATTCATTTCACGCACTGTCCGCAGCATCAGCTCTGCGCGTTCTTCCTGTATATAAGGTTGCCCCCACTCGAACAAAATCGGTTCCAGCAAAAACGGGATTTCCGTCTTTGAACATTGTTCAGCAACTTCGCCAATCATTTTTAATTGCACTTCTTTGAGCGGTGAATCCGGATTATAGTATAAAAACAACTTCACACAATCCCCGCCTGCTTGCGCAATCGATTCCGGCGTAACGCCCTCCATCAAATAATCATCCGCAAATGTCTGCGTACTATAATCATTGCCTTCGATGCTGAGTAGCAAGCCTTGGTCTGCACGCAGCGATCCCGACTCCCGCAATCGTCTCCCCCCATAAAGCGGATCTGCCAGCACCGCAGAAAAATATGCGCTCAGGCTTTGAATCACATCTATCTTTGACTGTACGATCTCTTCTGCCGACGGTTCTCTTCCCATATACCCAGCCAAAATATTTTGATAAACGATTCTGTGGTCGATCGCGAGCGCGCGCAACACGCGCTCCTCACCCCACAACCGATTCAAATGCCCTTGTTTTCCCATAACTGTATGCTGCATTGCTTAACCTCCAAAAGAACTTGCTTTCGTACGCTCGCATGTGCCACACATCCGTTGCGTAATATTATACTATTTTTATGTGGCTATGAACAGAGCAAGCAGGTCTCTGTCCGCAATCACATGATTTTTTGTACAACCGATTCGCAATGGCCCATTTGCGCCCGGCCTGTCTTTTCTCATAAATGTTCACAAAAAGCCGTTTTCATTATTTTATGTCCTCCGCAAAAATATGCAAATTCGCTAAATGCTGCTTCACACTTCCCGCCACCCACCACCAAATGGTGCTCTATACCATTGCGGGCAATTGTTTGGAGGATATCGAGCGCCTGCACAGGCTCATCGTCCATTGCCAAGTTCCCGCACCATCCACGTGTTCCGTCGTATCCGGCCGGCGGCACATCCTGCATCTCTCCTGAAAAAGCAAATATATGTTCATTGCGCGCGCTCAATCGTGCCACTGTGACAGGCATATGCCTAAAGCGGTAATCGTAGGACATCCCCATACGTTCATTGGTTTTTCTTCCCATCATCGGCTGTGGGATAATACGCAATTCTCCTTTCGGTGCCATATCCGCACTCCCTACGCCGCAATGCCAGAGCAAAAACGCGCTGTGATCTTCTTTGAGCGCAGTAAAATCCAAGGTGACGGGCATGCGGTCCGTAAAGGCGTGCATCACTTCCATCGTCATTGCAGCCCCAACATCTCCTTCGCAGCTGATAAACTTTCCATCTTGTTCCCCCAAGGCGGTGAATGCCACACAGGGAACCATTTGAAATTTGTTCTGAAACTCGGGCCAGCAACTAACAGCCGCTGCCATGATCCCCCACTCATCGAGCAAATCTCGAAGTGCGCAATATGCTTTCACCGTATTTTCTGCGTCCAGATGCGAAACGCCGCTTTGCAGTTTGCCCCGGAAAATATTTTCCGCCGTTTCCTGTATACGCTGATGGCTCAACGCCCGCGTCCGTACCTCCACCTCATCAAACGGTATTCTGACAAGCTGAACCCCATACTGTGCTTGCAGGAAGCTTTCGTCTGGCTCCAAATTATAAAACCCCGGCGCGACCGAACCCACAAGCGCAACTTTTGAATCATTCAACTCTTTTTTTCCGCACAGCGCGCGCACGGTATGCCCGAAGGAGCGTTGGAACATTTCGTTTTCCACATTCCCGTAAAACCATTTATAGATCACATTTCCGCGCTGCTTGAGTATGCTGGTATACAAATTCATGGATACCATGCTGTGCAGGCGGATGTCTCCCTCCTGGGTGGGTTCACGTACCGCCCATATTCCCAGCGGCAAATTTGTGTCCGCCAATACATTCAAACATTCCCCCGGACTGAGTGCACTGTTTTGGATCATCAAAAAATCAATCCCTTTTTCTGTGAAATGACTCATCGCTTTTTGAGCGTCCTGCGTTTCACAGATCAATTCCGGATAAGCGACCAATTCAAAATTCCCTAATTTTTTTGCAAGCGCACACAATCCTTGTATGCTTTTTTGTAAAACGCCTTCCTCCTGCGCATAGTAGACAGGCGCATTCACCCCAACCAACCCAATACGCAGCATATCAATCCCCTCCACTAAAACGCAAGATTGAACAGCGGGCTTTGCGCGGGTTCGTCGAACAACTCGAGCATCCGGTCGTCTACCGCGCAAAGAGAGAGCGCGAACCCCGCCATTTCCTGTGTGGTCACATAAATACCCACCCACGAGCGCACTAGCTCAATATCCGCATTGCGCAGATATTGGGCAACGTTCCGAAACAAGATCATGAGCTCCATGCGTGTGGTGGCGCCCATGCTGTTTAAGAGCACCATCACTTTTTCACCTTTTTTGTAGGGCCGATCCGCAATCAGGCGTTCAAGCAGGTATGCAGACAATTCTCGGGCCGTCGGTAATTTGATGCGCCCTTGTCCTGCCTCGCCGTGTACGCCCATGCCCACTTCGATTTCATCATCGGGTAATTCAAACGTCTGCCTGCTCGTCACAGGGTTTGTCCCCGCAGAAACAGCGACCGACAACGTACGCACACTGTCGCGCGCCTTGCGGGCAATGTCGATGCACTCTTCCAAGCTGCATCCGCGCTCTGCAGCGGCACATATCATTTTAAAGCAGAAAAACAGCCCTGCCGTTCCTCTTCTTTCCTCGGGTTGATCTGGCGGTGCGGACGCAATATCGTCATACAAAACGAACATTTTCGCAGTGATTCCCTCGGCCTCAGCCAGCATGACCGCCATTTTTGCATTAAGAATATCCCCCTGGTGAGAGGAAACCAATACCAGTACCCCTTCTCCGCAGTCCGCTTCCTGAATTCCTTCCAGCATTTCAAAAGGAGGGGGGGCAGTGAAAATATCCCCGCATACATTGACATCGAACAACCCCTTGCCTACGAGGTCGATCATCGCCGGTTCGTGTCCGCAGCCATTTCCGATCAGCACACCCACCTTACCCTGCTCTTTTTTTTGTGCGCGGCAGAGCAGATTGTTCTTTTCTCCCGCTAGCCTCACGCGCTGCGGGTATGCGCGCACATACCCCTCAAGCATATCTGCGACCAACGTTTGACGATCGTCAATTAGCTTCTTCAATATCACATGCCTCCTCATCATACGCGACTGCCCACAGCCTCTGTTCAGTGAGGCGTAAATAGATGGTATCCCCTTCCACATGCCTCAAAATGGCATCGAAGGTGAACTGGAATTCCAGTCCGCCCATATCCACGATATAGCGAACGTTCGTACCCATGAATATCCGGGTTTTTATCACTGCGGGAATCCCTTTTCCTTCTTCAACGATCTCTACCGCTTCCGGACGCACAACCAAATATACGTCTCGGTTGTCATATGGCAAATCCGGCAAAACAAAACTGCCCAGGTGCGTTTTTACGGTGTTTCCCGTTTGCGTCCCGCGAATAAAATTGGTACAGCCGAAGAAATCTGCCACACATTTTGAGTTCGGACGCTCATAAAACATTTCCGGCCTGTCGAACTGCTCGAGTTTACCATTGAACATCATGGCGATCCGATCCGCCATCATAACAGCTTCCTCTTGATCGTGCGTTACAAATATGGTGGTGATCCCCATTTTGCGTTGAATGGCTAAAATCAGCTCCCGCATCTCGATCCTGAGCTTCGCGTCCAACGCAGAAAGCGGTTCATCCAGCAAAAAAACTCTCGGATTGATCACCAGTCCGCGCGCAAGGGATATCCGCTGCTCCTGCCCGCCTGAAAGCTGAGACGGACGACGGCCTGCATATCCGTCAAGTTGTACGTACTTGAGCATTTCCTCCACTCTGTTCTTGATCTCTGCTTTGGGCACTCCGCGCATTTTCAATCCGAAGCCCACGTTGTCTCCCACACTCATGTGCGGAAACAACAATGCTTTTTGAAACACCATGGAGACCTCACGCTTTTCCGGCGGCACCGCCGTGATGGATTCTCCGTTAAAGAGAATATCCCCTTCCGATGGTTCCTCAAGGCCTGCGATCATCTTCAATGTTGTGGATTTTCCACAGCCCGACGGCCCTAAAAACGCGATCATCTCGCCCGGATTGATGTGCAAATTCATATCTTTTACACTTGGCTCCGTTGCACCGGGATACGTTTTTACAATGTTTTTCAACACCAATTCAGTCATTATACTCCCCTGCCTCCCAATTCTCTTTTACCACCGACCAAATATTTCGATGTCAGCACCAACAATACAATTGCCGGCAAGATAAACACGATGGATACTGCTGCGGATACCGCGTAATCCCCGCTTGTCAAGAACGAAAACAGCAATGTTGGCAATGTTTCTACAGCGGAACCGCCGATCATGCGTGTGAGCAAGTATTGTGTCCACGACACAAGGAATGATTGCAAACACGCTACCGCAATCCCCGGGAATATTGTAGGCACAGTAATCGTCAGTATTGTTTTCAGCGGGCCGCATCCCAGACTGCGCGCCTGATGCTCATATTCCACTTGATAATTTTCAAATACACCCACCAAGTTCAAAATCATGTATGGCAGTGTGGGAACAAGGTGGATAAGCATAACGCCTACAAATGTGTTTGCCAATCCCATCTTGATAAAAATGATCTGGATTCCCATCGCAACTGCCAAAACTGGAACGATCGCAGGCAGATTGATAAACATATCCGCAAAACCTTTTCCCTTAAACTTATACATACCTAGAGCACGCGCTGCGGGAAAGCCGATAATCAAGGAAATCACCGTAACCGAGCTCGAAAGTAATATGCTGCGAAACAGTGCTCCCACTATTTTCTGCTGAGAAAAAACGTATTCCCATGCCCGCATGCTAAACGTAGGCAGCATGTCGGGATATGGCCAGCGAAAACTAAACGACCAAAGTATGATGGGGATAAACGGTACAATGACGCAGAGCATGATGATGACGATCGCCAAATTGCGTCCTCCATGATGCTGTTTGATGCGCATTGGTTTTAGATTGCTCATGAGTTTCTCCCTCCATACTGTACTTTTGTCGCAATTTTACGGTAAGCAAAAATGAGTATGAGCACAACGATCGTGATGATATTTGCCATCGCCATTGCCTGCGGCCTAAGCGCCAAATCCAGATCATTGTACATCCTGAATGCTACAACAGATAACGTTTCAGGATATGTTCCGCCAAGCAGGAACGGAACTTCGTACGCACCGAACGCATACGCAAACAATAAGATGAAGTTTGAATACACAGCCGGCCACACCAACGGGACAAGCACATGGCGGAATCGCTGAAACGGGCTCGCGCCCAAACTCGTCGCTTGTTCCTCATACGCAACACCCGTTGTTTGCAAAATTGCGATTACCGCAACGCCGATAAATGGAACAAATTTCCACAGGAACGATAGCAATATTCCAACTCCGCCCGCAGACATTACGATTTCAGGAAAATCAGAGGGCGAGCCCACCAGCCCGAATGCATTCATAAGCCTTGACATAAAACCGCTTTGCGCAAACATCATCAATACCGCCACAGCACTTACCATGTGGGGGATTGGCAGCGGAAATTGAAAGGTGAACATGACTAGTTTTTTACCAATAAAGGTTTTTCGAATTGCCACTGCAATCAAAATTGCAATCGCTATCGATAAAAAGCTGGAAGCAAGCGCTATATACAACGAATATCCGAGTGACGTCAAAAATGTCTTATCCGTTAATATTTTGATATATGCATCCAGCGTGAGCGTCGATTCTCCGGTTACACCAAGCAACCCCAGGCTCTGTAATATGCTAAAAACAACACTTCCCACAAAAAACACCGATAGTATGATGATCGTCGGGGAAAGCATTGCCCAACATTTTTGTGTTTGCTTCATAGCATCCTCACTCTTCTCTCATGCTTGATTGCACTTTATCCGCGGGACGGGACGGGGTAATGCGCACCGCCCCGCCCGCAACATGATTGGGTCTCTGCCGGTCCGGTTACGAAATCTTGATTCTTTCCATCCATATTTTCTCAATATATGGATTGAGATGTGCGCCCACTTCCGGTGCCGCAGTCCGGGCAGATTCTTCTGTCGTGAGATAGGTTCCCGCAGGTAATTTTGCCCATTCATCCTCAATTGCTTTTTGGTCTTCCGCTGCCAAGCGGGAAATGTCAATCGCCGGCTTTACGCCATGCAGCGTGATGCCTTGTGCTTGTGCATAAGGTTCACAAATGATGTTTGCGGCAACCATAGCGCCCGCTTTGCTGCCCGAATTAAAAGCGATAGCAACATAATTGGTATCTGTGATGGACGTATCCATCGCATATACTTTGGATGTTTCTGAATATACGCCCGTGTTGATTTGAGCAGAAATTCCTGCGCCCGAAAGCGTCATGGAAAAGTCTACTTCATTATCGCTGAACAATTTGTCAATATCCGAAATTGTTTTGGGAAAGGTGGTTCCTTCCCGCCACAGGTATGGATTGATCTCCTCGAGCCAATCCCAGAAAGGCGCGCTCTTTTCAGCAAAATCTTCGTATGTCATTTCCATATCTTGATACTGCTCAAATCCACCGGTCAGTTCATAGATGCCCGACTTCAAGAAACGTGTGCCATAGAACTCGGGGATTGCTGTATATGTGAAACGACCCGGGTTGGCTTTTGCCCATTCCATCAATTCCGTAAAATTACGCGGAAGCTCCTCTTCGCTCACTCTTTCAGAATCATAGATGATCTGCAATTGCGCAGAGCCCCACGGAGCCTCATATCCGTTTACAGGAAAGCCCATATCGTTTCCAACAGCCGGATCGTCCCAATTTACATACTTAGCGTTTTCAAGGCTTTCGGAGAATGGCCCAAAGAGAAGATCTCCCTGCTTTGCCGTCATAAAATTGGCACCGTTGATCCACAAAAGGTCGCATTCCCCATCCTCTGTTTTTCCCGCCTGTTTTTCCCCAAGCATGATGTTGATGGCTTCCGTGATGTCCGATACACCTACGCGATTGATGGTAACGCCATATTTTTTTGCTTCGCCACCGATGATGTTGTCCACATAATCATTGGTTTGTGTGTTTCCGCCCCACATATAAAAGTTAACGGTTTGTCCTTCCGCCTCTTTGAGGACATCATCCCACGTCATGTCAGCAAGGTCGGTATCTACTGTAAGATTTCCGGCATTTGCTTTGTTGTTTCCCGCAGATTCAGACGGTTTTTCATCTGCAGAAGCCGAAGCACCGGAGGACTCAGAAGGTTCATTCGGCGCGCATCCAACGAGAAATGTCGCCGCTGCCAAAACAACTGCAATTACGACCAATACAATTTTTTTCATAATATCTCTCCTTTTTATATTCTAACGAAAACTTCCATTATTTTTCTTTGTTCTGAGCGATTCTGCGGAATGCCGATCACTTCATCACATTTTTGACCGCCTGTATGATCTGAGAAGCGCTCGGTATCCACGCATCCTCAAGTTCTGCTGAAAAAGGGATTGGTACATGGGGCGGGATCACGCGGTGGATCGGTGCCATAAGGCTGTCAAATGCTTGCTCACACACCACGCCGGACAGCTCCGAAGCAAGGCTGAACCGCGGATAAGACTCATCTGCCACTACCAGACGCCCCGTTTTTTTCACAGATCGGATCACGCTTTCGTAATCCAGCGGAGAAATCGTTCTTAAATCGATTACTTCTGCGTCGATTCCTTCTTTCCCTAACATCTCTGCCGCATTCTGCGCTTCAACAGCCATTTTATGTACTCCCACAATGGTTACATCGCCGCCTTTCCTTCTGATAGCCGCCTCACCAAATGAAATCTCATAAGGCTCTTCGGGTACGTCGCACTCTTGCAAGTAAAGTCGTTTGTATTCAAGAAACACCACAGGATCTTTGTCGCGGATCGCGCGGATCATCAACCCCTTTGCGTCATAGGCGTTCGACGGAGTCACCACTTTTAAACCTGGAATAGATGCAAACAGCGGATAAAGAGTCTGTGAGTGTTCCGCACCTGCCCGAAATCCGGCGCCACAAGGCATCCTCAACACCAATGACGCAGATTTTTTCCCTCCATACATATAATGAAACTTGGCGATTTGATTCAACAGTTGATCGTAACACACACCGATAAAATCGACATACATAATCTCAACGATCGGCTTCATCCCCGCAAAAGCGGCGCCAAGTCCCAATCCCAAAAATGCTGTTTCGCTGATGGGTGTGTCGATCACGCGTTTACGCCCGAATTGCTCTACCAATCCGCCAGTCACACCATACGCGCCACCAAGCCCACTCTTGTTATCATAAGCGGGATTCCCCGCTCCGCCGGCAATATCCTCCCCCATGATAAACACATCGGGGTCTTCTCGCATGGATTGCGCGATCGCCTCATTGATTGCATCTTTTACCGAAAGCATTCTGCTCATAAATCCACCCTCCCCGCGTATTCGTCCGCATACACATTTTTGTACATATCTTCCAGCTCAGGAAAGGGAGAGTTTGCCGCAAATTCAAACGCTTCCTTCGACTCTTTTACAGCTTGTGCCTCTATTGCATCCAGTTCTTTCTGCGTCATCCATCCAAGCTCCAAAACCGTGCGTGCAAAATGCGCAATGGGGTCTTTTGTCCAGTAGTATTCCTGCTCCCCTTCCACTTTGTATATCTGCGCATCCCCTTCAAATTGTCCGTGATAGCGATAGCAATTGCATTCTATGTAATAAGGCCCTTTGCCTGCGCGAATCCATTCAACCGCTTTTTTCGCCGCCGCATATACCTCAAAGAAATTCATTCCATCAACGGACACACAAGGCATTTTATAGCTGTGCACGTATTGCAGTGTGCTCTCGTCCACCAAATTGTTGCTTGAGCAAGTTGACATCGCGTAGTGGTTGTTCTCGTTGATAAACAGCACTGGCAACTTCCACAGGGAAGCCAAATTCATGCTTTCATGAAATGCACCCTGCGGAATACTTCCATCGCCAAAAAAAACGCAGGATACTTGATCTTTTTCATGATATTTTGATGCAAATGCCGCACCGCAGGCACTTGGAAGTCCTGCCGCAATGATACCAAAACCTGCAATAATATTGATATTTTGGTCAATGCAATGCATATTGCCCGCCATACCGCCGCAAACACCTGTTTTTCTTCCGCAGAACTCTGCTGCCATCCCATTGAGGTCGATCCCTTTTGCGATTGCATGCGCGTGACAGCGATAGGTCGTACTCATGTAATCATCCTCTTTCAGATGCATCATTACGCCGGTCGCGCATGCTTCCGCACCAATATGAGAGTGCATGATCCCCATGACCACCTCTTTTTTCGCCGCGTAATCATGAACCAATAAATCAAATTGACGAATCTTTTGCATACATAAATATGCTGCGGTTAAAACCGATTTGTCCACCGTTTTTCCACTCCTTTCCAAGGTAAAACACATGGTATCCGTATCTTTTCCGATACCCTTCTTCCATCTGAGTATTTCATTCGTTACATTGACTTGTATCTTTTTCGATAATATGTATTACTTGTATTGTTTATATCACGATTATAACACATGGAAATCAAATGTCAACTTGTTTTCGTCAAATTTCATAATTAATTTGAACCAATTAGGTCTCCTGTATTTTTAGGGCGGCAGAAAAAAGTTTGCATCCACGATAACATGTGCAGGTGCGTTCAAAAGAGCGATCTATTATTTAATAACATAGTATTCAACACAAGTCGCAATATAAGTATAACAAGTAGCGGGGAACATCAGTAGCTTGAACACCGTTTTCATTGCCAGCTTCCAGACAGGGGTTTATATTTTGAAAACTATACCGCAAAATATTATGGACAAATGCGTCAGCGATACTACTTAGTAAATGAAAAGTGCAACGGTACAGCAAGCTCTATTCCATCATTTGTGCTTCCGCAATCAGCGCACAAAGTGTATTTTTAAACTTTTATTCATCGTATTTTTTGTTGATCTATGGAGATGATATTATTTACCAATATGCACTGAAAAAACTCTATCAATGGAAAAAAGTAAGTATCGCAAACCTTTGATTATTGAAGGTGCGCGACAAGTTGGCAAAACGTGGCTGATGAAAGAATTTGGAGCGCAAGCATATCAGGATGTCTATACATCAATTTTGACTCCAACAGCAGAATGCAGGATCTTTTTTTAATAAATCTAAATACAGAACGTTTGATCTTGGGGCTGGAGCTTTACGCCGGAAAAAACAAATTGAGTCAGAATCAAGTCCCATCTCTATACTGTTTCGGGGTCTTTCCGACCTCCTTTTTGAATACATTTTGAAAATAGCTCTGCGAAGAAAAAGCAAGAAAATCACTGATTTCTGCGATGCTGATATCTGTCCCGGTAAGCAGCCGTTTTGCTTCTTCCACTTTAACAGAGGTGATAAAATCCCCTATGGTTTTTCCTGTTTCCGCTTTGAACTGCTCACATAGATAGGTGCGGCTCATATTGAACTGTTTCGCGAGATCGGCAGTCGTATTTTTCTCACTCATGTTTTTACAGATATACCGCATGATCTTTCTTGAAAGTCGGGGACTGTCTGTTCCGAGTTTTATTTGCTCAACACGTCTCGTGTAATCCAACAGCATCTCCATATTCAGAGCTGTCAGATCCTTACCGCTTTTCAGAAGCTCTGCTTTTTGAATATACCAATCACTCAGCACTAAAGCAACTTTAGCGGACATACCGCCTAAAATTGCCGCCCTGCTTATCAAAGTCGCCGCAACAATGATCAAATTTTTGCGCTGTCTCAGTTCATTGTGCGCCAGCAAACCGATCTGCCCTGTGGGCGGCTGCCGGATAAACGTTTGTATCGCTTCCATATTTCCGGTGGTGACGTAAGAAAGCATCAGTTTCTCCGCTTGAAACGTGTTGTGGGGGTTTTCGGCGATTTCAGCAGGGGAACGATCAACCGCACCGGCGGCCTCCTGCAACAAACAATCGTCACTCTCTTTTGCGACGAGATTGGCAACAGAGAGCTTTTCGCCATTCAACGCATAATTGACAAAACAGACGATCTCCAAAAAATTTTCAAAGGGATACGGAACCATATTTTCAAAATATTCCTGCAATTCCTCTAATCTTGTATGGGATTCACCCAGCATATGCAGCATGGAGATGCATTCATTTTGAGCGGGATGTGCTTGCGATGTCGGACCAAGCACCAACATAATATGATCCCGTTTGCATTTCACAATGCCAAAAATCAGCAGGCTTTCTGTCTCGATATAAAACGCATTGTCCGACTTTTCGTGTATCTCCTCTTGAATCAGGCCCGCGATATCCGGTTTGAATTCAAAATTGACATAGTGCGCAAATAACGTATCGCCCTGATAGATTCGCGCCTCCAGGCCTGTTAAGTGCCCAAGCCCCTGACACAGATACGCGTAATCAAAATCCATTCTCGACTCCCCTCTCCACCATCTTTTTTTTGACAATAATATAATAAAACTGACAATATTACAAGACTTGGCACTTGGAAACCGATACACTGGAATCAACATCAATACATTTTCTGAATCAAAAAAGAATCATAGATATGGGTCACGACAATACTTATATGTTTTTCAAAGGAATCAATGATATGATGACGATTTCGTGGATCAAAATAGAAAATCAAAAGACAGGCTGTATTACGGATTTTGCGCCAAATATTTCATTTGCACTGGAATCGGACGATGATGGCGAAGCATTGCATTCCGCCGTCATCACATGCGGCGACTGGAGCATGAAAACGACCGATCAGGTCAACAATTTATATGGCGGTTCATTGGAGCCTTTTTCGACCTACCATGTGCACATCCACGCAGTAAGCTGCAGCGGAAAAACGGCCGAAGCGACAGCCTCGTTCCAGACAGGCAGGCTTAAAACGCCATGGCAAGCCAAATGGATCACCGATTCCGGGTACGACTTCCCTGAAAAAATCTCGCCCAAACCCATGGCTTTCCGATACAGTTTTGCAACAAAGAAAAAAATACAGCGCGCTTTTATCAATGCAAGCGCACTCGGCGTATATGAATTGATGCTGAATGGAAGCAAAATCGGCAACGAATATTTCGCGCCCGGTCTAACCTCCTACGAGCATCAGATACAGTACCAGACCTACGATGTAACGCATCTGTTGAACGAAAACAACACGCTGATGGCGTTCGCCGCGGGCGGCTGGGCTGCAGGCGCTTTTAATTATGTGCGCAAGAACAAGATCAGTGCCGACAGACAGGCATTTTTATGTGAACTGCATATTGAATATGAGGATGGCTCGTCAAGGGTCGTGTGTACGGACGATTCGTGGGAGGTAACAGAGGAAAGCCAATACAAAATGGCGGAGTGGTATGACGGCGAAACCTACGACGCAACGGTTGATTTAGAACAGATACATTGGAAACATGCGGATGTGACTGCCCCACACGGCAATCCTGCGCTGATCGCACAATACGGACCGCCTGTGGTGGCAAGGCAGCGTATGGTTCCCCTCTCCTGCACCATCACGCCCGGCAACGAACTGATCTATGATTTTGGTCAGAATTTCGCGGGTGTGATCAGTGCAAAAATAAAAGGCAAAGCCGGGCAGAAGATCATATTTCGCCACGCAGAAGTGCTGGTGGACGGCGAATTGTTTGTAAAATCGCTGCGCACCGCAAAAGCGACCGCCACATATCTATGTAAAGATGGAGAACAGGTCTACTCGCCCCGCTTGACTTACATGGGGTTTCGCTATGTGGGTGTCACCGGAATTGCGGCGGAGGATTTAGAACTCTCCGCGCTGGTTTTATATTCGGATATTGAGGACACCGGTACGTTTTCCTGTTCCCACGATCTGATCAACCAACTAAACGAAAACATCCGTTGGGGCGGTAAATCCAATTTTGTAGACATCCCGACCGATTGCCCGCAGCGCGATGAGCGGCAGGGATGGACGGGTGATTTTGCTGTGTTTGCGCAAACGGCCTGTTACAATTTTGATATGAGCGGTTTTATCGACAAATGGCTCATGGATATGCGTTCCGAGCAGGGACGCGGCGGCGGGATACCGATGGTGGTTCCCCGTGCCGGCGACTCGTGGCCCGTCATGGCAACGTCGTGCTGGGGTGACAGCTGCGTGCTCGTCCCATGGGCAGAATACCTTGCGCGCGGCAACAAAGGATTGCTGAGAAAACAATACCCCGCAATCAAAAAATTTCTCAAAGCCGCAAAACGATGGTCGTCGTTTTTGGCACTTGGACAAAGGCGATACATCTGGCAGCTCCTCTATCATTTTGGCGACTGGTGCGCACCGGATGAGACCGTGATGCAATGGATACGAAAAGGCAAGTGGGTTGGTACGGCATACTTCGCCAACTCTTGCGGCATCGCATCCAAAATTGCAAAAATACTTGGATATGAAGAAGATGCCGCCTACTATGACGGTTTGCGGGAAAAAATTGCGCGGGCATACCGCAAGGTGTTCACCGACGGGGCCGGCAAGCTCAAAAAAGAATTTCAGACGGCATATGTTCTGCCGCTGCATTTCGGCATGACACAAGGCAATGAAACAATGGCGATGGTGGAAAACCTTGTGAAATTGGTACACGACGCAGGCAATCATTTGACAACAGGATTTACCGGCACACCATACCTTTTGTTCGCGCTTTCAGACAATGGGCGGCTTGATGCTGCATATGATTTGCTGTTCGAGGAAAGCTGCCCTTCATGGCTTTACGAGGTAAAAGCGGGCGGAACAACGATCTGGGAACGTTGGGACGCACTGCGGCCGGATGGAACGGTAAACATCAATGACCTCACCAAGGAAAAGGAGGAGGATTCAAATGGCGGCATGGTTTCCTTCAACCATTATGCAAACGGTGCTGTAGGCGATTGGCTGTATCGGCGCATCGCCGGGATAGAGCCGACCAGCGGCGGATATAAAACATTTCAGATCGCGCCTATGCCGGGCGGAGGCATCACCAGTGCGCGGGGCAGTGTGCAAACTCCATATGGCATCGTGCTGTCCGACTGGAACACAGTGGAAGGCATGTTCCATATCCATATCGAAGTCCCGGTCTCCACAACATGCACACTGAAGCTTCCGAATGGCGAGCGGCACGTTGTGGCAAGCGGACGCTTCGATTTTTCTTGCGAATCGGTTGAGCAGGGGTAATGGGATGGATCACAAGAATACACTGTCAAAAATGACACTTGAAGAAAAAATCGCATTGTGTTCAGGCAAATCCTTTTGGCAAACAAAGGATTATCCGCAATATGGCATCCCCTCCTTGGTTTTATGCGACGGGCCGCATGGTCTTAGAAAACAGGAGGGCACAGGCGACCATCTTGGACTGAACGCAAGCAAAAAATCCACCTGTTTTCCAACAGCCAGCGCAAACTCCGCCGCGTGGGATGTTGACCTGTTGGAGGAAATGGGGCGCGCAATCGGTTTGGAAGCAATCGCGCAGGGTGTGAATGTCGTGCTTGGCCCGGGTGTAAACATGAAGCGCAACCCCTTGTGCGGACGCAATTTCGAGTACTTCAGCGAAGATCCATATCTTTCCGGCAAGCTGGCAGCAGCATGGATCCGCGGCGTTCAGAGCACAGGCACCGGAACCTCGCTCAAGCATTTTGCGCTGAACAATCAGGAACAACAGCGCATGGTCACGAACGTGTTGGTAGATGAACGCGCTTTACGCGAATATTATCTTCCGGCGTTTGAAATAGCCGCGAAGGAAGCCGTGCCTGCCACAGTGATGTGCGCATATAACAGAATCGAAGGTGTTTATTGCAGCGACAGCAAACGCCTGTTGCGGGACATATTGCGTGAAGAGTGGGGTTTTGCGGGTGCTGTCATAACCGATTGGGGCGCGACGGTCGACCGCATCGAGGGCTTTCGGGCAGGGATGGATTTAGAGATGCCCGGAAGCAAAGGGCGATTCGACGAAGAAACGATGCAGGCAGTGTCGAACGGAGCGCTGGATGAAGCGTGCATCGATGCCGCAGCACTTCGTGTGCTTACAATGGCGGAACGCACGACAGAGCGTGATGAACGCGCCGTTTTACCCGATCTATATGAAACAAACCATAAATTAGCGCATAAAGTAGCGTTGGCGAGTGCAGTGCTTTTGAAAAATGAGGATGCCATACTGCCGTTGGAAAATCACGGAAAAATCGCGGTGATCGGCGAGCTTGCGAGAACGCCGCGCTATCAGGGAACAGGCTCTTCACAGGTCGTTGCGACAACGCTTGTCAGTTTGCTGGACGGCATGCAGGAATACGCTCCTGATATTACGTTTGAAGCAGGCTATACCATTCAAGACCACACAGATGAAGCGTTGAAGCTGCAAGCGATGCAGGCGGCAAAAAATGCGGATACCGTTATTGTATGCATCGGGCTGACAGATATATTTGAAAGCGAGGGCTTCGACCGCGAGCATATGCGGATACCGCAAAACCAGATCGATTTGCTGACGGCCCTTGCAAATGAAAATGATAGCATTGTGATCGTACTGTCGGGTGGCAGTGCAATCGAAATGCCATGGGCGGAAAAGGCCAAAGCCATACTGCACATGCAGCTTCCCGGGCAGGCGGGAGGACGGGCGGCGGCAGACCTGCTATTTGGAAAAGCTTCTCCCTGCGGGAGACTGACGGAAAGCTATCCCTATCGATACGCTGACGTTGCGAGCAGCGACACCTACAACCATCCCCCTGAGCTTGGACAATACATGGAAAGCATGTTCTGCGGATACCGCTACTTCGTTTCATCGGATGTGCCTGTGCGTTATCCGTTTGGGTATGGACTCAGCTATACATCGTTTTCATACAGCAACATGAAAGTTGTCGAAAACGGAGATTGGGATTATGCGGTATCTGTCGAAATCACCAACGTCGGAGAACGCAGCGGCGCGGAAATTGTTCAGCTATATGTCGAGCCGCACACAAATGGAGCATATCGCCCGAAGCGCGAACTGAAGGCCTTCGCAAAGGCGGTACTCGCCCCAAAAGAGACAGCGACGATCACTATGAAACTGGATAAACGCAGCTTTGCCATCTACAGCTTGGAGCAAAATGGATGGATCGTCGAACGGGGAGAATATGCGTTACAGCTTGGCAAGAACTGCATGGAAATGATTGCAGAGCAAAACGTGGCGGTGGACGGCGTGCAACCAAGGCAAAGCGACTGCGCAGATTGGTATTACAGGCCTGCGGGCAAACCGCAGAAATCGGATTTTCTGACCATCCACGCGCCTTATGGAGAATATGTGCCAAATAAGAAAGGCGGCTACACGCTGCGCAACTCCATTGTGGAGATGAAAGAAACCAGCCTGCTTTGCAGGATCATGTATAAAGCCATTGAGCGTATGATCGCCAAAGGGAATGGCGGCAAGGTGGATTATGAAGACTCCAATTTTAAGATGTTGATGTATTCTGCGGCGGGAAATCCGATTGGTTCCATGCCGCTGTTCAGCCCGGATCAGATGCCCTTAAAGCTTGCGCAGCTTTTTGTGGCCTCAGCAAATGGGCATACATTAAGAGGACTTGTCGGGTTACTGAAGAAAAACAAAGTCAACCAATAATGGGGGTAGAAAAATGGACGGATCAAAGTGGTTTGGAAACAATCACAGATGGGACAGTAAAATAAAATCTGCCAATGTGGCAGGCAAGGAAAAATGGTTGGGATATCTCATCGGCCCTATTGGAGCGCAGTTACTTACCGCAGTGCTTGCAAGCTATCTGAACGTATTCTATACAGATGTACTGAAACTTTCGGGTGTCGCGGGCGGATTATTCCTTGTCATGTTTCCCATCATCTCAAAAGGGATCGACGCGATCACGAACCTGTATATGGGACAGGTGATCGACAAAACGCGAACGCGTCAAGGAAAAGCGCGGCCCTGGCTGCTCATTTCTGCACCGCTCGTAACGATTTCCGGGATACTTTTATTCCTTGTCCCACAAACAAGCGAAACGACACAGATTCTATGGATCCTTCTTTCCTATAATTTTTTCTATTCCATCGCATTCACGATCTATAATATGAGCCACACTTTGATGGTGCCGCTTTCCACGCGAAACACAAAGCAACGCAGCGGCCTATCGGTATTCAACAACATCGCAACCATTATGGCAACGGGCATCATTGTCGCGCTCGTGTTCCCTATGGTAATCATGCCGGCCATCGGCGTTGATCAAAGCGCATGGATCAAAATTATGAGTCTGATCTCCATTCTTGCATTTCCGCTGATCATTCTCGAATACCTGTTTACACGGGAGCGTATCACAGAGGAAACGATTGCGCTCCCCGATATTCCAAAAATCCCCTTGCGCAAACAGATGTCCGCTGTACTCAAAGATAAATACTGGGTCATTATTATGGTGTTTCTGCTCATCTATTGGATCGGCGCAAACGTCAAAAACATCAGCTTGATCTACTACAGCAACTATGTGCTTGGCAGCTATAACGATGGTGTCACACAGATGATGATTTCCGTCATCGGCGGTCTGCCAATGGGCCTCGGATTGTTTATCGTGCTGCCGCTGGCAAATAAATTCGGCAAACGCAACCTCACGCTTGTGGGGTGTGCTTTGGCGATCATCGGCGGTATTATCTGTTGGATCGTTCCAAATTATATGCCCAGCGTCCTGATCGGGCAGTTTATCAAAAACATGGGAACATTGCCGGCAGCCTATGTATTCATGGCTCTTTTGGCGGACGCACTCGATCATGTTGAATGGAAAAACGGATTCCGCTGCGATGGGTTTTCCGCCAGCGTGTATACGATTTTCATCACGGTATCCGCTGGGATCGGCGTGGCGATCTTCAATTCATTGCTCAGTTCAACAGGCGCATATCAGGCGCCCGAGCTCATCAACGGCGTCACTGTCGGATATGAGCAGGCAGCCTCTGTAAAAGGTATGATAACGTTTGGATTTGCGGGACTGGAGGTCTTCACATATGCCGCCTGCGGCATATTGCTGGCTTTCCTTGGGATCGAAAAATTAATGCCAAAAGTGCATAAAGAGATACGGGAACGACAAAAAGCGGCATGTGAGGCACGCGGAGAGGTATGGATCGATCCGGATGAAGCGGCGCGGCTGGAGCAGGAGGAAATGGAAGCAAAAGCAGAGGTACATCGGATCGACGAACTTCGGGCACGTTGCCAGAAAAAGAATTTGGATTTTGAAACAGAGGAAGCGCTGTATCAGAAAAAACTGGCAGATAAGCTCATGAAAAAGGAGAAAAAGAAGCAATAAGTGAAAACCGATAGGTTCAGTTTGCACCGTCGTCCTCAATAAAAAGTCCGCAACATGTAGTGTGTCAAGAAAAACGGACAAATAAGGCAAAGGCTCAGGAGCTGTATCCGATTTCGATGCTTGCATCTCAGAGCGCGTAGGCTGAACTCCGTTGCGACTGAACGCCCATAACTTTGTGTAATCAGGCACATTATGTACAGGCTATTCTCAATCCGAGTGTAAAAATACATTTTCTAAGTAATCCGTGCATTTTCCCTGCCGCCGGCAGTTACATTTCCGCCTGTTCTTTGAATCGTTTGCCAAGCTTGTTGGCCACCAGAATCGCCGAAGCGACGGATTCCACATTTACTTCAAACGGCATATTGGAGATGGACTCCCCTTCCGCGCAGGCAGCTTCGGCTACCTTGAGAATCTTTTCCCTTGTGATTTCCGTAACGCCAATATCTTCCAAACAAACGGGCAGACCTACCGAATGACAGAGCTCCAGCACCTCCCTTATTTCACACGACGAAGCATTTTCAAGCACGAGCTGCGTCAACACTCCAAACGCAACCTTTTCACCATGATTGCATCCGTGCGTTTCCTCAAGAACAGTCAAGCCGTCATGAATGGAATGGGCCGCCGCAAGTCCGCTGCTTTCAAAGCCGAGCCCGCTTAACAATATGTTTGCCTCTACAATATTTTCAAGCGCAGGCGTCACGACATTTTCCTCGCACGCCTCTTTCGCCTTGACCGCATCCTCAAGCAGCGTTTCATAGCATTGGCTTGCGATTGCAAATGCCGCTTTCGTACTCTTGCCGCCGGGGATGTTGTTCGCGTTGGAGCGCAGGCAGGCCCTTGCTTCATAATATGTGGAAAGCGCATCCCCAATTCCCGCAACCAGAAAACGAACGGGGGCCTGCGCGATGATCTGCGTGTCCACCAGCACCAGATCCGGATTGTTTCTAAAGCTCATGTAGCAATCAAATTCGCCCTCTTTTGTATACAGAACGGATGAGTAGCTGCAGGGCGCGTCTGTGGATGCAATGGTGGGCAGAATAATAACGGGTTTATAGACGAAATAGGCGACCGCCTTTGCCGTGTCAAGCGCTTTGCCGCCGCCAAGGCCAATCACCATATCGCATTTCGCCTTTTTCGCTTGCGCACTCAGCTTGTCGATCTCCTCCCGCGTGCACTCCCCCAGAAAATCGGCGAAGACGAGCTCCACCATTTTTTGCGCGGCAATTTTATCCAAATAAATTTGCACCCTCGCCTTGTCATCGGGATGGGCGATAAAAAACGCCTTTTTTCCATAGTGTGTGAAATAGTCCGATAAATTAAAATACTCTCCTTCTCCTTGTACATATTTCGTCGGTGATACAAATACTTTCTTCATAACATGTTCCCCTTTCCATTAAAAAGCACCAAAAATATTCTCGCTGTTCAACACCAAACCCGGGTCCAGTGCTTTTTTGATCTCAAGCATTTTTTGATAATTCTCTTCGCCGAAAAATTCGTGCGAAAAAAAATTTTTTTGTTTTCCGATGCCGTGTTCTGCGGTAATTGTACCGCCCCATCGTGTAACCTGCCGCATCCACGCGTGGTACAAATTCATGCCCGTCTCGTATTGCGTTGGACAATCCGGCAAAATATTTACATGCAGATGATCGTTGCCAATATGCCCATAAATCACAAATGACAATCCCGCATCCTTCAAATTTTCCACATACATGTGCAGCGCCTCGCGCATCCTGTCATGCGGAACCGCAAGGTCCGTACAAATATTCGTTAGGCTTTTATAATTTCTCTTGTTCGCCGCGACAGTAAAGTCCGCAGATTCCGGCGCTGCGTGCCGCAGCAATTTCAGCTTTTTCATCTCCTGCGGACTGGACGCAAACATCACGGCGTTTTCGTCTACTTGATGCTTGTCGAACAAATCCGCCAATTGTTCCAATATTTCATCAATCCCCTCTTCTTGGCCATGCATCTCAAAATATAACGCGCCATGATTTTGCGGATATATGGGCAGTTCGCCAAAGCTTGAAATCGTTTCACGCAATTGGTCAATCATCGCAAGGGTTTTCTTGTCCATATACTCGATCGCCACAATTTTCGCGTCTGGATTTTCTATCTTTCTTACGGCGTCTACAAGCGAAAACAGTGTATCGCGTTCTTCAAAAAAACACATACAACCTGCCTTTTCCTCCGCTTTTATCAAAAGCAGGTCCGCTTCCAAAACAATACCCAACGTGCCTTCCGCGCCAATAAACAGATCAATAAACTGTGCATCCGCCTTTGCGTAATATCCCGCCGCATTTTTAACGCGATCAAAAGAATAATGCGGCAGCGCAAAGGGAATTTCCACATCTTCTTCTCTCGAAAATTCTTTCACCGTCCCGTTCGCAAGCGCTACCTTGATGCGCCTTATATAATCGCGGGTCGCCCCATATGCATAAGAACACGCCCCCGAGGCATTGCAGCTGATCATGCCGCCTATGGTCGCGAGGCTTTCCGTCGGATCGGGCGGGAAAAAATAACGGGGGTTTTTTGCGAATTCCGCTGCCGTATCGCACGCAAAAGGCAGTTTTCCCCTCACGATGGTTTCATTCAGTTCTTTGAGCACGACCCCCGCCTGTACCGTAATCATGAACCCTTCCTTCGTCTGCGCAAAGTTCAATATTTGGTTCATTTTCGATAAATTTATGATGTGCCCGCCACACGGAGAAGCGCCTGCGCTCAAGCCCGTTCTTGCTCCTTGCACCGTCACACGCTCTCCTTTTTGCGCCGTTTGCCGCAGGACCTCCACAACTTCCGCTTCGCTTTCGGGAAAGGATATCGTGCTCGCCTCGCCTATGATAAAGGATTCATCCGTCAAATATTCCGCATAAGATTCATCGATCTCCCTGAAAAGTTCACTCATATCCCATCTCCGTCAAGCGCATCAATACATCCTTATAATCCGCGACAATGCCCATATCCGCTTTGTCAAAAACCAAAGCGTCCTCGTTCTTGTTGATTGCCAATATTTTTCCAGCCCCCTGAATGCCCACCATAAAAGGCGTTGCTCCTGAAACGCCAACTAGCAAACAAACCTTTGGCGAAACGTTTTTACCCGATTGCCCGATCAGCGCGCTCAGTGGAAGCCAGCCGCTGTGAACCACAGGACGCGTACCCGCGACCTTTGCGCCAATTTTTTCCGCGTATTTTTGTATTTTCTCAATTTGGCGTTTTCCGCCAACGCCCATTCCGCACACGATCAACTTGTCACAGCTTGCGATATCATCCTCATCCGACGATAGCCTTTCCCGACGCACAATATTGCTTGCACGCACCGCGACTTCAAAACGGACAGAAGCAATTTCCGATTCCCGCGGGCCGGCGTGCGCATCAAACGCCGCCGCGTCATGAAAGGTGACAGCCAGCGGGAACTCCGCTTTTTGCTTATATAATAATCCGCTGTTATAAACGCCGCGCACAAGCTCCAAATCATCCTGCGTGCCTTTCATGGAAAGACAATCGTTGAACACGTTCATGTCAAGCCGCGCCGCCATGCGCACAGAAAGTTCACGCGCGCCCTTCCCTCCTACCAAAACCACCAAATCCGCCGGATTCTTTTTTTGTATATACACAAAAAAATCAAGGAAGGTCTCCGTATCGTATTGCGCCAATTCTTCATTTTCGATCATGGTTACTTTAGCCGGAAGCGCGCTGCATTCCCTGCACGCCTCTTGATGGAGCAGCGGAATAAAAAGATGTCCTTCGCGCATGAAACGCGCGCCGCAAACAGCTTCTATTTTTTCCGCATTGTCTGTCAGGACAAAAATATTTGTTTTAATCATCTTCCAGCACTCTTTTAAACCCCTCAAATTCCGCGTCCGTGCGTATCAGTACGCATTTCCGCTCGGCCTTCTCAAAAAAAAGCTCGCCTTTTAAGGGGGAATCGTCCACCTTGCCGCCAATACCTTCCACGTCCTTTATCACTTTATGTTTTGCAGCCAGCTTTTCTTTTAAGGTAGGGATTCGGAGCGATACGGATTGCGTATTTCTCACGATCAAAACGACCGGCGGAAGCACGTGCATTACCTCTCTGCCAAAATCCGTTTCCCTTTCCACTATCAATATGCCATCGCGCGCCGCGACACTTGTAACATCGCCAATACACGGCAATCCCATATATTCGGCAAAGAAGAAGCCCACCTGCGCGTTGTCATATGCGCCCGCCTGATAACCAAACCAAAACAGCTCATAGCGGTCCCTGCCTCTTGCAAAGCTCTCCAAGCGCTTTGCCACATAGCGCGGGTTGTTTTTCGCCGTTTCATTGATACGAAAAACATCGCCGCAAAAGGGCAGCAGGGAAGCCAGCGCCTTTCGCGCCTCCTCCCCCCCCATGCAGGCCACATCGCATTCGCCCAGACGCAGCGCAAATTCCAGCGCATATTCGTCAAAACTGTTGACGACTTTATTCACATAGCCGATGTTGGGTTCCCCTGTTTCTCCCAACATGCGCAAATCCTTTTCCAACGCCATTTCAAGATCTGGGACCACCTTGATGCACGCCAATGAGTTCATAGTTCACAACCTTCTTTGAATATTTGTGAGCCTGCCAAAAATTGGCAAGCTCACATCATTCAGCAGTATCGGAACGCATATGTGTTCCTTTATTATTTGGGCAGCAGCGTTCCCTTGTTCATGATTCCATTCGGATCAAACGTTTGTTTGAGCTTTTCAAGCAGCATGAAGGCGCTGCCGTGTTCCGCCTTGCTCCACGGCGTACGGTATTTTCCCACGCCATGATGATGCGCAATGGTTCCGCCCAGCTTCAACGTCTCTTCCAGAATGATATTCAGCAGCTTGAAATACTCATCGCGGTTTTTGTCAAAATCAGGGTCTGCCTGATAGCCATACATAAAGTAGATATTTGTCCCCTGCATGTAGCTATGCGAGGAATGTCCGGTGAAATACACCAAGCTATCCATTTCTTTAGTCGCCCTTGCGATCACATTGTCATAAATCTTGCCAATCTCAGTCCAATTTGCGGCAATTTCGCACGTCTCTCCAACAATACCGGCCCTGAGTTTTTCATTGTCGTCGAGCTGTACGCATAAATCGTTGCGGTGCTCGAGCCAGATTTCGAGCGGCTTGCTGCCGAGCGTTCTCGCGTTGTATTTGGCCGCGATTTCTTCAATCGCTTTTCCCGTTGCGTCCGCGATGGATTTCGGCCCTTCGGAAATAAACAGCGCGACCGCCTCGCCCTCCTCCACAAATTCTGCGTAGCTCACAGAAGCTTCGCCATAATCGTGCAAACGCACCACCGCCGGTTTATACCCCTCCACCATGACCTCACGCAGCAGATCGAGGCCAACCTGCATATCCTTGAGCGCAAACGCCTGCATGCATCTGTTTTCAGGTGCATACTTGAAAAGCTTCACCGTAACCTCCGTGATGTACGCGATCGTACCCTCCGAACCAATAAACAAGTGCCTAATGTCCGGGCCTGCCGCTCTTCTCGGAACGTTTTTGATCCGTACGACTTCGCCGTCCGCCATCACGGCTTCAAGGCCAACCACCAAATCCTCAATGCCGCTATAGAGCGTTGAAAACTGTCCAATGCTTCTCGTCGCCGTCAATCCGCCCATATCCGCCATGGGCAAGGACTGCGGGAAATGTCCTGTGGTGAATCCTCTTTTGTTTGCATAGTTTTCTAAATACTCGAGCGGAACACCGCATTGCACGGTCACCATCATGTTCTCTTCATCAAAGTCCAGAATTTCGTTCATACTGCTGCCGTCAACGAAAATGCTGAAATCGTCTCCCGCTTCTCCGCCCGCCGTTGAACCGGAATTTCCCGTTCTTGGAACACAATTGATTTTGTTGTCGTTGAGGTATTTCAAAATTCTAGAAATCTCATCCACCGTGTTTGCCTTTACAATGCACACAGGCATTGGCGCGAAATACTTGTTGTGAAATCTTTCATAATTGCGATACCCTACGTAGTCAACCGATTGCCGCGTAAGTATATCCATATCACATACGACACGCTCACTACCAACGATTTCTTCCAAATTCTTCAATACAACTTCTCTTTGTTCCATACTTCTTCTCCTTAAAAATTATAAATTAAACACAAAGGTGCATAATTTTTTCCTGCGAAAATTCCGACTTTTCAAGCGTTCCGGATATTTTCCCATTTCGGATGACCGCAATGCGGTCGGATAGGCCGATCAGCTCCGGAAGCTCGGAGGTCACCAATATGATAGCGACGCCCTGCATGGCAAGTTGATCGATCAGCTTGTATATCTCCGCCTTGACGCCAACGTCCACGCCGCGTGTGGGCTCATCGAGCAGGAGCACCTTGATATCCTTGTTTATCAGCCACTTTCCCATTACAATCTTTTGCTGGTTACCGCCGCTTAGCTCTGCTACCTCGCAATTTTTATTGATGATCTTGATCCGCAGACTTTCCGTCTGCTCTTCCACGGTTTTCTCCGTTTCTTTTTTGTTGACGAACGCCCCCTTATTGATAAGGTCCAAATACGCAAGCGCCATATTATACGCGGGGTCTTTGCGCAACAGCAGGCTCTGTATCTTGCGATCCTCAGGAACATATCCGATCCCGCTTTTAATGGATTTTACAGGGGTATTGCGCTCGATTTTTTTGCCGCCGATCACGATCCTGCTTTTGGGAGATATCTTATCCGCCCCAAAGATCGCACGCATGATCTCAGACCGCCCGGCACCGACCATACCGCCCAATCCAAACACTTCCCCCGCGTGTACTTGAAAGCTCACGCCATCCACGCGGCTGTTTTTTAAATTTTCAACTTCCAGAACAACCTCGTCTGAAACCTTATGCTCGTTTGCAAACAGTTGGGAAACCTTGCGTCCGACCATCATTTGAATGACGACATCCTTGCTTGCTTCCTCAATTCCGATGGTATCGATATAAGAACCGTCGCGCAGCACAGTTACCCGGTCGCCAATCTTCGCAAAGTTTTCCAACCTGTGATCGATGTAGATGATCCCGATGCCTCTCGACTTCAGATCGCGCACCAGCGCGAACAGCTTTTCGGATTCCTCTTCCGTCAAAGAGGAACACGGTTCATCCAAAACGATGATCTTCGCGTTTTGCGACATCGCTTTTGCAATTTGGACCATCTGCATTTCCGCGATGGAAATGTTCTGGACCAGCGTATCGGGATTGATATCCAGCCCGACTTCATTCATATACTTGAGCGCTTCTTCCCTTGTTTTTCGTTTATTCACTAAAATTTTGCCAAATTCATGATTCAAAAAGATATTTTCGGCAATCGACACCGTAGGACACAGGCTGAGCTCCTGATACACAATAGAAATGCCTATCGCTTCCGAATCCTTGGTCGAGTTAAACTTCACAAGCTCATCGTCCACATAAATATCTCCCACGGTGGGCTTGTACAGGCCCGCAATGATTTTCATCAGCGTTGATTTGCCCGCGCCGTTTTCTCCGCAGACAATGTGCACTTCACCTGTTTTAAACGTGAGGTCGATGTTTCGCAAAACCTCCACACCGTAAAAGGATTTTCCTATGCCTTCAAGCCGTATTTCATTTTGCACAACCTTGCTCATAATATTTTCCCATTCCCTTAGCTTGTCCTCTTTCTCGAAATGACCACGGATACGACAATCGCCGCTATGATGATAACCCCTTGCAGCACCATCTTGAGATAGGTATCCGTCCCCAGCAAGTTGAGTCCGTTCGAGAACACCGTGATTACGAGAGATCCGATCAATACGCCGAATACATTGCCGCCGTTGCCCACAAAGTCTGTGCCGCCCAAAACCGCGCACACAATGAAATTCAAGGCATAATCCTTCCCCTGATCGGGCATTGCCGTTTTGATTCGCGCAGCAATCGTCAGCGATACAAACGCAGAGACCAAACCCATAAACGCATATACGATATATTTGACCTTGCGCACGTTTACGCCCGAATTATATGCCGCCGTTTCATTTCCCCCAACCGCTTGCAGCCTTCGCCCAAACTTCATCTTCGAGATAATGATGAAGGTGAGGATCAAAAAGAATAATGTCCACCAAACGAGGGAGGGCAACCCCAAAAAGCTACCGAATCCAAATAAATTAGAAAATACTTCATCTTTCAAATAAATCTGTTTTCCCTGCGTCACCACATAAGCCAACCCTTGGATTGCGTTCGCGACACCAATCGTGGCAAGGAAGGGCGGCAATTTCAGCTCGATGATCAATGCCGCGTTGATCAGCCCGACCACAACGCCGACCGCAAGCCCCATGATGGAAGCCACAACGAAGTTCGCTCCTATATTCGTCAGAAAATAGCCCGTAACAACGCCCGACAAAGCAATGGTCGATCCGCAGGAAAGGTCGATGCCGCCTGAGAGCAGCACCATTGTCATCGCGAACGCACCAATGGAAAATGCCGCCGACAGTTCCAGTACCGTTCCAAGGTTTGTCCACGTCAGAAAGACATTTTGCCCGGCTTTGTTGATCGGTGAAAAGATAGCAAATATGACGAACATAACCACCAATACAGCCAGCGTCGTTAATTGAGGATGCTTTACAAAAATATTTAATGAATTTTCTTTATGCTTCAACGAGGAAGCTTTACTATTTGATAAATTTAGCATGTCCATCTGCCTTTCATCATACATCGCATGTGGCAATCACAAAGGATTGCCACATGCTGCCATCGTTACTTCAGTTCTTCGCCAAATGCCGCCTTTGCATATTCTTCCACGTTATCTTGCGTGACCCACATATCCGCATACTGCGGCGCATATTCAAAGTCAGGAATGTTTTGATCTCCGTTGATGCATCTGAGCGCGGAGAACAATGACATGTACGCGTTTGCTTTCGCGTCGTAGGGGAACAGACCCGCGATCGCGCCGTCTTTGATCTGCTGGCACATTGCCAGATCGCAATCGATGCCGTACACTTTTACATCCTTACCCGTTTGCGTAACACCTGCCGCGCAATAAAGCGCGGGCGACCCAAACGCGCCGACGATGCAGTTGATTTCTTCATTTGTATTCAGAAGGTCGATCGTGCTCTGCGTCCATTCATCCGCTTTGGCTTCGAGGATGTTGCTTTCCTTGAAATATTTTACTTTACCTTCCGCCTCGGCCTTTGCGAACACTTCTTCAAAGCCCTTGATACGATCGTCGAGAATGCCGTATTCGCCGGGAATGTTTGAAACGACCACATTCATGACTTCGCCTTCAAAATCCTTCAGGATCTGCTCGGCAACATATTTGCCTCTTTCGATTTCAGAGTCGCCGATGGTCACGGAAACTTTGGAATCGGGAGCGGGGAATGTCGTAATGACAGCTGCGCCGGAATCCACTGTTTTGTCGATCGCGGGGATTGCCGCCGTCGGATCAACATAATAGAGAACGATCGCTTCCGCGCCTTGGTTCACGGCCGCTTCCATCTGCGCCGCTTCCTTGGTGACATCTTCTTCCGCATTGTTGAAAACGAGGTTCAGGCCATATTTATCCGCGCACCATTTCATCTGATCGTAGAACATCTGATTCCACGGCTCGTTGATCTGCTGCATCTGGATCGAGATCAGCGTTTTTGCCTTGTCGCCCATGCGCTCAACCAGCGTTGCCATGTCATACCCGACCGGTCCAAAGCCCAAATCATCACCGAGGCCTTCGCCCACCAAATCGTCATTGTTGTTTTCCGTTCCGCCCGCCGCGCTTTGTGTTGCCGCGCTTTCCGCCGTTGCGCTCTCTGACGCCCCGGCCTCAGGTGCCACGCTCTCGGATGCCGCCTGATCCACAGGCGCTCCGCAGCCAGCGGCAAATGCCACTACCAGGACTATCGCGACTACCACTAAACTAATTTTCTTCATTTTTTCTCCTCCTTTTTTTCGCCATGTTCGGCTAAACTTAAATATCTTTTATCACAGCGTCATTTGCGCCTGTGTTCTCTTTGAAGATCACCAGGGTCTTGCAGGCGTCTTCCTCAACAGGATAGGGAACCCAGTGCCACGCGCCCTGCGCAAGCGCGACCGCTTCGCCCTGCCGGAGCAAAAATTCTTCGAGTTCGCCCGGCTCGTCTCCCACTGTCGGTTTTCCCAAATAAACAATGGCGTCGTTTTCCAATTGTACGAGAATCTCCACTGTATTTGCGTGTTTTTCCGCACTTTCTCTTTTTATTTCGCGCTTTTTGCCCGTCAGTATCCCGACCGTGAAAGGGATGTCTGAACAAAACTTGAATACATCCGCAACAAACCGAAAACCATCCATATCTATTGCGGCATCCTTTGCGCTGCTGTGCAAAATCGTTCCATATCCGTCGAATGTTTCTTCCGTGATGGGTAAAGCCATACCGTTTTCCTCCTATTTCCCTGCGTTTTCCATATATTTGCCGAATATTTCAGCATATTGTTCATGATTTGATTTGTCATAGCACACCATTTTGCTGTTTTGCATATTGTGTTCCGCAGTCTTGAATCCATCCCACATGCCAACACCATGCCCCGCCATCAGCGCCGCGCCATATGCAGCGTCGCAGTATTCGGGAATGATCGCGTCTCTCCCCAATACATCCGCGAGTATAGACGGCCAAACCGTGCTTTTGGTTCCGCCTCCTACAAATACAAATTCTTCGGCTGTTTTAAATTCTTCCGTTTTTTCAACGACGTCCTTGATCGAGAACGAAACGCCCTCATAGGCAGCGCGTACGAAGTGGCCTCTTCTGTGTCCAATATTCATTCCCATAAATTTTGCGCGCAAAGCTGTATTGAAGTAGGGGGCGTTTTCGCCTGACAAGTAGGGATAATACAGCATTCCTTCCGCTCCCAGCGGCACGCGCGCCGCATCCTTATCCATTGCCACATAGGTGGATCCTTCTGACGGCATTTCACTGTAAAACACATCCCGCACCCATTTAATCGACGCCGCGCATGCCTTTGTATACCGCCCAATCAGCACGTAGTCGCGCATAACATCCCGAATCCCCGGCCATATCTCCATATTTTTCACATGGTCGATATGCAGGACTCTATTTAAATCAGCGGCGGACCCCAAACGAATTTTCAACTGCGATTTTCCTGCGATTGCAATGGAATAGCTTTCCGCACCGGCGTCTCCGCCGCCCGCAACAACCGCAACGCCTTCGCGCAGGCCTGTTTCGCCCGCCGCTTTTTTACTGATCTTACCAATGACATCAAAGCAACCCGTTAATTCCGGAACTTTGGAGCGTTCCACGCCGCACATATCGATCAGTTCCCATGCCCATGTGTTGTTTGGAATATCGTTCATGCCCGTGAGGGTAATATTGTTTTCGTCTGTCGTGATATTTCCTGTAAGCATGTAGCCAATAAAACTCGACGCAAGCGTGAATTTATCGGTCTTTTCCCAACTCTGCGGCTCATTTTCCTTAAGCCACTGAATCTTGCTCACTGTCAGCGCGGGAGTACAGGAAAATGAGATATACCGTTCAAACGCATCCTGAAATTTGGCATTGAGCTCATTCGTCTGTTTTTCACAACGAATGTCATTCCATAAAATAGACTTCCTCACAACTTCGCCTTCTTTGCCAATCATTGTGATGCCCTGCATTTGACCAGTTAAGCTAACGGCGGCAATCTTTGTAACATCTACTTGATCCACCCGAAACTCCTCAATGCAGGCAATAACAGAACGATACCAATCCATAGGATCCTGCTCTACCGTTCCGTCCGCAAGCATGATCGGCTGATATTCCTTGCCCACGCTTTTAAATGGCTTGCCCGCATGATCGAGCAAGACACATTTACATCCGCTCGTGCCAATATCTATTCCCAATACATATTCCATATGAAAAGCCTCCGCTTACTTTTTGTTGTTTTCCACAATGATTTTCACGTCGTCCCACAAGTGCTGCGCCCCCGACCAAGCCGTGATTCCGCCATCCACAAACAGATGGGCACCCGTAATATACGATGCTTTATCCGAAGCCAAAAACACGACCGCGTTTGCAACATCCTGCGGTTCCGCAATGCGGCCCATTGGATATGCCTTGTTTGTTCCGATGTCAAGGATCTCCTGCCCCATTCCTTCCGCAAAGTTGTTGTACATGGAGGTGCGCACCGAACCGGGTGCCACCGCATTCACGCGGATGTTGTATTGCGCATAGTCAAGCGCCATATTTCTTGTCATATTCGCGACCGCGCCTTTTGACGCATTATATGCACAGAATGTAAAGTCGGCGAATTCCCCTGAAATTGAGCAGGTATTGACAATCGCTCCCTCTCCTTTTTCCAGCATGTGCGGAATGAAATACTTTGATGAGAAAAAAACGCCATTTACATTCACATCCATTGTTCTTTTCCACTCTTCTGTGGGGGTTTCATGCAGCAGGTTGTGGGTCAAAATACCCGCGTTGTTGTACAGAATATCGCAGCCTCCATGCTCTTTTTTTACATAGTCCGCAAATTTCGCTACCGCATCCTCATCTGTTACATCCAATCTTTTATAGAATACTTTTCCTTTGAAATCCTCATACTGAGCGAAATCTACCAATGACTCATCCTCGATTCCGGTAAACACGACTTTTGCTTCAGATTCCAAAAAAGTTTTTACCGTCGTCGCCCCAATGCCTGTTGACCCACCTGTGATAACAACAGTTTTCCCTGCAAAATTAATTTCCATAGGCTCCTCCATTTTATTAAATTGTCTCTCATTTTGATTGAATAAGTTAACTATTTTTCTTTTTAATTCATTTGTTTGCAATCTTTGCGTTTATATTATCATCTGATTTGCATTTTGTCAACATGTTTTGATTCTTTTTTCTATTTTTTAGCAATAATTAATTCTATTTCTTTTTTGTTTTGAGCTTTAAAAATCCTATTATGATTAAATTTATTCATTTTACTGGAATTGTATTGAAAATGCACCCGGGAAGTGATACTATCATAGAAAGATCATAAAATTAAAAACAGGGATTGTGCAATATTATGGAAAACGCATATTTAAATAGCCGGCAACAAAAAATAATTGATTTATTGTCTCAAAAAAAAGTAATGGAAAGCAAGGACCTGTCCGCCGCGCTTAACGTATCAAAGGCCACCATTCGAAGAGATATAGACTATCTGGATCATAACGGATACGTCAATAAATTTCATGGCAGCGTCTCTATTATCGAGGAGCCTTTGGAGCATGATGATTTGGCCTTGGATCATAGGAATTCTGAAGAAAAGCATGCGATTGCAAGGGTTGCCGCGGGCTTAATCAAACCACGCAACATTATCAGTGTCGACACAGGAAGCACCACGCGCGCAATTGCTGAATTTATGCCCAAAGATTCTAATATCAAGGTTATCACAAACAGCCTAAAAAGTGCATTAAAATTTGCGCAGACAACGCAAAATGAAGTGATTCAAATAGGAGGGCTGATTCACCTTGGAACCTACTCCACCACTGATTTTCTTGCGACCGAATTTTTGAGCGGCTTCAATACGGACATTGCATTTATTACTGCAAGCTCGTTCAATTTTCCCGAGGGCGCGTTTGACGCAATTGTGTCGCTCATTGAATTGAAACGCAAATACATTAGCATCACAAAACGTGTGGTATTATTAATTGACAGCTCCAAATTTGATTTGCAATCCATGTATCTGTCCGTCCCGATCGGCAATGTGGATACAATGATTACGGACAGCAAAACGCCAAGCGAAATTATAGATCGCTTAAAAGATTCCATTCGAGAAGTATATGTTGCCGACATAAAAACACAACAAATTTGCGAACATTATATCGCGGCTGTTAAAGTGATAGAATAACAAACACTTGGTAATCCCCTCCACTTACAACCATGCTCAGCAACATACAATATGGCATTTAAGATTGGTCATGCCGACATTCCCGCTCTGAGCGGGAAGACAGTGCTCGATGCGTTTAAATTGCGCCAGCCCTGTGAAAAAAAGTCTGTAAAAACAGCTTTCGATGATGAAATATTGTACAGCCCCAGGAAAAACGGACATTGAGAGAAAAAGCCTCCTGTCGTAGAATAAAAACGATAGGAGGCTTTACACATGTCAAGAAGAAAAGGAACACTCAACACCCCGCAAGCGATTGTCGATGAAATTATAGAAAAGCATGAGCAGGGTATGACGCTGTACAGTTTTTATTCTGAGACAGCCCCGTTTCTCTTTATCTTGCGATCGGAAAATAGATTTCCGTCACGAGCTCTTCCTCCGGCACCTCGTGTGGGTTGTTGATGTATTTCTCGTATGGCTCTCCCGCGACGTGCCAGCCATTTTCTTCGATCCACTTGACGATTGCCGCGTAGGTTTGGCTCAGGTTCGCGTATGCCCCGAGGTGTGCCGCCATCGCGCAGGTCCCGCCGGGCACGGTACGCGAGAGCGGGTGCTTGTGCGGAACGATCCCGCCCACCTCCGTGTCCATGCTCTCCGGGTTGAATTCATCGCCGTGATACATCGCAATCACGCCGCCCTCGCACGACATCCCGTTGCCTTCGCATGTCAACCCGCTTTCGCTCAATTTTTGCATCGCCTCGCCAAACAGCTTGTCGAAATCCCGGATAGCGATCACTCTCCGCGCGCTCACAAGTTCAAACGGTTTTGTTTCAATTATTTTTACTTCCTGCGTTCCCTGATTCATAATATCGATTCCTTTCTTTAACAAATCCATATCCTGCCGCATCTTTTTCAAGATGCCCCGCTGATGCGTCAGATCATTTTTACGCTGTTCATACTTTGCCGCAAAGCGTGCTGCCACCACATGCGTGTCGGCGTGCAGCAGCGCCGCCGTTTCCTCGAGCGTGAAGCCGTAGTCCTTACATTTCAATATGAAAAACATATCTCGGAACTGGGACGCCTCATAGTAACGGTAACCGTTTTCGCTGCTCGTATGTGCGGGCACGAGAAGCCCCAGCCTGTCGTAGTGCCGCAGCGTTTTGGTGGTGACCATGCACAGCGTTGAAAATTCTCCGATCGTGAACATCAGCATTCCTCCCTGTCATCTTTTGGATCGATCCTTATTTGTATCATACCCCTTGACCCGAGGGCAAGGTCAAGCTTTTTTCAAATTTTTTTTAAAAAACAACGGGCAGGATTGCTCCCGCCCGTTGTTTTCGCTTATGACGCCCCGATTTTTCCGTCACTGATACACACAATGCGCTTGCTTGCCGCCGCAACGTTTTCGTCGTGGCTGATCATAACGATGGTGTTGCCCGCGTCATTGAGCGCGTGGAACAGCTCGAGTATTTCCCTGCCCGTCGCAGAATCGAGCGCGCCGGTGGGCTCGTCCGCCAAAAGCAGCGCAGGTTTTGTGACGAGCGCGCGCGCAATGGCGACACGCTGCTGCTGACCGCCCGAAAGCTCGTTTGGACGGTGCCTAATGCGCTCCGCAAGGCCCACCAGCCGGATGCTCTCCTGCGCCTGCCCGATGGCCTCCGCGCGGGACATGCCGCGCAGCAGCAGGGGCATGATGACATTTTGCAGCGCCGTATATTGCGGGATCAGGTGATATTTCTGAAAGATGAACCCGATCTTTTGATTGCGCAGCAGGGTCAGTTCGGCGTCGCTCTGGTTGTGCACAGCCTCTTTGTCCAGCTCGTAGCTGCCGGAGTCGAGCGTATCCATACAACCGATGATGTTCATGAGCGTAGATTTACCGCTGCCCGACGGCCCGAGAATCGTCAGATATTCGCCGCGCTCCACCTGAAGGTTCACATCCTTTAATACGTGCAGCCTATCGTCACCCATAGCATAGAATTTATTGAGGCCTTTTAACGTCAGAAACTGTTTCATATCTTATTCCATCACAGTGATTGCTTCAAGGCTTCCGTCTTCCCTTACGTTAACCATCAAAACGTTGCCTTCTTTGAGATCTGCCATCTTAACTTCCTGACCGAGCAGATCAAAAATTTTCAGCCCTGCGGGGATGGTAAGATCCTTTGTCCCTCCTGTATATTCAAGCTCGAGTTTGGGCATATCCTCCCTGCCGCCAACCTCAACAGTTCCGTCTGCATCAACCGAATAATAGAAAATATCCGATTCCCCACCCCCGCCGGACGCGGCGCTGCCTCCGCTGGCATTTTCAGTCGCTTTGTCGGTTACCGTAACGCTCTGTGCGGGATTTGAAATTGCAGCTTCGTTCCCTTCTCCGCTTTCCGGCGCTTCACCGTTGGACAGTTTTGCGAGATCGAGAGAGATTTCGTTGCCCAGCAGACTTTTTATTTTTCCCAACAACTGTATAGACTGTGCTGCCGCTCCATCCGGCGGTATTTGCATGCCGTCAGAGGAAGCCCCTTGCGAAGGAGCCGTCTGCTGCGATCCCTCCTGCGATGCAGGAGACACGGAGCACGCCGCAAGTGAGAACAGCAGCAGCGCCGATAGTGTTGCAATCAAAATTTTTTTCATGTTTGTTGTTTCCTTTCTAGTTTGTTTATTCATAATTCAACGCGTCGATCGGTTTTAGACGCGACGCCTTGTATGCGGGATAAAAGCCAAACAGGGTGCCCGTTGCCACAGCGAACAGCAGAGCGATGATCTGCCCGTCGAGCGTCGACAGCACGGGGATGCCCGTGTAGTCCATCAGCGGCATGCACGCGTAGGACAGCGCCACGCCCGCAAGCCCGCCAAACAGGCTGATGATGACGGATTCCAGCAAAAACTGTGTCATAATGTCTCTCTTCGAGCTCCCAAGCGCCTTTAGGATGCCGATTTCCTTTGTCCGCTCCTTTACGGAAACGAACAACACGTTCATGATGCCGATGCCGCCCACGATGAACACGATCGTCGCGACGGAGATCAAAAGCACATTCATGGTGCGGGCGGATTCCATTGCCGCGTCGATGCGGCTTCCCGCGTCCTCAAGCATGTATGCGCTTCCGTCCTCTAGGATATAGTCGAGCGTTCCCTGCATTTGCTTCATGGCGGCCTGAACATGATTGATGTTATCCGCCAGCGCAACGATCTGCGGGATCGTATCGTCGCCGCCGAGATGCCGCTCTCCCGTGGTGTAAGGTATAAACACCGTGTCGTCCGGGTTCACGCCCTGCATCCCATCGCCTTTTCGCTCCAGCACGCCGATGATCTTGTATTGCTGCTCGCCGATTTTGACATTTTTTCCAAGCGCGTCCTCCGGTCCCTTGAAATACTTCTGTGCAAGCGCATCGCCAATCACGGCAACGCGGGCTTCGTTTTCCACATCCATATCCGTGATGTTTTGGCCCAGCACAGTTTTTAGGTTGCTGATCCGCTCATAATTTTCGAGCACGCCGGTGATCTGCGCAGAGGCCTTCTGCGCGTTCATGGTGACGTCCTTAAAGTAACTGGCGCGCAGGGTGATATCCTTCAAATAGCTGTTTTCATCGAGCATTTGCTCCATATTTTCGATTGTCAGCTTGGGAACTTTTGCCATATCCATATCCGTCCCCATCATTCTGCTGTAATCAGGGTTCACATAGATGGTCTCCGCGCTCAGCCCCTGAAATTGTCCGGCGATTTTCGCCTCACCTCCTTTGCCGATGGCAATGACCATGATGATGGTGATCGCGCCTACGATGATGCCCAGCGAGGTCAGCAGTACCTTGAATTTGTTTTGCATCAGGTTGATCCATACGATGCGCAGCGTTTCAATTAATTTCATAGCGTCAGCCTTCCACGATCACAATGTCGCCCTCAAAAAGGCCGCCCGTGATCTCGCTCACCTTGCCGTCGGAAAATCCCGTTTGTATCTCCACATCGCGTAGGGTGCCGTCGTCGTTTCTCATTTTCACATACTGCTTCCCGTCGCGCACGGCGATCGCCTTATTGGAAAGCTGCAGCACATCCTTTTGCTGTTTAACGATCATGGTGGCGTTTGCGCTCATGCCGTCGAGCATTTCCGCGTCGTTCGCGTCCGCCTCGATCACGATGTTGTAGGATACGGGATTGCTGTCCTTGACCGGTGCGAGGCTGCGCGAGAAAACCTTGCCAGTAAACGTTTGATCGCCAAACGCGTCGAGCGTGAATTCCACGGCCTGTCCCTCCTCGATCTTGCCGATGTCGGATTGTGACACGGGTACGATGATCCGTTTTTTGTTGGGATCGCCGATCAGCGCGATCGGCGTATCCGGCTTTGTTTCGCTTCCCTTGGCCGCGTCGATCAAAAGCACCACGCCGTCCGCATCCGCGTAAAGATAAGGATCGTTTTTGATCTGCTGCAGTCGGTCGACTTTCTTTTGCGCTGTCTCGACATCAAGCTTGGCGAGCGCGATCGCATCGTTTAAATTCCCCGAATTTGCCCCGGCGATCTTTCGGTCGATGTCCGCGTTCTTTGCCTGTGCTTCCTCCTGCTTACTTTTCGCGTTTTCCAGCGAAGACACATTGCCGTTGGCACTGTCAAGCTCGGTTTGCGCATTGAGCAGTTCTGTTTGCAGGACAGTTTTACGCGCGTTGAGTTCTTCAAGCTGGCCGTCCCCTTCCTCAAGCGCCGCAATCTGCGCGTCGAGCTGCGCGATTTGCGCCTGCAGTCCGTCTGCTTTTTGCTTGAGCGCGTCCGCCGCCGATTTTGCCTGTACAAGCTGGCTGTCGGCTTCCGCGTTACCGGCATCGTTGCCGATTGCTTCTTTGCGCGCGTTCAAATCGCCCAAGGTTTTTGCGTTTTGTGCTTGCTTCAAAGCGATGCGCGCTTTTTCCAGTTCGTTTTGCGCCTCTTCGACGGCCTTATCGAGCTTTTCCACATCCGCTCCGACAAGTTTATCGCCCTTTTTAACCATCTGGCCTGTCTTTGCGAATAACTCACCGATCGTGACGATCTCGCCGAAGCTCTGAGGCTCGGCCTCCAGCTTGAGCACACCCTGTCCGCTCACCCCGGCGGTGATGTCGTCGCGCTTCACCGTATATTCGCGCTCGATGGCGTCCGGCTGCTCATCCTTCGCAGCATTTGTCACGCCGAAATAGCTTGCTGTTCCGATGCCGATTGCGGCGACAACCAAAATGGCGATTGCCTTTTTTGATATCTTTTTCCCTTTCATACTGCCCTCCAAAGCTTTACTGTACCCATCATACACAAAGGAAGATTAAGAAACGGTAAAGAAAAAAACATCCCGCAAAATTTGCAGGATGTTTTTGAATGTATCGTTTATTCGGCGGACAGGCGCGGAAGCGTCACCGTGAAAACCATACCGCTTTCCTTGCCCGGCACAGCGGTGATCGCGCCTCCGTGCCGTTCAATGATGTCCTGAGCGATGGCAAGCCCGAGGCCCGCGCCCCCAATTTTGCGTGAACGGGAATCGTCCGCGCGGTAGAATGGATCGAAGATGTGTTCCAGCTTTTCGGCGGGGATACCGATCCCCGTATCCGTTATTGTAAAGATGTAATTTTTTTCGTCCGCGCGCGAAGCAATGACGATGCCGCCGCCCTCGATATTATATTTCACCGCGTTTTCCACAAGATTTGAAAACGCGCGCATCAGCATGACGCTGTTGGCGGTCGTTTGATAACCGCCCTCCTCCACATTGACACAAAGATTTTTTTCCGCGATGCGCGGCGCAAGCTGTGCGACGACATCGCGAAGCATGGAATCAAACTTCACCGCGTCGTTGAAGTCATAGTTGCGCTGCGAGGAAATGGTGAACAGGTCGTCCACCAGACGGATCATGCGCCCGGTCTGCTTTTTGACGACCGCAATGGTATGCCGATATTCCTCCGGCGTCGGCGCGTCCTCCATTTGCAGCACGTCGATGTTCGTCTTGATGGCAGCAAGCGGCGTTTTCAGTTCATGCGCCGCATCCGAAGAAAATCGCTTCTTATCGGAGAATGCTTTGTCAATGCGCCCGAGCATAATGTTAAACGAATCTGCAAGGCTGCTGATCTCATCTCTTGCGTCGAAGCCACCCAGACGCAAAGAAAGCTCGTTTTCCGTAACCGCACTGATTTCAGCGCTTAGCTTTCCCAGCGGTTTCAAGGCGCGTCCAAGCAAAAAATAAGCCAGCAACCCACCGCCCCCGATCACGGCAGCCATAGCCCAGATGATGGATTCATTAAACGAACTGCCTGACTCCATCACAAAGGCAGGCGTGGTTGCCGACACCCCCACCATACCGCCCACTTCCTGCGTACCGGATCCAACAGCTTCGACGTCAATCAAAGCACCATAATCATCCTCTACCGCAAAGGAAGCCAAATAGGGATCGATAAAAAACTGATTGGCATTATATACTGAAATCAAGGTCAAGAACGCACATATTCCAATGAGCAACAAAACAATATACAGCGTCAGCCTCAGCCGTATGGATAATTTTCTCACAGCTTCGTCCTCCTGAGTTTCGCGTCGATGCTTTGCACCGGCTTTGGAATGCAGTAGCCCGCGCCGCGCAGATTTGTGATGACCTCCTGATCGGTATAGGCGGAGAGCTTTTTGCGCAGTGTGCTCATGTGCACCTTGATGGCGTTTGAAAACAGGCTGACATCTGAAAGCCACACGTGCTCGATCAGTTCCTCCGCGCTCACCGCTTTGCCGCGGTTCAGCAGCAAATATTCCAGAATGGCATATTCCTTTGGGGTGAGCTCCACGCGCTCGTCCGCGTCCGCATACAAAAGCCGCGCGCAGGTGTCGAGCGAAAAGCACCCAAAATTGAGCACCACATTGTTCTGTGTAAAGCTGCGGCGCAGCAGCGAACGCACGCGCGCCTCCAACTCGCCAAAATCAAAGGGCTTGATCAGATAATCATTCGCCCCGAGATCGAGCCCTTCGATGCGCTGGCTGTAATCGCTGCGCGCCGAAAGGATCAGCACCTTTTGGCGCAGGTCATTTTTGCGTATCTTTTTTAGGATTTGAAGCCCGTCCATGCCGGGCAGATTGAGATCCAGCAGAATGAGGTCGTAATCATTGATGAAGGCGAGTTCACACCCGTCCGCGCCGTCTGCGGCCGCATCCACCACATATCCCTTTTTTTCAAACCCCGCCTTCAGCGCACTGAGCAGGTCTTCTTCATCCTCTATGATCAACAGTTTCATCGCTTGTATCCCTTTCATTGCATGATTCTATCATTATAGCCGATCATAGCAAAGCAATGGTTAAGAAACGGTTAAATTTATCGAAATAATAAAATCCCCGTTGAACAGACAAAACGGGGATTTTTTCATGCTCCACTATATTATTTTGTAAGACCACTGAGCACCCTGCACGCATTTCCATAATCTGCGCTGCGCACATACAGGTGGCGCATCCCACCCGTCTGCCCGATATGATCGCGATACACAATGCTGTAATCGCAGAGGATATGGTGGTCTGTTAGAAGTTTTTTCGCTTCCGAGAACAATTGAGCGGAAGAGGTATCCAAAATCCCCCGCCGATGTAGTGGAATCATTTTACGTTCCTCCTGTCACTTTTGCGCGGAACCGGCGTCCCGCAAGATTCAGCCACCTCGGCTGTGTCTTTATTCTATGACCGTTCGGCTCACATTGCAAGAGTTCAGGAGCAATCTTTATACAATCTTAACGCACCGTTCCCGGCATCTTGTTCAGAAGGTGCGCCGCCTTTTCATATTCATATTTATGCACATATAAATAATAGAGTTTATCCGCTTTGACGCCCTCTGCGTAGCGTGCGGCAATGCCATCGCTTGTGCGCGCATTCAGACCGCGCCCGCCCGACCAGCTCGCCGATCTTACATTATGATCACAGGGAATCCCGCTTGATTGAAGCATTTCACGTATGCGTGAAAAATGCTCCGCCGAATCTCCCATCCACAATTCCTTGCGGTTCCATGGCATCATTGTCGTTGCCCTCTCTTGTTTATTCGTTCTTTCCGCAGCAATTCTTATATTTCTTGCCCGAACCGCACGGGCACGGCGCGTTGCGTGACGGCTTCTTTTCCACGCGCACGGGCATCTGTGCCTCGCCCGCGTTTGCGTTGGTGTTCATGCGCCGGTTTGCGGGTGCGTTCGACGCGACCGGATTGCCGTCCGCATCCACATTTGCGTGCACATTCTGCACCTCGCGCTGCTCCACCTTGCTCTCCACACGGATGTGGAACAGCATATAGATCGTCTCCTCACGGATGGCTTCCACCATCGCATCGAACATCTCGAAGCCCTCGATGCGGTATTCATTGATCGGGTCGCGCTGCGCCAATGACCGCAGGCCAATACCCCTGCGGAACTGGTCCATCGCGTCGATGTGATCCATCCACTTGGAATCCACCACACGCAGCAGCACCATACGCTCCACATCGCGCATGTTAAAGCCCGCACCCGTCATTTCGCCTTCCTTGGTTTCATAGACCGTGTGCACAGCGGCAAGGATATCCTGCTTTAATACCTTCTCCTCCGCCGTTTCGCGCTGCTCATCCGTATACGGCACAAGCTTCATGCCAAACACGCGGTCCACATACGCATAAAGGCCGTCCCAATCCCATTCCTCAGAATATTTTCCCTTTGGACAATAGACCGCCATGGCCTGATCCACGAGCGCGGCGATCATCGACTGGATGTTATCCGACACATCGTCGCCCATCAGCACCTGTTTGCGCTGACCATAAATAACCTCGCGCTGCTTGTTCATCACGTCATCGTAATCGAGCACGTGCTTTCTCAAATTGAAGTTATTGCCCTCGATGCGCTTCTGCGCGTTTTCGATCTGCTTGGTCATCATGCCAAATTCCAGAGGAATGTCGTCCTCTCCGCCCGAAAGCCTGTCCATGATCATTTTAACGCGTTCACCGCCGAACAGGCGCATGAGGTCGTCCTCGAGCGCGATAAAGAACTTGGATGTGCCCGGGTCGCCCTGCCGTCCGCTTCGTCCGCGCAGCTGGTTATCGATGCGGCGGGATTCGTGCCGCTCCGTGCCAATGATTGCAAGGCCGCCCAGCGCGACCACCTCGTCGTGCTCCTTGTCCGTGACCTTTTTATGTTTTTCCACGAGCTCCGCATATTCCTTGCGCGCCGCAAGAATCTCCGGATCCTTCGTCGCCGCGTGGCTCACGGCGTTTTCAATCATTTCATCATCCATGCCGTTGGCGCGCATTTCGTTGCGCGCAAGATAATCCGCGTTGCCGCCGAGGATGATATCCGTACCGCGGCCCGCCATGTTTGTGGCGATGGTCACGGCGTTTTTCTTGCCTGCCTGCGCGATGATCTGCGCCTCGTGCATATGGTTTTTGGCGTTTAACACCTCGTGCTTCACGCCCCGCCTCACAAGAAGCTTGGAAATATGCTCACTGTCCGCAACGGACACTGTACCCACAAGGATGGGGCGACCCGTCTCGTGTATCTTTACGATCTCGTCCACCACTGCGGCAAATTTACCATTTCTGGTGCCGTAGATCACGTCGTTTTGATCCGCGCGCACCATCGGCCGGTGCGTGGGAACCTCCACAACCTGCAAATTATAAATGCTCTGGAATTCTGCTTCTTCCGTCTTTGCCGTACCCGTCATGCCCGAAAGCTTTTTGTACATGCGGAAGAAATTCTGGAAGGTGATGGTGGCGAGCGTCTTGGATTCACGCTCCACCTTCACGCCCTCCTTGGCCTCGATGGCCTGATGCAGCCCGTCGGAATAGCGGCGGCCGATCATGAGGCGTCCGGTGAACTCGTCCACGATCACCACCTCGCCGTCCTCCGTCACCACATATTCGCGGTCGCGGATAAACAGGCGATGTGCCTTAAGTGCCTGATTGATGTGATGCACGATCTCCGTATTTTCAATATCCGTCAGGTTATCGAGCTTGAAAAATTGCTCCGCTTTTTTCACGCCGTCTTCCGTCAGGTTGATGGCCTTCATTTTTTCATCGACTTCGTAATCGTCCTCTTCCTTCAAACGTCCCACAAATTTGTCCGCCTGCCGGTAAAGGTCCGTGCCCTTGTCGCCCTGCCCAGAAATGATGAGCGGGGTACGCGCCTCGTCGACCAGAATGCTGTCCACCTCGTCGACGACCGCAAAATTCAGCTCACGCTGCACAAGATCATCCTTCCTGACGACCATGTTGTCGCGCAGGTAATCAAAGCCGAGCTCGTTGTTGGTGGAATAGACGATATCACACGCGTATGCCTTTTGCTTCTGCGCGCGGTCCAGCTCACGCGTGACGAGGCCGACCGTATACCCGAGATAACGAAACACCTTTCCCATCCATTCACTGTCACGCTTTGCGAGGTATTCGTTGACCGTGACGATGTGCACGCCCTTGCCGGACACCGCGTTCAAAACGGCGGGAAGCGTCGCCACCAGCGTTTTGCCTTCGCCCGTCTTCATCTCCGCGATGTTGCCCTGATGCAGCACAATGCCGCCCATCACCTGCTCATAAAAGTGCTTCATGCCAAGCACACGCCAGCTGGCCTCGCGCACCTGCGCAAACACCTCGGGCAGCAGATCGTCGAGCGATTCCCCCTGCTCCTGATGACGTTTTTTGAATTCCTCTGTTTTGGCAACAAGCTCTTCGTCGCTCATGCTTTCAAATGCCGCCGAAAGCGCTTCCGTTTTATCCGCTAATTTTTTGACCGGCTTCAACGCCGAATTTCCGAACAATCCCATGATATATCAAAAACCTTCTCTCTTATTATTGCAATATTAAATTGAACCTCATTTATTGTATCAAAGTCGGTGATGGAAGTAAACAAATCCACCCTGTTTCCGCGGATTGTTTACAAAATATTGTTATTTCAAAAGCGCCGCCGTATAATGGAGGCAAGCGGCAGATTCACGTCTGTGGTTGAAAGCCGATGCCAGTCGCAGGCAAAGCGGTCCACGTAAGTATGCCACTTGGCATACGAGCATAGTGCGGCTAGACGTAAGCCCGCCCGCCCAAAAAGGGCGAGAGGAGTAAGAGTGGCGTAATGCTGCGGGGCTCCCCGGCGGCGAATGTGGGGGAAAAGACCAGGTCAGGTGAATCTTTTGCCGCTGCTTTTTTGTTTTTAAAGGATTTTGCACGTTCGGCGGAGAATTATTAATTAAGGCACGGGAAGCAACCCCGGCGCCGCCGACCCTTCTTTTTTGCCCTGGATCACGGTGGCAGGATCGAAAAGCTGTCGTTTTCCCGGAATATAAAAAGTCGGTTGTTTCAAACAGCGCTGGCGTGTGTATTTGTATCACAAGGGGTAATGCTTTTCGTACCCACATAACATCTTATCACGGAAGGGGCGAACGATATGAAGGTCAATATTTCGGGAAAAAACATCACTGTCTCCAACTATTTACACCGCGTTGTCGACAAAAAGGCGGGGAAGCTGGAGCGCTATTTCAAGCCCGACACCGAAATGCAGGTAACGCTTTCCATTGAAAAATCCCGGCACATTGCAGAGGTCACCGTCGTGGCAGACGGGGTCGTGCTGCGCGCGGAGGAAGCGACAGGGGATTTGTATTCCTCCATCGACGTTGCTCTAAAAAAGCTCGAACGTCAGATGCGCAAGCATCGCACACGCCTCGAAAAGCGCCTGCACGAGGAAGCCTTTGCGGAAGACACCATATACGATTATTTTGATGAAAACTTTGACGAGGACGCGCCGCAGATCGTACGCAACAAAAAATTTGCGCTGCGCCCGATGGAAGAAGAGGACGCCGCCGTGCAGCTCGAGCTTCTGGGTCACAACTTTTATGTGTTCCGCAATGCCCGCACAAACGAGGTAAACGTGATTTATAAACGATCCGACGGGGACTATGGTCTGATCGAGCCAATGTAAGTAAAAACCGCCTTCGGGCGGTTTTTCATTTCCGCTTTGGAAATTCCTTTGTATAAGCAAACACCATCACATTGCCGCCTGCGTCCGCAAGCGCCTTCATGCATTCCCCCACCGTCGCGCCCGTGGTGAAAATATCGTCGATCAGCAGAATGTTTTTGCCCGCAGCCTGCGCGCCCGGGCAAAGCTTAAACGCGCCGCGCACATTTCTTCTGCGCTGCTGCGCGGAAAGCTTATACTGCGGCTTTGTCTCCTTTTCGCGCACAAGCAGCCGCTCACACGGAACCCCCAACAGCATGCCCAGATTGTAGGCAAGCATTTCAGACTGATCATACCCGCGCGTTTTTAAGCGGCGCGCATGGATGGGCACAAAGGTGACAACGTCTGCGTTCACTTCAAAGCCCGCAAGAAAATCCGCCATGCGCTGGGCAATGAACATCGCGTGCCTTGGCATATCGTTGTATTTAAACGCATGCATCAGGGAGCGCACCACGCCGTCGTAGCGATAGGCATACAAAATGCCGCCCGCAAACCCCTCCGTGTTTTCGAGTGCCTTTTCCTCTTTTGCGCAGTCCGCGCATACAATTTTGCCCTTTGGAAGCTCCCGTCCGCAATAGACGCACTGCGTACCCGCCCCCGCCAGCGCTTTTAAAAAATCATTCCACATGCTGCGTCAGTCTGTCCAGATACGCAAGCTCGCGCTTCAAAACAGTTGAGCGTTTCCCTTGCCACACATTTCCGATCATATATTCAAAGGTGCGTTTGCTTCCCGCGATCAGCACCTTCTTTTTTGCGCGCGTCACGCCCGTATAAAGCAAGTTGCGCGTCAAAAATGGCTGCGTACCATAGAGCATGGGCATTAGGATCACGTCGAACTCGCTGCCCTGCGATTTGTGGATGGTGTAGGCATACGCCCCGTCGAGCTCTGAGAGCGTCACCGTTTCATACGAACAGCACTTCATATCCTCGAAAAGCACCTCCACCTCGCCCGCGGCAATGCGCCTGATGCTGCCGATATCCCCGTTGAACACGCCTTCGCCGCTCGTAAGGCTCACATCATCCCGCCACTCCCGCGCGTAGTTGTTTTTGATCTGCATCACGCGGTCTCCCTCGCGGAAGCTGCGCTCCCCAAACACGATCTCCGGCTTTGTGAGGCCGGGCGGATTAAGCCGTTCGCGGATCGCCGCGTTGAGCGCCACCGTTCCAAGCTCCGTCCGTTTGATGGGCGCAATAAGCTGCACATCCTCTCCCTGCTTTGCGTACCGTTCATATTCGTCACACAGAAGGGTGCGCACCTCGTCCATGCTCGCGCATTCGCGAAATTCAAAGGAAGCGTCGCAGGCCTCAGGAACGGTTCCGTTTAAAATATCGTAGGCCGCGTCCGCGATGCCGCCCGCGTTGCGAAAACGGTGGGTCAGCTTGACGCACGGCACCACGCCCGATTCAATGATGTCGTGCATCACATTGCCCGGGCCAACGGAGGGGAGCTGATCCGCGTCACCAACGAGGATGAGCCGCGAACCCTCCTTGAGCGCCTTCAAAAGATTGTGAAACAGATAAATATCCAGCATGGATACCTCGTCCACGATCACCGCGTCCGCATCGAGGGGGTTTTCGTCGTTTCGGCGAAAATAGCAGTTGTATTCGTCCTCGTCATAGGAATATTCAAGCAAGCGGTGCAGCGTCGCCGCCTCCGTCCCCGTCGCCTCCTGCATGCGCTTGGCCGCGCGTCCCGTGGGCGCTGTGAGGCTGCATGTGAGCCCCAGCCCTCCAAGAATGTTGAGCACTGCCTTCAAAATCGTGGTCTTGCCCGTGCCCGGCCCGCCCGTAATGATGCAGATGCGGTTTTCCACCGCGCTTCCAACCGCTTCTTTTTGCTCGTCCGTCAGCGAAAAGACGTCGCTCTGCTTTTTGATCAGCCTGCTTAAGTTGACAACGCCAGCAGGCGCGGCGGTTTTTGTGAGCGCGCACAGCTTGGCGGCGCACCGCGTTTCCGCGCGATATGCGGACGCCAAAAATACGACCTGCTGATCGGGATAATACTTTTTGAGCACGACGTCCTTTGCGAGCACAAGCGCGAGCAGCGCCTTATTGACCTCCGCTTCGCGCACATTCAGGTTCTTCGCCACGTGCGGGATGAGCTGTGCGCGCCGCACATAGGTGCTGCCCTGCGCAAGCACCTTGTTGAGCACATTCAATATTCCATTTTTAATGCGAAAGGGAGAATCTTCCACAATGCCGATTTGAAGCGCGATTTTGTCCGCGGTCAAAAAATCGATGCCGCGCACGTGCTCGATGAGCAAATAGGGGTTTTCGCGCACGAGCGCCGCAGCGTCCTCGCCCAGCGCCGCCGCGGCAGCGGTCGCCTGCCGCGCGGTGAGGCCCATGCCCATGAGATCGGCATACACATATTTTTTGCGGGCATATTCCTTCATGGCCTCGTGCACGCTGTCTGCAAGCTTTTTAGAAACGCCCTTCACACGCGCAAGCGCCCAGTGGTCGTTTTCGATCACGTCGAAGGTCTGCGCGCCGAATTCCTCCACGATGCGCTGCGCCAGAACCTCGCCCAGCCCCTTCAAAAAGCCGCCCGCCAAAAAGAGCGCGATGTCATTGAGGTCGCGCGGCAGGGTGCTTTCATAAGAACGCACCGCAAACTGGGTACCATATTTCGCATGCGTTTTAAACGCACCAAAAAAGCGCGTCCGTTCGCCGGGTTTCAAATCGGGCATATTGCCCACCACAATGGTGGGCTCTTCTGCCTCGATTTCCGCCACGGTGTAACCATCCGCGCTTTCATAGATGATGCTTAATACCGTACCTGTCAGTTCTTCGCTCAAATTTCCTTCTTGATGGCCTCCACCATGTCAAGCTGCTCCCACGGCAAATTGAGGTCGTCGCGGCCAAAGTGGCCGTACGCCGCCGTCTGCCTGTAGATGGGCTTTCTCAGCTGAAGCTTTTCGATGATCGCCGTGGGGCGAAGGTCAAACAGCTTCGTGACGATGTCCGCGATCTCCGTGCTGTGCTTTTTGCCCGTGCCGAAGGTTTCCACAAACACCGACACCGGGCGCGCAACGCCGATGGCGTATGCAAGCTGTATCTCGCAGCGGTCCGCAAGGCCTGCCGCCACAACGTTTTTCGCCACATAGCGCGCCGCATAGGCCGCGCTTCTGTCTACCTTGGACGGGTCCTTGCCCGAGAACGCGCCGCCGCCGTGACGGCCCATGCCGCCATAGGTGTCAACGATGATCTTGCGCCCCGTCAGACCGCTGTCGCCCTTGGGTCCGCCAATCACGAACCGGCCCGTCGGGTTGACGTAAATTTTCGTATCCTCATCTATCATCTCCGCCGGGATCATGGGGGTGATGACCTGCTCGATCATGTCTTTTCTGATCTGTGCCTGCGTCGCTTCCGGGTCGTGCTGGGTGGAAATGACCACCGCGTCCACGCGAAGCGGCTTCCAATGCTCGTCATATTCGACCGTCACCTGAGATTTTCCATCCGGGCGAAGGTAATCGAGCGAACCGTTCTTGCGCACCTCTGCGAGGCGGCGGGAAAGCCTGTGCGCAAGATAGATGGGCATGGGCATAAACTCGGGCGTTTCGTTGCACGCATACCCGAACATCATACCCTGATCGCCCGCACCGTTTTCCGCGTCGTCCTGATTGTCGCGCGTCTCGAGCGCCTGATCCACGCCCATTGCGATATCCGGCGACTGCTCGTCGATGGATGTGATGACGCCGCAGGTGTCGCCGTCAAAGCCGTATTCCGCTTTGTCGAAGCCGATCTGCTTGACCGTTTCACGCGCGATTTTCGCGATATCTACATAAGCGCTCGTCGTGATTTCGCCCATGACGAGAACGAGTCCCGTATTGACCGCCGTTTCGCACGCCACACGCGCCTGAGGGTCCTGCTCTAAAATTGCGTCCAGCACGGAATCCGAAATCTGATCACAGATCTTATCCGGATGGCCTTCCGTAACGGATTCCGAAGTGAATAATCTTCTCATTTTTTTCCTCCAATTTATCTCATAAAAAAATATACTGCTCCACTGATTCCATATTATACCAAAGGATGTACCGCTTTTCAATCCAAAAAACGCGGAAAACCCCGCTTTACATGCCGCTTTTTCCCCAAATATCACGTTTTATTTGAACATGCGTTCTAATTAACCCTTCTCACGGCGTTTTCCGTTTGAACGTATGTTCTTTTAAAATATAGGCTCTCTGAAAAAATTTTGCACCAAATGCAAAAAACAGGCATCATCTGCCTGTTTTTTGCGTTTGGCTGTTTTCAATCACTCAGCCGATGGGGTGGGTTGATTCAGTTACGATCTTGCTTTGTTCTTCCGCTTTTCTCTGAGGTACATGATCAGCAGTACGATCGCCGCGCCGCCCGCGATGCCGATGATGATGTAGAGCGTCGTCATCGCGCCCGCGTCTATGCCGTTGTTTTGCGGGCCGCCCGCCAGAGGCGTCTGATTTCCTTCGATCTGTTCCCCATTGTCTGCCGCCGCAGCGTCTGCCGGTACCACCGCCTGATTCGGCGCTGTACCCGCGTCCGCCACCTGATTTTCTCCGCCCGCCGCCGTCTCCGGCTGTGCGGGCATCTCAGGCGTTGTCGCCGTTCCGACATTTGCCGGAGGATTGGGGGTTGTACCTGTCGGAGGCGTTGTCGTCATTCCGCCGCCTACCGGGGGATTGGCCGTCGCGCCGTCATTCGCCGGAGGCGTCGCCGTGCCGCCGTCTGCCGGAGGATTCGGGGTTGTGCCGCTGTCCGCCGGAGGATTCGGCGTTACCGGGTTCTCTTTTACAACAAGCCCCTTTACCGCGTTGTCCAGTGCCGCCTGTGCACGATCCACGTCCGCCTGTCTCACATTTTCATCCGCCTCGATCTTCGCCGCGTTATCGATTGCCGCCGCCACCGGGCCTGCACTCTGCGGCGTATACAGGCTCAGGTTGATGCTCCTTGCCGCGCGCAATGTCGTTCTCAGCGCGTCCTTGTTGGACTTCGGATAGACAGTCGTCAGCTTTGCGTTCAATGCCGCCGTCGCTTCATCCACTGCTTGCTGTGTCGCGTTTGCATTTTCGAGAACCACCTTCGCCGCGTCGAGCGCGCCCTGCAATCCCGCGAGGGATGTCGGCGCGTAGCGATCCGCGTTCTTAAGGATGTCCGTCGCCAGATCGATTGCGTTCTTCAGCGCGGAGGTGTCCGCTCTGCTCACAAGCGCCTGCATCGCCTTAAACAGCGTTACCCTTGCGTTTTCCACCGCCGGCTCGTCGTCTTCTGAAAGATCGCCGTTTGCAAGCAATTCTTCCGCCGCCGCAAGCGCCTCGCCAAATGGCGTCCAGCTATCCGGCGTGTAGAGCTCTTCGCTCATTTCGCGTGCCGCTTCCACCAATACCGCCAGCTTGGAGGTGTCCGCCTTCCACAGCATATCCATATATGCCCCGAACAATTTACTGCTGGCCGCGTTGATCGCGTCCTGCGTCGTGTCGCCAAATTTTTCTACCGATTTGGCTTCTTCGAGGGCTTCTTTCACCACCGCAACCGACGAAGCCGTAAATCTCGGATCGCCGATCCTCTGTTCCGCCTCTTCAATGTATGCGCGCAGCGTTTGCTTGTTGATCCGCTCCTTCAGAAGCGTGTTCTTTGCCAGCATTAGCGCAAGCCATGCGTCATTCACCTGTTCCTGCGTCGCTTCGGCGTTGTTAAACACCGTCTTTGCCATCGGCAGCTTCGTGTCCATCATCACCGCCCATGCGCTGCTGCGGTAATCATCGCTCTTGAAGCCTTCGATCTCACCGATCAGCATACTAAGCGCCGTTTTATCCACGGTCGGAACTGTTTTGACCTTCAAGATCTCGAACTTGTCGAGTACCGGGCCCGCCTTCGCGTCCGCCGTGAGAATCAGCTCTCCCGCGCCCGCTTCGTTGACGATCACGTCGAATTCCGCAGTGTGGTATGTGGTCGCATTGGCTTCACCATAAACGTCCAGCGTCCCTGCTGTGATCTTGCCACCGCTCCAGTTGATGGCGTTCGCCTGCATGCTGCCCTGAATCCTGCCGCTGCGGTAGGTCGCCGTCACGGTATAGGTTCCCGCCGTATCGGCCGTATAAGCCAGCTTGATGACGTTGCCTGCCTCAAACCAGTTGATTTCCTGACCGTTGCTCGCGGCCGCCCTGTTGTCGATGCGCACGTTTTTGTTCGTTGCGTTCGGCGTTTCGCCCGGCACGCGGGGGAACAGCTTGAAGTGCTCCGCCTCGACCGTCTTGGCGTCCTCGCCTTCCTTCGGCATCACGAACGGATTGTCCGCCACAAAATATCCGAATTCGAACTGTGCTTCGATCGTCGCATTTGTGCGCACGTCGCTCATTGTATAGCTCGTGAGCGCGCCTACGGATGTTTCGTTCACAAGAACGTCTTTTACTTTATATCCGTCATCCGGCGTGATTGTGAATGCCTTGCTCGCGCCTTCGATCACTTTCACTTCGCCGGACGGGGAAATGCTTCCGCCCGCTCCGGCTGATGCGGTGATGTTGTGCGTAACCTCACTCGCTTCCTTGAGCGCGATATCGAATTTATCGATCACCGGGCCTGCCTTGCTCGTCGCGTCGAACACCAGCCAACCCGTTCCGGGCTGTTCGATCGTCACGTCAAACGTCACGGTCCTGTGTGTGCCCGCTTCCGGTCCGTATACATCCTTGAAGCCCGAAACGATGTTGTCGCCGCTCCACGCGAATGTGTTCGGGCTGGTTGCGGCACGGCCCGAGCGATAGCGTGCCGTAAACTCATACACGCCAGCTTTTTCCGCACGATAAGGCACCTTGATCTTATTTCCGGTCTCGAACCAGTTCACTTCTACGCCGTTGCTCGCGGCACTGTTGTTGGAGAGGCGTACATTTTTGTTGGCGTCTGTCGGCGTCTGATCCGGCACACGCATAACCAGCGTGAAAAATTCTGCTTCCAAAAGCTTGGACTGATCCTGCACCACAGGCATCACGAAAGGCTTTGCTTCCGTATATAAACCGCGCTTTTCAAGCGCACCCATTGCGGTGTTAAGCGCATTGGCCGCGTCGCGCACCGCTTCATAGGATGCCTCCGCGTCGGCGTAAACGCCTTGCGCCGCGCTTCTCGCTGCCTCGAACGCCGCCCAGCCTTCTTCCTCATACTGCGCGGGGAGCATTGGATTCGCCATTTCCAGCGCTTCTTTCAGCGCATCCTTGAAATATTTCAAGATGACCGTAGAATAGGTGTTGAACCCAAGTACCGCGTTGTCGGTGGGTGCAAGCAGCTCCAGATAGAAATCGAGGTCTCCCTTGTGGTTTTCATTGACAAATGTTGGGATAGAGACCGTTTTTTCCGTCTCACCGTCCGCAAACGTCAATGTTTCCCTTGTATTCTGATAATACTGTCCCTGCACAGCACCGCCGGGGTTGTCCATCGCCTGTACGCTCACCTCGCCGACGCTGCCGCCCACGCGCTTCACCTTGATGTCAAGGGTGTCACCCGCGATCACGGAATATTTCGGCTTTTCGATCTCGAACATACCGGCGCCCCCGTTGTTCAGATAACAAACGCCGTCGAGGTCAATGTTCGTATTGCTTGCCGCTCCATTTTTGGTGCCCGTCACCGTGATCACCACGGTATGCTCTTTTGCTTCCAAATCGGGCGACGTATAAACGATCTGACTTGTGGCCCGTGCGCTTTTGTATAGGTCGAAGGTGCCGATCTGCTCTCCGTCCACCGCCACAGACGCGATACCGTGGGACGGATCTTGATTGCCGATCATCCAGAACTTGCTGCCTATGAATTTGAAGGAAACGGTATCTCCCTTCGTCTTGCTCCACATATTCGTTCCTTCGATGCCGGATGTGCCTGTGCTCCACGCGCCCGTCTTCGTCCATGCCGCGTTGTCGATGAACTCGAGGTCGTCCGGAATCGAGCTGCCTATTTCAAAATTGCCGTCCGCCTTGTATACGCCCACTTCGCTGATGGTGGGCACGTCATGCGAACCCGTGATGTTGATCCTGACCTGATCCGCCCTGACGGGAACGGTGCGAACGAGCCGCCGTCCGCCGATGGTGGGGCCGGTTTCCAGCATTTTCCATGCGCTGTCCCCGTCTTTATATTCTACGGAATAGCCGGAAACGCGCTGCCCGAGCGCAAGATTTTCCTGAATGGATACCACGTCGAACGTCCGGCGCGTGCCGAGGTCGATCGTGATGCTGCCCGTGTTTTGTCCGTCGTTCGTCGTCCAATAGGAATCGGGATCGCCGTCCAGCACATTTTCAGGGCCGAAGGCGATATCGTTTCCGCGTACGGAGGAAGCCGTGATGCTTGCGCCCTCCATCGCCGCGAGATTGTTTTTGTACAGATTTCTGACGGATTCGCCAAATTCCAGCGTGCGTGCTTTGATCGCCGCATCCAGCGCGCCCTGATTGTTCGGAGGAACATTCAAGAGCAACGGGGAATTGTGCCCCACCGAGCGGAAATACATCTCGCCGAGCTGCCCCATCGTCTTGGGCATATCTCCCGGATGCCAGAACCAGCCGGGCGTGATGCGCGCGTCGCTCTCCGGCACCGTCCACTGGTTGCCATCCGCAAAGCCGCGATAATAGCTGCCCACCTTGTTGCTGTCGATGTTGTTGTTCGCATAGTCCACTTTGGATTTGGACCATGTTTCGTTGTCCGCAAAGCCGCTTTCGTTGCCGATCCAGCGGACCGTGGTGTAGGCGCCCGCGCCAAACAGCATGCAGTCGGCCTCAAAACCCGCCGCCTTGCCTTCATATTTCTGGATCGTCTCAAACCAGCGCACAAAATCATAGTCCTGCGCCATAGAGTCCGAACCCTTTGCGCCGTCCATCCACCACTCCACAAAACGGCCGTTGTTGCCGTATTTCGGGTTGCTGGCGATTTCTTCGATCTGGTTGGCATAATAATCGTTGTAGTCGAGCACGTCTTTGTCTTTCGTGGTCGGATTTCCGTTTTCATCGCGGTATCCGTAGCTTGGCGCGTTCACATCCCACGGAGAAAGATAAAGGCCCATATCAATGTCGTATTTCGTGCATGCCGCAGAAACCTCCGCCAGAATATCGCCCTTGCCGTCTTTATAGGGGCTGCTCGCCACGTCGTGCTCCGTATATTCACTCGGCCAAATGCAGAAGCCGTCGTGATGCTTCGCCGTGATGATCAGCTTTTTGAAGCCCGCGTCCTTGAGCGTCTTAACATAATTGTCCGCGTCAAAATCTTTTTGCAAATTGAATTGGGCCGGACGTTCATTTCCATTGCCCCATTCAGAGTTTGTGAAGGTGTTCATGCCAAAATGGCAGAACGCCGCAAGCTCGTCCCGCTGATATTGCAGCTGGTTCGCATCCGGCAGCGCGCCCCATGGCGCAGGAGCCGCGGTGCCGTTATCCGCAAGGTCCGCCTGCGAGACGCCCGCGTCCTCACCGGGCGCGGCGAACGCCGCCATCGGCACGAGGCCCACCGCCATGACGATCACAATCAGGATCGCAATGAGCTTCACAGGTAGCTTTGAAATCATTGTTTTCATTCCCTTATCCTCCATGTTTAGAATCCATGTTTTAGGACGCGACACTGGGTATGTGATGCAGCCACATAAAAAACCCAAATAGAACCGCTCCTACTTCTATTAACTCTAGTATAAGAACACATGGGAAATCTGAGAATCAAAAAATCAACAGCGATGCTTCAAAAATCAACAGTCATTTTTTCTTGACATTATTTTTTATCGAATCCAGTGGCACAAATGCCCTTTGCTGTCGTTTGAAAGTAAAAAACCGCCCTCCATTGATTGGAGAGCGGTTTCATATATCCTGCTTTATCATTTTTCTTTGAATTCCTTTGGCGAAAGCCCCGTCGCTTTTTTAAATACGGAGCTGAAATAAGTCGGGTGCGTGAATCCCACCATCGCGGAAACCTCGTATACCTTGCTTTCCGGCTCTGAAAGAAGCTCCTTTGCGCGTGCGATGCGCACCTCGTTCAAGTATTCCACAAACGTCCGGCCCGTCTCCTTTTTCAGGATGCTGCTGATGTAATTGGGGGACAAAAACATCTCTTCCCCGCACTTTTTGAGGTTCAGGCCGCTGTCCCCATAATTTTTTTCGATGTATTCCCTGATCTTCACGTGCTGGCGGCCGCTGTTTGTTTTGATGGCCGTCAGATAGTTATATGCCTTCGCATAATAATCCTTCAGCCATTCCTGCACTTCCTGCAGGGAGTCGAACCCTTCCACCTGCACCAGCGGATCGAACCCGCCCGTCACCTCCCCCGTCAGTGAGTTTTCCGTGTAGGAAACGATGGAGGCGGTTTCCGTGATGTTCGCGATCTTGAGGCACAGGCGCAGCAGCATACGTTTGCAGCTTGCGGCGTCCGGCGTCGCCTGCGCGATCCGTTTGAAAAAATCGTCGATCATTGCGAGCGTTTCATCAAGCGTCGCCGCAAACAAGTTATTGAGGATTTCATTTTCCAGCTCTGCCGGATAATCAAAATCCTTCTCCCGTTTTTCCTCTACGTCGTCGTAAAACAAAATATCGCTGCCCGAAAGAACAAAGGAATGCTCGAGCGCCGTATGCGCCTGTTCGTCGAGGCGTGAAAGCTCTTTGATTTTTCCCACGCCCGAAACCGCAAAATCCACCGGAATACCAAGGAAATCCATCACGCTGTCGCGGATCTCGCACAGGACGTCCTCCGCTTCCGACCGATTGCTGTTCAGCAAAATGCTGATCTCGTTTTTATAATTTGTGAAAGCGAAGCCAAAGGAATATGCTTCGGCAATTTCTTCGGCAATATTGAGCAACGCGAATTCTGCGAGCGCTGCCGTGTGCTCTCCGCGCCAAAATTCCACACTTTCCACGAAGTCCCGCAGGATGACATAATAAACGTTTGCGGATTTATTCCAGCTCTGCAGCTCCAAAAATTTTGTGATCTGCTGCCGCGCGATCGCTCCATTTTTTAAGATGTAATTCAGCAGGTCGGCCTTTGCCTTTTTGCCGTCCGGCGGCACCTGCCGCACCTTTTTCTTGCGCTCCTGTTCGAGCTGCCCCACCTGATTCAGTACGATCTTACGGATATCTTCCTGTGTCGTCGGCTTCAAAATGTAATTATCCACGCCCAAGCGAAGCGCCTCTCGCGCATACGAAAAATCATCGTAACCCGTAATGATCACGACCCGTATCTGGGGAAACTGTTTTTTCACGATGCTCGCAAATTCCAGCCCGTCCATGCCCGGCATGTTGATGTCAAGCAATATAATATCCGGCTGCGTCTCCATAATTTGCGAGAGCGCCTCCATGCCGTTTGTGGCCTCCGCCACCATTTCGAGCCCCAGCTCGTTCCAGTTTACGCTGCTTTTTATTTTCCTGCGGATGGCAGATTCGTCGTCTACGATCAGTATCCTGTACATTTTAGGCCCCACGCCAATCTGATAGTTTTGGTAACGTTTGCTATTATAACACGCTACGCCATTTTGTGACACCATTTTTGCCACATATTGTTTTTTAACGTAAAAAAAGACGGCTCGCACCGTCATTTTTATTTGAATCGTCATGCCCACAATGCAACATTCGGGAAAAATATGCCTGAAAACAAAATCATAAGAAGTCCGGCCACTGCATTGCCCAAAATAATAGTTGGCAATGCCTTTAATGGTTTTAATCCCAACATGCTCGCGATGAGTGACCCTGTCCACACGCCCGTTCCCGGAAGCGGGATCGCCACAAAAAGGAATACGCCGAGATACCCGTATTTTTCTATTTTTCCTTTGTGTTTGCCTACCTTTTTCAAAAGCCAGTTTGCCAAATTATTGAAAAATTTAACTTTGCTTTTGCTCATCCAGTTAATGACTTTTTCAATAAAAAATATAATGAAAAAGACTGGAATTGAAGACCCCAAAAGGGCAACAAAATAGAGCGTCCATGTTGGTATGTGCGCCGCTGCGCCTGTAAGAATCGCCCCTTTTAGCTCCCATATTGGCAACATCGACGTAAAAAAAGTTGTCCATAGGGCTGTTGATATCGGCATAATTAAAATACTCCTTTTTCGAAATCAAACAATATTAATCATACTTTATCTATGATATAATTGCAACCGTACAAGATTGAGTTTAGAATTTGTTAAGGATTTTATATGAGAAAGATATTGGGCGCGCTGCGGCGCGCGGACGAACGATTTTCCATGATCGCGCAGGGCGACAGTGTCGCCGTCGGGCTTTCGGGCGGCAAGGATTCCATGCTGCTGCTCTATGCCCTGCACCTCTATCAGAAATACGCCAAAAAGGACTATACGCTTTTTGCGGTCACGGTCGATCTCGGCTTTGGCAACTACGCGACAGAGGTCATGCAGCAATACGCGGACGGGCTGGGTGTGCCCCTGCACATCCTCAAAACGAACATATCTGAAATCGTGTTCGATATCCGCAAGGAAAAAAATCCCTGCGCGCTGTGCGCCAAGATGCGCAAGGGTGCGCTGTATGAAAAAGCCACGGCGCTCGGCGCGAATAAAGCCGCCTTTGCCCACCACGGGGACGACGCGATTCAGACGCTGCTCATGAGCCTGATGTATGAGGGACGAATGAACACCTTTTCCCCAAAATCCTACCTTTCGCGGCGGGATATCACCCTCGTGCGCCCGTTCATCTTCCTGCGGGAAAGCGACATTGTTTCGGCGGTCCGGCGGCTTGAGATCCCCATCGCCAAAAACCCCTGCCCCATCGATTTTTCAACAAAGCGCGAACAGGCAAAGGACATCGTAAAATATCTCGATTCCCTCGCCCCCGGCGCGGCGGACAACATGCTGGGCGCGCTCAAGAATACGCAGACGTATAATTTGTGGGATAAGGACTGGGATTTTTAAGCAAGAGCGGCGGGCCTTCGCGGCCCGTTTTTTTGTTTTGTGAAATGAGGATATTTTACAAGCTTTTTGAAACCGACGGGGGTAGAATGGTTGCGGAGGAAATGACATGCAAAAAGAGACCAGAACCATTATATACGACGAACACCTGCGCATCGAGGCTTATTTGCTTCAGGGCTTTGTAAAGCCCTTTCCCAACCATTTTCACGCGCATTACGTGATTGGCCTCATCGAGCAGGGCACGCGCTTCATGTCGTGCAAAAACAGGGAATATACGTTGAAAAGAGGCAACATCGTTCTCTTCAACCCCAACGACAACCACGCCTGCGCACAGCTCGGCAGCGAGGCGCTCGACTATCGCGGTGTAAATATCCCGCAGGAAACGATGCGCCAGCTGGTGGGGGAGATCACGGGAGCACCCGCGCTTGCGTGTTTTACAAAAAATGTGATTGCCGACGAAGAGGCGGCCTGTCATTTGAGAGACCTGCACGAAATGATTTTAGCGGGCTCCGGCGATCTGGGGCGGGACGAAAGCTTGCTGCTGTTGGTTTCGCTGCTGCTGCGCAATTACGCACAGCCCTTTGAAGACAGCATTCTTGAATGCAGCGAAGAGGTGGAACGGGCGTGCGCCTTCATAGAGGCGCATTTTGCGGAGCCCATCGGCCTCGACCAGCTGTGCGGCTGCGCAGGCCTGAGCAAATCCACCCTGCTGCGGGCGTTCACCAAATCAAAGGGCATCACGCCCTATCGCTATCTGGCAACGATCCGCATCGGCAAGGCAAAAAAGCTGCTGGAGCAGGGCTTAACGCCCATCGAAGCCGCGCTGCAAACCGGGTTTTCGGACCAAAGCCACTTCACCAACTATTTCAACCGATTCATGGGCATTTCACCCGGCATGTATCGGCGGATTTTCATCGGCAAGGACGAAGCGGACGGAGGGCAGCATGAAAAATAGTATAAATTCCGGCCATCTCTGCGCGCTGTTCACGATCGTCGTCTGGGGCACGACGTTCATCTCCACCAAGGTGCTGCTCACAGATTTTCAGCCGGTGGAGATCCTGTTTTTCCGCTTCGTGATCGGCCTTGCTGCCCTGCTCATTTTCTATCCGCGCCGATTGAAGGGTACGGACAAAAAGCAGGAGCTCACCTTTGCGCTTGCGGGATTATGCGGCATCTGCCTCTATTATTTGCTGGAAAACATCGCGCTCACCTATACGCTTGTTTCCAACGTCGGCGTAATCATTTCCATCGCGCCGTTTTTCACGGCGATCCTGTCCTCCCTGTTCATAAAAGGGGAAAACCGGCTGCGCGCCAATTTTTTCATCGGCTTTGCCGCCGCGATGGCGGGCATATGCCTCATCAGCTTCAACGGCTCCGTTTTGGAACTGAATCCCGTCGGCGATCTGCTGGCAGCGGCGGCGGCGCTGGTGTGGGCCGTTTACACGGTGCTCACCAAAAAGATCAGCGGCTATGGTTATCACACCGTTTTAACGACGCGGCGCGTGTTTTTTTACGGCGTGCTCTTTATGCTGCCCGTGCTGTTTTTTTCCGATTTCAGGTGGGACCTTGCGCGCTTTGAAAACCCGCTCAGCACGCTCAACATCCTTTTTCTGGGGCTGGGCGCGTCCGCGCTTTGCTTCGTGACGTGGAATTTTGCCGTCAAAAAACTGGGGGCCGTGAAAACGAGCGTCTATATCTATATGGTCCCCGTCATCACCGTTGCCGCGTCCATGCTGATCCTGCGAGAACAGGTGACCGCCGCTTCGGGCATCGGCATGGCGTTGACCCTCATCGGCCTGTTTGTTTCCGGTCACACAAAAAAGGAACGTACCGATGCGGCGCGCCCTAAAGCCCGAGCGGCAGAATCGCGTAATGATCCTGCATAAACGGCTCACCGAACGTGTGCATCACCGGCGTTTGGTGGATGGGGCCGTTTGCGACAAAGGTATGGTATTCCCCGTTTTCCCCGCAAATGTCCGCCCCCTCCGCACGGATCGCATCCGCCACCGCGCGGCTTAAGCGATCGCCCAAAAAGCGGTCGCTCATTTTTTGCGTATCAAGCACCGTGATATATGCTTCAAACCCGCTGTCGATGAACTCATACACGAGCGCCGCGCGATCCTCCTGCCACAGCGGAAACAGCGGCGTGATGCCCGCATTTTCGCACCGCTCGGTGCACCATACAAGGTGTCCTTCGAGATCGATGTCCCCAAATACGCACACCTGCGCGCCCGCTTCTTTTTGCGCGCGCAGCTCCGCCTCCAGGCGAACGCCGTATTCCTCGCCCGGCGTGCGCATGATTTGAATGGGGATATGAAGGGCCTGCTCTACCCGCTTCACGATGGGTTCCGGGATACCGTGAAACCACGTCCTTCCCGCGTCGGTGTTGTATGTCATGATCAACGCCTGCGGCAGGCCGCCGCATGTGATCGCGCGATGCAGCGCAAGGGTACTGTCCTTGCCGCCGCTAAAGGAGCACACAAATTTTTTGCCTGCAAGCAGCTCCGTTGTTTTCCTGATGTTCTCTTCCCTGTTCATGCGTCCTCCCCGATGATCTCATATCCCGCCGCCGTATTTTCCGCTTCCTCGCAAAACGGATATTGTGCGGAAAATGCCGCCAACGCTCTGTCCTTCGCTGCTTGGTCCATAAAAACCGCAAATACACAGCTTCCGCTGCCCGTCATCATAGCAAACTCCGCGCCATATGCCTTGCACGCCGCAATGATCTCTCCCACCTGCGGGCAGATCGCAAGCCCGGCGGACAAAAGCGCGTTGCCTGCCGCGCGAAAATACGCCGCCGCGTTGCCTGCGCAAAGCGCGTGCGCAGCCGCTTCGATATCCGCGTGTTCGGCGGGCAGCTCATGGTATTTCGCAAAAGCCGGGCCGGTAGGCACGCCGCCCCCCGGCTTCACGAGCAAATAGGAAAAACCGCAGTTGTTTTCCACCGGCGCAAGGATCTCGCCCACCCCGCGCGCGCGCGCGCAGCCGCCCTCGATGAAAAAAGGCACATCCGCCCCGATCTTCACGCCCAGTGCAATCAGTTCCTCTTTTTTAAGCTTTGTTTCATACAGCAGATCGAGCGCACAGAGCACCGCGCCCGCGTCGGACGATCCGCCGCCCAGCCCCGCCTGTGACGGGATGTGTTTTTCAAGCGAAATGTCCGCTCCGCCGCAGATGCCCGTGTATTCAAAAAATGCCCGTGCCGCACGCAGGGCGGTATTTTTCTCATCCGCTTCCATTCCGTCGCACCGCAGCCGTGTCTGCTCCGCTTTTGTGATCGTCACTTCATCAAAAAGCGAAATGCTCTGCATCAGCATATCGAGTTCGTGCATACCGTTTGCCGTCCGTCCAACGATCTCGAGCGCCAGATTCAGTTTCGCGTACGCCTTCAGCTTCATGGTTCCCTCCACACTGTTTTCCGGAATATTATAGCATAGATCGCCGCGTATATGTTAAAATGAGAACAATAAGAAGCGAGGTATGCAATGGTGTTTTTGACGGACAAATGGCAGGACTATAAAATTCTGGATACGGGAGACGGCATGAAGCTCGAGCGGTGGGGGGACGTCGTGCTTTCCCGTCCCGACCCGCAGGTCATCTGGGCAAAGCAGGCCCCTGCGCTGTGGCAGGAGGCGCACGCGGAATATAATCGCAGCGCGCGCGGCGGCGGGGAATGGAACTATCTCAAAAAGCTGCCCGAGCGCTGGACGGTCTCCTACGGCGGCCTTTCCTTTTACGTACGGCCCACGGGCTTTAAGCACACCGGCCTCTTCCCTGAGCAAGCGGGCAACTGGGATTTTATGGCAGGCATGATCCGCTCTGCCTCTTTTGTGCCCCGCATACTGAATCTGTTCGCCTACACAGGCGGCGCGACGCTTGCGTGCGCCGCGGCAGGCGCGCAGGTTACGCACATCGACGCGGCAAAGAGTATGAACGGCTGGGCAAAGGAAAACCTGACGCTCTCCGGCCTTGCGGAGCGCCCTGTGCGCATCCTCGCGGACGACTGCCTGAAATTCGTGCAGCGCGAGCAGCGACGGGGCAACCGCTACGACGGCATCGTGATGGACCCGCCAAGCTACGGACGGGGTGCGGACGGCAAGGTGTTCCGCACGGAGGACGATCTTTTTTCCCTTGTGGCCGAGACCGCGAAGCTGCTGTCCGACACACCGCTCTTTTTCATCATCAATTCCTATACCACCGGGCTTTCGTCCGTCGTGAGCGCCAATTTGCTGCGCATCTGTTTGAAGGGACGCGGCGGCAGCGTCGACGCGGGCGATTTGTGCCTGCCTGTGGAGCATCAGGACATTTTGCTGCCCTGCGGCACGGCCACGCGGTGGCACACATGACGATTTTATACGAGGACAACCATGTCATCGTCGCGGTAAAGCCGCAAAACATGCCCTCGCAGGAAGACGCGTCGCGGGATATGGATTTTCTCACCCAACTCAAGCTCTATGTGAAAGAGAAATACAACAAGCCCGGCGCGGTCTACCTCGGGCTGGTGCACCGCCTCGACCGTCCGGCAGGCGGGGTGATGGTCTTTGCGCGCACCTCGAAGGCCGCCGCGCGGCTGACGGCACAAATAAAGGATCATTCCTTTGAAAAGCGATACTATGCCGTGGTTTCATCCGCGACCCCGCCCGAGGGCGTGTTGTCCGATTATTTGTTAAAGGACGGGCGCACCAACATCACGCGCGTCGTTTCAGCGGACACGGCGGGCGCGAAATATGCGGAGCTTTCCTGCCATAACGCGGAACGGTCGGGGCAATATTCACTGCTCGAGATCGTCTTGAAAACGGGCCGTCCGCATCAAATCCGCGTACAGCTCGCGCACGCGCACGCACCCATCATCGGGGACGTGAAGTACGGCGGTGCGGGAAACGACCGCCTGTGTCTGTGGTCTTATTCCCTTTCCTTCATCCATCCCACAAAAAAAGAGCGGATGACATTTTCGTGCCCTCCGCCCGACTGCTTTCCTTGGAGTTTGTTTGATTTTTAATCAAAATTCACCAGCGGGAAATTCGTGTCGTCCGTCTCGATGACGCTGCCGTTCAAATATTCCAGCATATTGTTCACACCCGTGTCAAAGCAAATTTTCGTGGCCCACAGCGCCTGATATTGAATGCCCAGCTTTTTGTTGATCTTTCCGTCTCCGTAGACCTGATCGCCCAAAATGGGATACCCAGCCGCCTCCATGTGCGCGCGCTCCTGATTGAGATACTGCGTCACCGGCTCGATGTCCACGATGCTGAAAATGCCGTTGCTCTCCACCACCTCATAACGCGTATAGATGGGCACCGACCCGCCCATTTTGCGGGTGGATACGCGATATTGATCCTTGTTGTCCTTCACGTAAAAATGCCGCAGATCGCCGCGCGCATATTCGGGCTGTCCCTTCACGATGGCGCGAAAAATACGCCGCAGCCGCCTTTGCCGCACCGCCTCGCGGATCGCCTCAAAATATTCCGCGTTTTTGGCAAACATCACCAGCCCGCCCGTGTATAGATCAAGTTTATAGCACATAAACGGGATGTAGCCCGCTTCCTCGGAATACTCCCCCGCGTCGCGCATATAGTTGATGACCATGGACATCAGCTCGGGCGTTTTTGCATCCACCCGCCCCGCGACCACCGTGCCCGGCTGCTTGTTGAGCACGATGATGTTTTTGTCCTCATAGACGATATCGAGAAGCGGGAACCGCTCATATTCCACGGGTACATATACCTCGACGATATCGCCCGGCTCTACCTCAAAATCCTTTTTAACGAGGCATCCGTTGAGCTTGATGTCCCCCGCTTTGATCATTTTTTTCAGGTTGAAGGACGCGAGCTCGGGCAGATTTTCCGCCACGCACGCGCTTAGACGCATTCCCGCGTGTTCTTGTGTGATTTCCAGCTTGATCATGTATGTTTTCCCCTGCTGCCATGCCATTGCTGCGGCTTGCTTGTTTTTTGATACTACGTGTAGTATTATAGTATTCTCAAGCCGATTTTGCAAATAAAACGGGTCTGAGAGTTTCTTAAAATGTTTATATATATTTGAAAAATAAATTTTTGAAAACAAACGGAGGCGACAGATATGACAGACCTATCCTGCATCTTCAACCGGAGGAGCGTACGGAAATATACGGGCGAACCTGTTTCGGCCGAAGAGGAAAAGCAGCTGCTTTGTGCGGGCTTCTCCGCGCCCAGCGCCCACAATTCCCGCCCGTGGGAGTTCATCGTGGTGCGCGACCAAAAGCTGCTCGATGCTTTGAGTGAGGTGCGCACCTACTGGAAGATGCTGAAAAACGCTTCCCTTGCGATCGTCGTGTGCGGCAATCTGAACGAATATAAAGGCTCCCACAAAGAATTTTTTGTGCAGGACTGCTCCGCCGCGACACAGAACATCCTCGTGGCTGCGGAGGGGCTGGGGCTTGGCGCGGTGTGGCTGGGCTGCTATCCCACCGTAGAAGGGCCTGAGGGTGTCGCGCGTGTGCTGCAAATCCCAGAGGGCGTCATCCCCCTGAGCGTCATTTCAATCGGGCGTCCGGCAGAGCACGCCAAGCCGCACCCCGAGATCGTGCCCGAGCGGGTGCATTACGACAAATATTGAGTAGAGTAAGGCGCTTAGAGATTTATCGCCCTTCGGTCTGCTTGAGCTCTCCGTTCCACGCGCTCAGTCCGCCGTCCACAGAAATCACCTGTCCGTTCACGTAAGATGCTTGTTCCGATGCAAAGAACACGACCGCGTCCGCGATCTCCTTCGGCTCGCCGATCCGCCCCATGGGGTTCGCCGCGCAAAACGCGTCCACCACATCCTGCGTATTGCCATCCAAAAACATTTCCGTGCGCGTCGCGCTCGGGCAAACGGCGTTCACGCGAATGCCCTTCGTTCCATAATCGAGCGCCATGCTGCGCGTCATATTCACGATCGCCGCCTTGGTCATGGTGTAGACCGCCATGCCATAACCGCCGCGAATGCCCGCGTCGGACGCGATGTTGACGATGCTGCCGCGCTTTTGTTCAAGCATATCCGGCAAAAACGCCTTGCTTACCAAAAACACGCCGCGCACATTCACGCCCATCTGCTTGTCGAACTCCTCGATGCTCGTCTCGTGGATCGGCCCGCCGATGAAGATCGCCGCGTTGTTCACCAGCACGTCGCACGTGCCGATGCTCTTTTTCGTAAAATCATAAAGCGCTCGCACGCCCTGTTCGTCGGCGCAGTCACAGTTCAAATAAAACAGCCTGTCCGACTTTGCCTCCTCCACGAACCTGCGTCCCGGCGCCTCCCGGCGCGAGGTGATCACCACGCGGTCGCCCGCCGCCAAAAACGCCTCCGCGATCGCCTTGCCAATCCCCTGACTTCCGCCTGTCACAACAACATTTCTGCTCATTCCGCCCACCTTTTTTATGTTTCAGGGAACAAATCCTCATACCGCATCTCTTTGCCGCATCCGCTTTTTAGTACGAGCGTTTCCTTTGTGACGCACATGGGGACGTGCGGCACGCCCGCCTCTTCTGTTTGCCCGCCGTCCACGGCAAAGCCAAAATTCTCATAAAACCCTTTCACCCGCACCTGCGCGTCGAGGCGCACCTGCGACGGGGCAAACGCAAACGCCTTCACGAGCAGCAGCCGCATCAGCAGATCGCCGATCCCCTGCCCGCGCGCTTCTTTGAGCACGCATATCCTGCCCACACGGAACGTTTTGCCGTCGTAATAGACGCGCCCTGTGCCCACTGCCTCGTCGCCGTCGTAAATGACGACGTGCATGGCCTGTTCGTCGAATACGTCAAACTCGTCGTCCGGCGCAAAGCCCTGTTCCTCCACAAATACCGCGTTGCGCACGGCCCGCGCCTCCGGCGCGTGTTCAATTCCGCAAAACCACTGGTTTGTAATCAATATTCCGGCGCCTCCTCGTCGTCATGGACATAATCCACCTCCATATACTTGGTGTATTCGCCCTGCCACTGCATCGAGATCGCGCCCGTGGGACCGCTTCGCTGCTTGGCAATGATGATGCGCGCCTTGCCCATATTCTCCGGCGTTTTGTCCTCCGGATAATAATCCTCGCGGTGCAAAAAGATGACGACATCCGCGTCCTGCTCGATCGCGCCCGACTCACGCAGGTCGGAAAGCATCGGATACCGCGATTTTTTGTCGCGTTTTTCCGATGCGCGCGAAAGCTGGGACAGCAAAATGATGGGCACGTTCAGCTCCTTCGCCATGATCTTTAAGGATCGCGTGATCTGCGCGACCTCCTGCTGGCGGTTTTCCGAGCGGCTGCCCGTCTGCATCAGCTGCAAATAGTCGATGGCAATGAGCCCGAGGCCCTTGCTTTTCTTGAGGCTTTGCGCCTTCGCGAGCATCTCCGTCGGCGTGATGACCGCCGAATCGTCGATGTATATCTCCGTGCCCGACAGCAGCTTCATCGCCTCCGCAAATTTGTTGATCTCCGCCGCGCCGATCTTTCCGGTGCGCGCGTCCTGGCTGTCCACCTTCGCCTGCGAACACAGCAGGCGCGTCGCAAGCTGATCCGCCGCCATTTCAAGGGAAAACACAAGACACACCGCCTTTTGCGTCACGCCGATGTGCTCCACCATATTCATTGCAAAGCTCGTTTTACCCATACCCGGCCGCCCCGCCACAACGATCAGCTGTCCGCCCTGCAAGCCGGAGAGCATCTTGTCCATCAGCGGGAAACCGGCTGGCAGGCCCATCAGCCCGTCCTTGTTTTTCATGGCCTCGCTGATGATGACATAGCTCTGCTGAAGCGCGGCAGAAAGATGCTGCAAGCTGCTGCGCTCATCCTTGAGGGCAAGCTTTAGGATGGCGGTCGCCGCCATATTGGCGATCACGCGCGCATCCTCCTCGCCCTTATAGCAATCGTCGCTGATCTTCATGCACACGTCGATCATTTCGCGCAGCGCCGCTTTTTCCTTCACGATGCTGATGTAATGCCGCAGGTTGGCGATGGAGGGCACGGTCATGGTTAGGTTGGAAAGATATTCCGTCCCGCCCATGGGCATGTGTCCGTCCTGCTCAAGCCGCTGGCTCACCGTCACCAGATCAACCGCCACGCCCGCACGCATCAGCTCATCCATCGCCTGAAAGATGTACCGATGCTGCTGCTGGTGGAAATCCGACTGGTGCAGGGATTCCATCGCTTCAAATACGCATTTTTCGTTGAGCAGCATGCTGCCCAATATGGATTGTTCCGCCTCGAGGTTATGCGGTGCGGTCCGCCCTGCATTTACCCGTGCCGGAATCTGCTGTTCAGCCATCGACGACCTCTACCTTAAACGCGGTGCTTACCTCCGCGTAGACCTTCACGCTCACGTCGTATTCCCCAAGCTCCTTGATGTTGGGGGCCGCGACCTTCTTCTTGTCGATCTCCTCGCCAAGCTCTGCCGAAAGGGCGGCGGCGATCTCCTTGCCCGTGATCGCGCCGAACAGCTTTCCGTTTTCCCCATGCTTTGCCGGAATTGTGAGAACCATGCCCGAAATGCGCTCCGCAAGCGCCTTCGCGTCCTTCTTCTCCTCGTCTTTTCTATGCTTTTCCGCAGCAATCGCAATGTTTGCCGCGTTCAAGTTCTGTGCCGTTGCCTGTTTGGCAAGCTTCTTGGGGAACAGGAAGTTGCGCGCATATCCGTCGCTGACATTCACGATCTCTCCCGCTTTTCCCTTGCCCTTCACATCCTCTGTCAAAATCACCTTCATGTTTTCAATTCTCCTTTTTATATTCTTCGATTGCCTGCTTCAATTCCTCCGCCGCCCGCTCCCGCGAATACCCCTTGAGCTGCGCACCCGCAATGGTTGCGTGACCGCCGCCGCCCAGCTTTTCCAAAATGCGCTGCACGTTGATGGTGCCGATCGATCTGCCCGAGATCAATATAGTGTCGCCCTGCTCGCACAGCACGAACGACGCGTTGATACCGCGTATGCCGATCAGCGCGTCCGCCGCCTGCGCCGCCAAAAGCTGCGGATTTTTGGTGTTGTCCGGGCACCACGAAATCGCGATGCCGTCCTTGAGCATCTCTGCGCGCTGCACAACGCCCGCCCGCGCGGTAAACGTCTCGAAGTCGTCCTGGAACAAATGGCGGATGGTGGTCGTGTCCGCCCCCAGCTTACGCAGGTATGAGGCCGCCTCAAACGTACGCACGCCCGTCTTAAAGGAAAAGCCCTTTGTGTCGATGGTGATCCCCGCAAGCAGGGACTCCACCTCCAGCGGCTTGATGTATATTTTTTCAGAGAAGTACTCTATGATCTCCGTCACCATTTCGGCGGTAGAGGACGCGTACGGCTCATACAGCGAAAGCGTGGGCGCTTCGATGTGCGCCGTACCCCGCACGTGATGATCGATCACCACCAGCGTCTTTGCCTGCTTCACAAGCGCAGGCGCAATGGTAAAGTTTTCGATCTGCGTGTCCACCACTACGACCATCACCTGATCGTCCAGAATGCGCTCCGCTTCCGCGGGCGTGATGAGCACATCACGGTAATCCGGATCGCGCCGCATTTCATCCACCAGCCCCTGAATCGCCCCGTTTGGCTTGTCGAGCACGATAAACGCCTTTTTTCCGGCCTGCCGCGCGCACGCGTAGATGCCAAGCGCCGCACCCATCGCATCGAGGTCGGGTACCGTGTGCCCCATCAAAATCACCTCTTCGCACTGCTCCATCAAATTTTTCAGCGCCTGCGCAAACATGCGCGCCTTGATGCGCGTGCGTTTCTCGATGGCCTGCTGCCCGCCGCCATAGAATTTATATCCGCTCTCGTCCTTGATGACCGCCTGATCTCCTCCGCGCCCCAGCGCCAGCTCGAGCGCTGCCGAAGCGTTGCGATTCGCTTCTGCGGGCGTATTTCCAACGCCCGTTCCCACGGAAAGCGTAGGTACGATCGCCATATTGCCCGTCTTGATGTTTTTCACCTCGTTGAGCAGGTTGAATTTTCCCTGCATCAGCGAGGAAAGGTACCGCCGTTCAAAAAACATCAGATATTTGTCTTTGTCGTATTTTTGATATACCCCGCGTATGTTTTCCGCCTGCGAGGAGACGATCCCGTCGATCTCCGCATCGATCTTCGCGTGATCCGTCTGCGCCGTGCCGCGCAGCAGATCGCCGTAATTATCCACCTGTATGTGGCACACCGCGCTCATCACGTTACGCGAAAGATCAGACGCCTCATACGTGTTGTTTACGTCGATCAGACGACATATCATGTATTCCTTGCCGCCGTATCTCGCAGGAATGACTTCCTTCAAATAGGTCGTGCCGTCGATGCGCACCTTCTTATCCGCTGCGGGTTTTGCAAGCTCCGGAAAAACGCGGTGGATGTTCCTGCCCTCGCAGCGCATGCCCGCCAAAAGCGAAAATGCGGGGTTGTGCCAGCCGATCATGCCGTTTTTGCGCGTGATGACCGTGGGCATCGTGACCGCGTTGACATATTTGTCGATCTGATCCGAGCACGCGGTCAGGATGTGCGCCGCAATGGCAAACCAGCGTTCCCTGCGCAAGGCGGATAAAATGAAATAGACGATCGCCGCCACAAATATGATGATGATCATCACCGTACGGACCTCCGGCGGCTCCATCAGCATCGTCACGAGCAGTGCCGCCGCAAGCAGCACGAGCACCATGATGAGCTCCGTCGATATATAGATCGCGCGTTTTTGTTTTTCCATCGTTTTTTCCTGTCAAAATCAGGGAACACTTCCCCAGAATACCTACTATATCCTATATTATAGCTTTTCACTTTATTCGTCAACTTGCGCGGCGGGCCGCAAACAAAAAAGAAGCGCATTCTGCGCTTCTTTTCTACGCTTTTTGTCAGTTCGCGTAAACGCTAACCTGCTTTTTATCTCTGCCCTTGCGCTCGAATTTCACAACTCCGCTCTCAAGAGCAAACAAAGTGTCGTCGTTTCCGCGGCCCACATTCACGCCGGGATGGATTTTCGTGCCCCTCTGGCGAACCAGAATATTTCCCGCGAGCACATACTGCCCGTCCGAACGTTTGATGCCAAGTCGTTTCGACTCGCTGTCGCGTCCGTTTCTCGAGCTTCCTACGCCCTTCTTATGTGCCATTCATAACACCTCGCTTCCACGTTGGTTTCCGAATTATTCCGCTTTCTTCTCAGCGGGTTTTGTTTCTTTCTTTGCCGCCGGCTTCTTCGCAGCGGGTTTTTCCGTTGCGGCCGCCTTCTTTGCAGCAGGCTTCTTTTCAGCAGTCGCCTTTGCGGCGGGCTTCTTCTCAGCCGTTGCCTTTGCAGCGGGTTTCTTTTCAGCAGCCGCCTTCGTTGCAGGCTTCTTTTCCACTGCCTTCGTCGCAGCGGGCTTCTTCTCGGCCTTCACTTCAGGCGCTTCCGCCTTTTTCGCCGCAACCGGCTTTTCCGCCTTCACGATTTCGGAGCCGACCTGCGTGATCGCCACCTTCGTGTACGGCTGTCTGTGGCCCTGCTTTTTGCGATAATCCTTTTTCGGCTTATACTTGAACACGATCACTTTTTTCGCTTTGTCGTGCGCGAGCACTGTGCCCTTCACCGCAAAATCGCCAAGAATCGGTTCCCCGACCTTCACGTCTTTGCCGTCCGAAGCAAGCATTGCCTCGAAGGATACCTCGGAGCCTACCTCCGCATCCAGCTTTTCCACTTTGACTACCATGCCGGGTTCCACTTTATACTGTTTCCCGCCGGATCTGATGATTGCATACATGACTTTTACCTCCCTTACCCAGTCTCGCCGCAGTCGGTCCGTATCACGCGGATACGCGTTTTCACCTATGCGAGCGGCTCAGTTAAATATGTTACCATATCAGACGCCTTGTGTCAACAGAAAACCTGCGTATCCCCCAGCGCGCCCTTGTCCTTCACGCGGGAGACAATGATCTGCTCCGGATGCGCGTTTTTGGAGCTGCGAATGAAGAAATGCGCATTCTCATAGTGCGGCAATATCGCGTTGTTCTGGTTGTTGCGCGACACGATATAGTCCGCAAGCGCATCGTTCACGTCCACGATGAACATGCCGTGCTCGTCTGTCGCCACAGTGCGGATGATCTCCCTGCGCACGCGCATCGCCATATTTTCCATATTATAGACCCGGCCCGATCCGTTGCAGCACGGGCAGATTGTCTGCGTGAGCGCGGAGAGCTTGCGGCGCGTCTTTTTGCGCGTCATCTCAACAAGCCCCAATTCCGTCATGCCCAGCACGTTGGATTTCGTACGGTCGTTTTTCAGCGCGTCGTTTAACGCGTCGATCACCTTTTGCTTGTTTTCCACGATCTCCATGTCGATGAAATCGATGACGATGATGCCGCTTAAATCCCGCAGCCTTAGCTGGCGGGCAATCTCCTGCGCCGCCTCGATGTTCGCGTTTAAGATCGTATCCTGCAAGTTGTCCTCGCCGATGTATTTTCCGGTGTTCACGTCGATCACGCTCAGCGCCTCCGTCTCGTCGATCACCAGATAGCAGCCGTTTTTCATCCAAACCTTGCGCTGGAGCGCCTTGCCGATCTTGTCCTCGATGCCAAAATGATCGAAGATGTTGCCCTCGCCCTCAAAAAGCTTGAGCTTGTTTTCCATGCCCGGCGATACGATGTTCACCACCGCAAGCACCTTTTCATAGTAGTCCTTGTCGTCGATCACAAATTCATCCACATCCGGCGTAAACATATCGCGCACCGTGCGGAACAAAAGCGTTTCCTCCGCGTGCACAAGACGCGGGGCCGTCACGAAATCAGATTTCTCCTGCACCTTTTGCCACAGCCGCACGAGAAATTTGAGCTCCGCCTCGATCTCCGCCTCCGTTGCCTGCTCCGCGAGGGTGCGCACGATCACGCCCATGCTTTGCGGCTTGAGGCGCGTCAGCAGCTCCTTTAATTCCTCCCGCCGCCCTTCGTCGGCGATCCTGCGGGAAACCCCCACATGGTCCACCGTGGGCATCAAAACAAGCAGCCTGTTGGGAAGCGTGATGTGCGTGGTGACGCGCGCGCCTTTGGTGCCGCCCGGCTGTTTTAACACCTGCACCATGATTTCCTGATTGGGCTTCAAAAGCTCCTTGATGTTTGGGATTTCCAGCTTCTTTTTGATGGGCGCATCCCCACCCTCCTCGAAGTAAAAATCCGACTCGTCGCAAAGGATGTCCCCCGCGTACAAAAACGCGTTTTTGTCGAGGCCCACATCAATGAACGCCGCCTGCATCCCCGGAAGGATGTTGGCGACCCGTCCTTTGTAAATATTCCCTACCAGCCGCTCTTTTCCGCGCGTTTCGACCTGGATTTCCACCAGCTCATTGCCCTCCATCAGGGCGACGCGCGCCTCGTGCGTGTTGGCGTCGGCGATGATTCTTTTCACCTTCTAAACTCCTTTAAATTTCAAATATCACAAAACGGGACCCGTTTCCCGTCTATCATCGTATAGCATTCCGTGCGGCACACGTCATATTCCGCATCGATCCCGGCCTCAGCTAAAATCGCGTTCACCGCGACCGCCGGATTGAGCGCACCGTCGCTCCCGTTTTTCAAAAGCAGGAGCAGCGCCCCTTCAGAAAATTCCAATGTGAGCATCCGCGGACGAATATCCACTTCCCGTCCGCGCCGGTCAATCGTCGGCCACACAGCGGCCTCTTCGAGCTTTTTGACCACAGCACTTATTTTAGCACACTCCGCATCATTTTTGTACTGAATTTTTATGCGGTAAGAAGCGCTCTCATTTTGCGCCATCAGCTTCTTGTTTGTAGCCGCGGCATGCGCGTGCACGATGCGCAGCTCATCTGGCAGCACATCATTGAGCCTGTCCATGGCAGATTGCGGGTCCGTACCATCCGCGACGGACAGCTCGAGATAATCGCCCGCTGTCTCATAGCCCACCGAAAGCGGCGACGCAAACGACATCACAAGATGCGGGTTGAAACCCTGCGAATACTCGGCGTCGATCCCCGCGCGCCGCACAGCCCGCCCAAATGCGCGCTGCATATCCAGATGCGAGGTGTATTTGACCGCCCCATAGCGGCTGTACTTAATAATTAGCTTCATTTGTTCTATCCTTCGTTTTTAGATGAAGTTCTTTTTCCGCTCTCGCCTTGCTCGATCTTCTAAAGAACCGCTGAACTATCTCAATTTGCCTGTCGCTTTCGCTCCGTCAAATTGGATATTTCATGCGCGCCCCATAGCGGCTGTACTTAATAATTAGCTTCATTTGTTCTATCCTTCGTCGTTCCTTATTTATGTGATTTGCTTCAGGCCGAAAGCCTGTTGCAAGCGCCGACTGCAAAGCTGTAGGAGTTGCAGGAGACAGTCGCAACGGAGTTCAGCCTACGCGCTCTGAGATGCAAGCATCGAAATCGCGCTACGGCTTGAAGCTCCGTCCCGCCTGTTTCGCCCGTCCGTCGGCATTTTGCAACAGGCTACGCTCTACCGCACATTAGAGTTGGTGACGGTTATGCGCCATCTGTTCGCCGCGCGCCGGTTGGGTGTTTGCGTCCCGCGCGCTTTAACACCGCGCAGCGGGGTTGGGTTAGCGGGATGCAAATTCCCGACTGGCGTGCAGATGTACGGCGACCCCGCCAATCCGCCAGAATTTAATGTATGCTTTCCCGTTCGTGCTTCTTTGCCGCAAGCCCGCAAACATCCTGTATGCCGCACATATTGCATTGCTGCCTGCATTCCTTCGTTGTCTTTTGCTCGTAGGCACGGTCACGCTCGCGGCGCAAAAACGCCTTGCTGATCAAATTGTCCATGTGCTCGAAGGCAAAAACCTCATCCGCGTTCCGCTCACGGTTCGCGTAGAATGCCGGATCGATCCCGCATTCGCTAAACGCCTCTTCATAGCGCTCCATCACAAAATGCTCGTTCCACGCGTCCATCACCGCGCCCTTTTCATAAGCGCGCATCAACACCGTGCCAAGCCGCCTGTCGCCACGCGCGAGCACCGCCTCCAAAAAGGAGGTTTGCGCGTCATGATAGCTGAACTTCACACCCTTTTGCTTGAGCTTTTCGCGCAGATACTGCTGCTTTTGACGCAGCGTTTCGAGCGTGTCCTGCGCCTCCCACATGAAAGGCGTGCACGCCTTTGGCACAAAGCACGAGGTGGATACGTTGATGTTCAAAAAACCGTTGCGTTTTTCCTTTGGCACGGCATAAAACGCCTCGCGTATCCTGCGCACCGTATCCGCGATGCCGTCCAAATCCTCCATCGTCTCGGTGGGCAGGCCGATCATAAAATACAGCTTCACCGTGGAAGCGCCGCTTTCAAACGCGCGGCTCACAGTCGCCATGATGTCCTCGTCCGTAATGTTCTTGTTGATGACATCGCGCAGCCGCTGCGTACCCGCCTCCGGCGCAAACGTAAGGCCCGTTTTTCGCACCTGCTGCAAGCCCGCCGCCATATCCTTTTCAAAGCTGTCGATGCGCAGAGACGGCAGAGATACCGACACCCGCTGTTCACTGAATTCGCCGATCAGCCCGCCGATCAGCTCGTCGATCTGCGAATAATCGCCGGAAGAAAGAGAGGAAAGGGATATTTCATCATACCCCGTCGCCGCGATCACGCTGCGCGCCGCTTTGCGCACTGTGTCCGCCCTGCGCTCGCGCACCGGACGCATGGCAAACCCCGCCTGACAAAATCGGCATCCGCGCGGACACCCGCGCATGATCTCTAGGGTGCAGCGGTCGTGCACCGTGTTGATGTAGGGCAGCACAGGCTTCGTGATGGTCTGCTCCGCGTCAAAATCCTCGATGAAACGCTTGCGGATCATCTTTGGCGCGCCCTCTTGCGTCGCCCGCACCTCTTTGATCGTGCCATCCTCAAAATACACCGGCTCATAAAACGCCGGAACATATACCCCGCCGAGCTTTGCCGCATCCTTCAAAAACGCGGAACGCGAAAACCCTACTTCTTTGTGCCGCGCCATCAGCGCGCACAGCTCACGCACGACCTCCTCGCCCTCGCCGAGCACAAACAGGTCAAAAAAATCCGCGACCGGCTCCGGATTCACCGTGCACGCGCCGCCGCCCACAACCACCGGATGATCGTCCGTGCGATCCTTTGCGCAAAAGGGAATACGCCCCAGATCGAGCATCGCGAGTACGTTTGTGTAGCACATCTCATAAGAAAGATTGATGCCAACAATGTCAAAATCACAAAGCGGCATACCCGCCTCGAGTGATCGAAGCGGCGCACCGCTCTTTTTTTGTTCCTCCATCATGTCCGTCCACGGACAAAAAACGCGCTGCGCCCACATACCGGGCAGGGCGTTGATCACTTCATATAGTATGTTGATGCCAAGGTGGCTCATGCCCACCTCATAGGTGTCGGCAAAGCACAATGCAAAGTTCACGTCCGCGCCCTGCTTCACCACGCTGTTCAGTTCCCCGCCCACATAGCGCGCAGGCTTTTCCACATGATCTAGAATACTCAATGATAATTCTCCTATGTGATTTTGTCCCGCCGCGCGTCGGTTGGGAATTTGTGTCCCGCGCGCTTTAACACCGCGCAGCGGGGTTGGGTTAGCGGGACGCAAATTCCCAACCGGCGCGGACATATGTTTTCGGAGCGCCTCGCCAATCCGCGTACGTTTACTGGCCCTGCCAGCGCTGCCTTCGCATATCCACACTGATCACCATGCCAAACGCGATGCAGTTGGTGATCATGTTCGACCCGCCCGACGAGAAAAACGGCAGGGGGATGCCTGTTACGGGCAGCAGCCCGATGTTCATGCCGATGTTTTCCACCACATGGAACAAGGTCATCGCCGCGACCCCGATGATGATGTACGCGCCGAAATCGTCCTTTGCACGCAGCGCAAGCATCAGCGTCCGCGCGATCAGCAGAAAGTACAGGATGATGAGAATGATGCCGCCCAAAAATCCGAATGCCTCCACCGTCGCCGCAAAAATAAAGTCGTTGTGACTGAACGGCACATACCCAAGCTGTGAAAGTGAGCCGGGCGTAAACAGTCCCTTGCCAAAAAACTGCCCCGAGCCGATGGCGAGCTGTGCCTGTATCATCTGCTGGTCTGCCTGCGTGTTCTGCACCTCTTCTGACGAAGGGTTAAAGAACGAGAGCAAGCGCCGCCATTGATACCTGTTGCTGCTGTCCTCCGGACTGTTTGCTAGATACACCAAATAAATCGTGATGACTGCGGCAGCGATCAAGATAAGGATCAGCCACACCTTCCAGCTTGTCTTTGCCATGAACATCATGACCGCAAAAATTACCACATATACGATTGCCGAGCCAATATCCGGCTGCGCCGAGATCAGCACCACCGGAAGCAGCAGCCGCCAGAACATCGGAAATATGTCGCGAAAGGTCTGTATGCCCTCATCATTTCCCTCCGTCCTCTGTGCGAACAGCTTCGCGAATACGATGATGATGAGGATCTTGCACACCTCTGCTGGCTGGAAGCCGCGTTCGCCGATCATAAACCAGCCCGAAGTCCCGTTCTGCCGGTCGCCGAGAAAGAGCACCGCCACCAGAAGCGCGACCGTCGCCCAGTAAAACCAGTCGGTGAAGTGCGCGAGGGTGTGATAATCCACCAGCATCACAAGGAACATCAGCACGAGGCCGATGCCAAAGAATACGAACTGCAGCGCAATGCTGCTCAAATCAAGATTCGCCACAAAATCGGCAATCGTGGTCTCGTCGCCCGTGAAGGGCATCGACGTCGCATTCATAATCGACAGCAAACTATACCCCACCAGGATCACAATGATCACGATGAGGAACCAGTCCACATATTTCCACATATTTTTGTTGATCAGATTACCCTTCATACACTCTCCGTCGTCTTTGCAATGTCTTCCATATTGTACAAAAACCGCGCCTTAAGGGGGGCCGCCAAGTCTGGCGGCGCGGCAGCATACGCTGCCCATGCGCTCCTTGTGGACACGGTTTTTCAAATCACAGTTCGCCCCGCACGCCTCATGGGCATGTGCGGCGTGGCGTTATCGACTGGCGTTTTTCACCATCTGCTTGATCTTCTTGATGGGAATGTTCATCGCAAGCTGTGAGGACACGCCTTCCTCTTCCTCATTTTGCACATTGCGGAAATCGATCTCGAATTCCGATTCGTCGATCTCCACATATTTTGAGATGACCTGCATGATGTCTTTTTTGATCATGTCGATCATATCGTCGTTTGATGTCGTTCCGGCGCGGTCATAGATCAGGACGAGCTTCAACCGGTCTTTTGCGACCTGGCTGCTCTTCTTCTTATTGTTAAAAAACCATCCCATGACAAATCCCCCCGCTTATTTTGAAAAGAGCTTTTTCAATTTCCCAAAGAAGCCCGATTTCTGTTCTAAGTCAAGCATCGGGACATCCTCGCCCATAATGCGCTTTGTCACATTGCGATAGGCTTCTCCCGCGAGGGAGGCGTCGTCCGTCACCGCCGGTTCGCCCAGATTGGAGGAACGGAAGATCAGCTCGTCCTCCGGAACCACGCCAATGAGGTCGATACCCAATATCTCAAGTGTGTCGTCGATCGCAAGCATATCGCCCCTGCGCACAAGATCGGGGCGCAGACGGTTGATCAGCAGCCGCACGTCCTCCACGCCGTTTGAGGAAAGCAGACCGATGATCCTGTCCGCGTCACGCACAGAGGAAACCTCCGGCACCGTCACGACGATCGCCGATTTTGCGCCTGCCACAGCATTTTTAAAGCCGCGCTCGATGCCCGCGGGGCAGTCGATGAGCACATAATCAAAATCCTTTTCCAGCTCCGCAACGAGCTCCTTCATCTGCTCGGGCGCCACCGCCATTTTGTTGCGCGTCTGCGCGGCGGGCAGCAGATAAAGCCCGTCATAGCGCTTGTCTTTGATGAGCGCCTGTTTCAGCTTACAGGTGCCCTCCACCACGTCCACCAGATCGTAAACGATTCTATTTTCAAGCCCCAGAACCACATCCAGATTGCGAAGCCCGATATCCGTGTCCACGAGAACCACTTTTTTGCCCTGCATCGCAAGGCCCGTTCCAAGATTCGCGGTGGAAGTCGTTTTTCCGACCCCGCCCTTGCCGGATGTAATGACGATTACGTTTTCCATGTGTTATGAACCCTTTCAATAATATATGATCTTCCAAATCACAATATGTTCTTCAAATGCCTTATTTCAGGCTGACAGGGCGTATGACCACCTTGCCGTCCTTGAGCTCCGCGACCTCCGCGTCGTTCACTTCCTCGCGCTCCTCGGGAAATGTGACGACCCTGCCCGAAAGGCGCAGCTGCTTGGGGCACATGTTGAGCGCCGCAATGCACACGTCTTTGCGGCCCGAGCACCCCGCGTGCGCAAGCCCGCGCAGACGTCCGAACACCGCGATGCTGCCCCCCGCAATCACCTCTCCGCCCGGGTTCACATCCCCGATCACCACGACGTCGCCCTCGCACTCGATGCGCTGACCGCTGCGAATGGTGTTGTTGATAAAAATGGACTGCGCGTCGAAATACGCGTTTGAAACAAGCTCCACCTCGTCCGTATATTCGTCGCGCACCGCGGGCCGCTTCGCCGCCTTGGGTTTTTCGATCTTCAGCTCCGCTTCCTTCATGGCCAAATCGGCCTCATCTCCATACATCACGCTGCGAATGCCGTAATCCATTGCAAACACGCGCTTCAATTCGTTCTGCTGCGCGCCGGAAAGCTTTTTGCCGCGGATCACCACCCGCGTATCCGCGTCCTTGAAAAAGCCCTGATTCTTCTTGAGCTTTTCCATCAGCTCCTCGCGCAAAACAGGGTAGGTGATCTTTTCGTCCAGATGAATTTCCAGTCCGTCTTCTCTGCCTTTGAACGTAATACTGCCCTGCATCGGTACATCCTCCGTATTTTTTCTGCACTACGCAATCCATTATACATGATTGCACGCCGCCGCGCAATCCTTTAGGGAAGCAGTGAATTGCCCTGCGGAAGGGTGATTGCGCCCTCCGCCGTCTTGCCATCCAGATAGTATTCGATGATCTGTTTTGCGGCGGGTTCGGCTTTTGCGCCGGCAAGCCCGTTCGGGATGTAGATGACCACCGCGATCTCCGGGTTTTCACGCGGGGCATAGGAAACGAACCACGCGTTGTTCTCGAGGTCGATGTTGTTGACCTTGCCCGTGCCCGTCTTTCCCGCGATGTTGTCTTGATATTTCCATCCTTCAAAAGGCGACGTCGTAGAGCCGCGCTGCTCGGAAACCATTTTCTTCATGCCCTCGCGGATCGCCTCGAAATAGGATTCGCTCACGTCGATCTTGTTGAACACCACGCTCTCCTGCTTTTCGATCACGTTGCCGTTGTCGTCCACCACGCTGTCCACGATGTGCGTCTCATATACATAGCCCCCGTTCGCGATCGCCGCGATATAGCGCGCGACCTCGATGGGCGTGACTGCCGTGGTGTCCGAACCGATGCCCGTAACGATGGTACGCCGCTTGTTCCAGCGCAGCTCGCCAAGATATCCGTTGATGACGTTGTCCCATGCCTCGTTGGAGGAAAGCTTCTCTGAAATTTGAAGCTCCTCGTCGAGGATCTTTCTGATCTGCGGGCCCATCTCCGGATTGGAAAGATCCGCTCCCTGCGCCTGGATCAGCTTTTCCGCAGTCGCTTTGAGCTGCTCCTCCGTATATTCGATGTTGCGTCCATCGCCGATGCCCCTTAAAAAGTTGACGATGCTGCGGCGCACCAAAAGCGGGGTGGACGTTTTTTGCGCGCTCGCCTCCACACCCTCGCTGTTCACATAGGAAATCGGCTTGGACGGATCGTAGAGCACGTTTTGATTTCCAACCTGTCCGACGGCCTCGCCCGGAAGCTCGATGCCCGACGGGGAGGTGAGGCCGAACCGCTCGCCCCACACAGAAAGCGTGTCCGTGTTGCCCGTTGTCCGCACAATTCTGTCCGCCGTTTCATAAAAAAAATAGTTGCAGCTGTTCTCAAGCCCTGCGACGATATCCTGATGCGCATGCTCGGGTACGCTTGTCATCCCATCGACAAACGCCCAGCACGCGGGAACGCGCCCGGTGATGTTTTCCTGCCTTTTTTCATCGTCCGTAAACTGATAGCGCCCCATATCGTCTATCGCCGTATCCAGCGTGATCGCGCCCTCCGCGAGGCCCGCCATCCCCGTCACCATCTTGAAGATGGAACCGGGGATGCCCTTCGAGGCGATCGCGTTGTTAAAGAGCGGCCGCGCAGGGTCGTTGTTGAGTCGGTCCATATCCTCTGTGGAAATGCCGCCCGTAAAAAGGTTCGCGTCATAGGAAGGATAGTTCGCCATCGCAAGTACTTTGCCAGTCTTGACATCGAGCACCACCGCCGCGCCCGATTTCGCCAGATTCATCTTTTCGAGCGTTGTGTTCCCCTCGCGTTTTCTGAGCGTATCCTGCACATCTTTGTTTTCGTCGTATTCTTCCGGCTTTGCGTTGTTGTATTTTTGCACCTGCTCCTCGTAGATCAACTCAACATTTTCCTTGAGCGCCTTTTCCACCACCTGCTGGAATTGCAGATCGATCGTCAGCCGCACGTTGTAGCCGTTGGTGGGCGGCGTATAAGAACGTTCCTTGATGACCTTGTTCTTGCTGTTGACCTCCACCACACGGGTGCCCTGCTTGTCCGTTGAATTCCCGGTAAGGTATTGCTCCATCGAGTTTTCGATGCCCGCCGTGCCAATGAGGTCCTCCGGCGAATATCCCTTCAACTTATATTCGTCGATGGTATCCTTGTCGTTCATCTTGCCCAGATAGCCGACGATGTGCGCCGCCACCTCGTCCTTCGGATAGATGCGCGTAGAACTTTCGCCCACCTGTATGCCGTCCAAAACATCGGATTTTGAATCGATGGCAGACACCGTGTCCATCTGCACATTTTTGCAAATCGTGACGGGAATATACGCAAGATAGGAGGAAAGCTGCACCTCCTGCCAAATGGACAGCAGCTTGCGCGCCTGTTCATAGGTGTACTCCTCCGGAATGCGGTAGCGGATGCGAAGATCGCGGTACAAAGCGTCCGGCGTAGCTTCGTTGGACACATACATATTCTTGCACCAGTTCAATCTGCGTTTTTCCGCCGCGGCTGCTTCAATATTGCCAAAATCGAACGCAAACGACCCATCGTCGTTCCGTTTGATGGAAAACGTGTCGATGGTGGTCCCGCCTGTTTTTTCGATGATGTCGATGGCTTGAATCAGAATGTCCGTATAATATGCTTTGTCCGTGGTGCTGTTCCTGCTCGGGTCCTTTACAAACTGGATGTCGTAGCTGCTTTCATCGTAGGCGAGCGGAATGCCCGTGACGTCTGTGATCTGTCCGCGCGTCCCCTTGAGCGGAACGGTACGGATTTTCTTATCCTCCGCCACGCTCAGGCGCTCGTCCCCCTGGCGGAGCGTTAAATTGCCAAGCCCCGCACCCAGCATGATAAATGCCGCAAGCATAACGCTCAGCGCGGCAAAAAATCTGTATTTTAATTTTTTAAACATAAGTATTCCTCATTCAAAACTCATCCATATGATGAGCCGCCGCGCGCGGACGCATCCACGCGTTCCTGTATAACCTCGAGATCAAAAGATAGGCCACCAGCAGCAGCGCGCCGTTCACAGCCGCCGACGGCAGCATTGACCTAGCCATGATGAGGCCCAAATCGAAATTTCGCGCACCCTGCGCGAATACGATCAACGCCATCATAAATTCCTTGAGAATATAGCCCACCGCACCGATTGCAAACAGATGCATCAAATTGAATTTTTCCATTTTGCGGAAGACAAGGAGGCCCACTGCCGCAGCTACGGCATAGCTCAGCGCATACATGCCGAGCTGTGTGGAATATGTCATATCCATCAAAAGCCCCGTCACCGCCGCAAAAATAACGGGCATCGCGCTTTTTTCCACCAACACGAGCGACAGCACCATGAGCAGCACGATGTCGATCTGTATGCCCAGCGGTCCTATGTTAAACGTGCTGAATAGGGTTCCCGAAAGGATCGTCCCCAGTACGCTCATCACGGCCAAAACAGCGTATCTCATCGGCTTATCCCTGCGGAGACGCCGACGCGTCAGGCGCGGACGACGGTGCGGGCTGCGTCGTATCGCCGATGTTGAGCACCTCGTTCGTCGCGGAGATCGTTCCCGTTTCCGTTCCGTCCACAGACATCACCACAAACACCTCTTCCAGCCTGCGAAAATCCACCGCCGGCTGGATGCGCACATTTTTGCCGCTTCCCTCCGTATCCTCAGAATCCGCTACCTCGCCGATCAAAAAACCCTTCGGATAGATGTCGTCCGTGCCCGAGGTAATGATCTTGTCCCCCGTCTGCACATCCGAATAAATGGGCAGATAAGTGATGTTGAGCGCCACATCCAGCGAATCGTTTGCGATCGCGCCCTTGACTGCGACGTGGTCGCGCGTGCGTTCCATGATGGCGGCAACGCTGCTTCGCCCATCGATGATCGCCATGACCTTCGAGGAATTGAGGCCCACCTCTTCGATGCGCCCCACGAGGCCGTCCGCCGTGATGACAGGCATATTTTCCTTGATCCCGTCCTTGCGTCCCAGGTTGATGGTGAATACATCAAACCAGTTGCCCGGGTTCTTCGCTGTGATCCGCGCAAGCTTGAGCTCCTGCCCTTCGTTTTCCTGCTTATATTCAAGCAGCGCCGCCAGGCGTTCGTTTTCCTTTTTCAGCTCTTCATATTCGCGCGATTTGCTCTTGAACACCTCGAGCTCGCTTTGCAATTCCTGATTTTTCTGCTCCTGATCGTCCTTGTTCACCAGTCCGTCAAAAAAACCTCCCACAGACGATGATATCCCGTAGAAAAATTCCTGCACCGGTGAAAACACGCTTCCCGTCACGCCCGCACTCTTGGCGATGCTGCTGTTTGTGCTGCTCACCACCAGAAGTATCACAAGCACGATGATGACGATCACCGTTATGATAAGCGGTTTGTTTCTGAACACTATCCGTCTGCCTTTCACATTTTTGATCCGCCGCACGGAACGCATCCGTTCACAAAATCCCTGCGGTAATTTGTTCAATTATATCATAAAGCGGCACTTGTTGTCATGAAAGGAAGTAAACTTTTTGTAACAATAACGAAACATAACGCCTGTCGTGCGTCTTTGATCAGTTTGTGAAATTTTTATTTTTTTATCTGTCATTTTTCGTCCGTTATGATATAATGAAGGCGTTCGCAAAAATTGCGCTATGATCCATCATACGGAGGACTGTTGTTATGGAAGAGAAAATCGTTGCAGAGTTGAAAAATTTAGGAGCGCTATATACCGCGCCGGTCAAGGTGTCGGAGATCAAATTTTTTCCGGAGCTGCGCACGCTGTGCGAAATGAACAGCTGTGGTTATTACGACACCAACTGGGGGTGCCCTCCCGGATGCGGCCCGGTGGATGAGCTTGCGGCACGCTGCGGGGAGTTCACGCACGGCATCGTCTATCAGTGCGTCGGCAACCTCGAGGATTCCTTTGATTATGAGGGAATGACGAAGGCAGGGCTTGTGTTCGGCAAAATTTCCGACGGCATTCGCCAGTTCATGTGGGATAACGTGACGGATTACCTCGTTTTGGGGGCGGGCGGCTGCAAACAGTGCGGCGGCGCGTGCACCTATCCCGACGACCCGTGCCGTTACCCAAACCGCAGAAACGTTTCCGTGGAATCGTGCGGCATCAACGTTTCGATGCTGTGCGAGCAATGCGGGCTCGATTACATTCACGGCGCCAACAGCGTGACAAACACGGGGCTTGTCCTCTACAAATAATCCGGCGATCAGCGCTTGGGCAGATTGGGAATCAGCTCAAGCGCTTCTTTTTTGTTCCCTATTTACGCTTCCTCGACAACACGAGCAGCGAAAGCGAATAGAACGCCACTGCCGTCAAAACCATCACAATGACGCATGTCGCGAGGGTGGTCGTGAAATCCCCGAACTGGAAATTAACACCGAGCTCCGCATTGAAGTCCTCGACCACGGAGGCGGGCGTGCCGTCAAACGATATTGCCGCGGGCTGTTCCATCATCACCGTACGAAAATACGACGCCGAGTAGGAAACCGGGAAGGCCCGGATGATGCTGCCCACCGCGTCCGGCAGCACGCCGACCGGGATATAGACCCCCGTCAAAAAGCCAATCAGCGTCCCCACCACCGTGCTCGCCGTCGCAAAGGCGTTCTGGCTGTTGAAAAAGGACACGATGAAAAACACGATGGAGCTTGAAGAGAGCACGGACAGGAATATCCCGCCGATCACGCGGAGCATGTTTTCCATGGAAAGCATCTCTCCGCCCGAAGCGACGATATAGACCTCGCCGATCACAAACGCCAGCAAACTCATGATCACACCCACGCAGAAGGCGGAAATCACGTAGCCGCCCGCGAGGCTTGAGCGTTTGATGGGCGAAACTGTAAAATCCTTGCGTATCTTCTTGGCCCGGTCCTCCACCATGACGCCGAACGCGCCCAGCGTGGATGTCATGGATATGACTGTGAGTATCCCGGAAATAATCCAGCTGTTCATCAAAAAGTCCACGCCTTTGATGTCCTCCATGCCGTTGGTGATGGTGTCGCCCAAAAAAACGGCGTACAGCGCGATCACGATAATGACGGCGAGAAGAGAATAAAACACCGCGCTTTTGTCCCTGAAAAACACCTTTAAATTACGTTTTGTCATTGCCCACATACTCAGTCCCTCACTTCCGCTCCGGTAATATTTAAAAACACATCATCCATCGTGCCTCTGCGCACCTCCATGCCGGAAATGCTTTCCCTGCAAGCGTTGAGGATATCAAGCGCGTCGATCGTATGATTGAGCCGCACGACGAAATCCCCGCCCGCCCGTTCGAACGCGATACCGCGCCCCGCAAGGCTGCTTGCAAGCGCTCCTTCGTCTATGGGCGTGATTTTCAGCACATCCCGCGTGTATTGCTCCTTTAACGCAGCAGGCGTACCGCCCGTCATGATCCTTCCGTGATCCATGATGGTGATGTAGTCCGCGCGCGCCGCTTCCTCCATATAATGCGTGGTCAAAAAGATCGTCATGCGGCGTTCCTTTTGCAGTTTGCAGATCGTATCCCACACCTTGTGCCGCGTCTGCGGGTCAAGCCCCGTGGTGGGCTCGTCGAGAAAGAGGATTTCCGGCGTGTTGACGAGCGCGCGTGCGATATCCGCGCGGCGGCGCTGCCCGCCGGACAGCTTTCCATAGGGTCGGTTGTAAAAATCCATCACGTCCGCCGTGTGCGCGGCACTTATCACGGCGCTTTTCAGTTGTTCCTTATCTTTGCCGTAGAGACTGCCGCGCAAAAACAGGTTTTCCTTCACGCTCAGAAGCGGGTCGAGCACGCTGTCCTGAAATACGATCCCGATCTTTGCGCGGATGGCGTTGTCATCCCGGCCCAGCACATGTCCCCCCACCTGTACGCTGCCCGCGTCCGGCTTAAGCTGCGTAGAGATCATATCAATGGTCGTCGATTTTCCCGCGCCGTTCGGCCCCAAAAAGGCGAACAGCGCTCCTTTTTCCACATGAAAACTGATGCCGTCCACGGCTTGGACCTTTCCAAATGCCTTTTTCAGCCCTTCCACCTCGATGATTTTTTCCATATTTGATCCGTCCTTTCGCTTTGCATGCATTCAACTTACCATGCGCAAAAAGCGTTTACAAGCGGTTTTGGGCAAGATGCACATTTCACCCCGCAACCTACAAAAAAGAGCGCCCAAGCGGACGCCCTTTCGTCTGTTCTATTTTTTATTCGGCGGGTCTGGCGGGGCGCATTTCATTTCATTGATCTTTTTGTTGATGTCCTCCGCGTCCGCCTTGTTTTTGATGACCAATACGCCGAACGTCGCAAAGTAGACGACGAGAATCATAGCCAGCACGATCAGGACATAGGCTGGCTCAAGCGGAATAAAGCCTGTGGGGCCGCCGATCATAAACACCACCGTTACGATCGCCGCAAGATCAACAAAGATGCGTAAAACAATAGAATTGCAAGTCAGCTTGTCCGTAAAAAAGATGAGCACCGCGATGCATGTGGTCATCGCGAGCAGGATGAGCACCGCCGCCGCGTTTACGGTCGACAGGCCAAACAGGCACAAAACCGTGTAAATCAGCATCAGCACAGTGAACGACACGCAGTTCATCGTGATATAAAATTTAAATTTAGACATCCGCTTCGCCCCCTTCAAGCCCCAGCTTCCGTTTGAGCCCTTCCACATAGTGACGGTTGATGATGACCCGCTCCGCGTTCTCGAGCTCTGCCTCCATTTTGCCGTTTAAGAGCGCGCGTACGCTCTTGAGCATCCTGACGTTTAAAATACACGACTTGCTCACACGCACAAAATCCGTTTTTGTGATCTGCGCCTCCACCTCATACAGCCGGAGATCGCACTCATACACTTCGCGCTCCGTGTATAAAAATGTGCGGTTGTCGATGGATTCAAAATAGTAAATGTCCTTTAAGCTGACCGAAAAGGTTCTGCCGTCCTTTTTGGCGGCAATGGAAAAGGAATAGAGCCTGATCTGCGCAATCAACTGTTCGAGCGCCGGGTCTATGATCCCGCATTTGATGGTGATCTCCACCTCTTCATTGTCCGGCGACTGGTCGATCAATAGCTTCAAGGCGCTTCCTCCTTTGTTTTGCTGTTTCTACCTTACCATGCCCCTGCGCGCTGCGCAACGCCTGTGTCGCAAAATGCATATCCGGCACATTAAAATGCACCCCTCCCGTCCCTGCGTGTGTCACGCGAAAAGACGTTCGGGGTGCATCCGGGGTGCGTTTTCTTGCCTTGATTTTTGATTCGAGTTCCCTTTTATTGTGCCCTCTCCTGATAGGTCTTGCAGACAAAGTACACCGTCAGGCCCGCCACAGCGCTGCCCGCCAGAATCAATACGATCAGCAGCCATGAGTCCACCGCCGCATTATGCTGTGTTGCGGGCGCTTCTTCTTCCCCGCCCGCCAGCGGCACTTGGTTCTCATCGATCTCTTCGCCTGCTCCGTTTGTCGGCGCGGCGCTTGATGGCTGTGCCGTCTCCTGCAAAACGGTCTCTGCTTGCAGATTTTTTTCAAGCACCGCGCTCCCCGCCGCAAACGCCGTTGAAAAGCTGCCAAGCACCATCATAACCATCAAAATGATCCCTGCAATTTTTTTCATGCTTTTCCCTCCAACAGGCGACGCAGCATCAGCTCTTTCGTGCGGCTCCCCATACAATCCACGTACATTACTAATGTAAGATTAGCACAATGCCGCCATTTGGCAATCAAATATTCCACACTGTTTCTTCAAAAATCAATGCAAATGATTTCCCCAACAAAAAAACGGCTGAAATGCCGTTTTCTTTGTGATCGAAATTCCTCGGGTCTCCCTATTCTCCCGCGATCTCCCGCTGTATTTTCTTGGGCAGCGCCAAAAATGCCGCCTCGTAGGATTTGTCGATCATGCCGCGCGCCTGCTCGTCGGAAACAGTTCCGTCGAGATACAGCGAGCTCCAGTGCGTTTTGTTCATGTAATAGCCCGGCACCACATCCTCATATTGCGTGCGCAGCAAATCGCTCAGCGCGGGCTCCAGCTTCATGGTGAAGATGGGTCTGCCCGTTTTGTCGCCGCCGCGCATGGCGAACATCTTCCCGCCAAGAAAATAACGCTCCGCCTCCCATGCTGGCTGGTAATCCTTTGTCACGCCCCGCTTTTCGAGACAATACGCGTCGATCCAGTCATAGTTCATTTAATCATCCCACTTTCCTTCACAAGCTCTACCACCCGCTGCATGCGTTCGGGCGGCTCCACGAGCGCAAAGCGCACGAAGCCTTCGCCCGCCGGGCCAAAGCTTTCGCCGGGCACGCAGATCACGCCTGTTTTTTCCATGAGCTCAAGCACAAAATCCCAAGATTTTTCATAGCCCTTCGGGAGCGGCGCCCACACGAACATCGTTCCCGTGGAATCTGGCACGTCCCAGCCGATGGCGCGCAGCCCACCGCACAGCGCATCCCGTCGCGCACGGTAGCCCCTGCGGTTGTGCTCTAAAATATCCTGCGGGCCGTTTAGCGCGGCAATCGCCGCCTTTTGCACCGGAAAGGAGATTCCGTAATCGATCTGTGAGCGCAGGCAGCGAAAATTGCGGATGATTTCGTGGTTGCCCATCGCGAAAGATATCCGCAGCCCGGTCAGGTTGTACGATTTGGAGAGGGAGTTGAACTCAATACCCACGTCCATCGCGCCCGGAACGGCGAGAAAGGACATACCCGGCTCACCATCCATCACCAGCTCGGAATAAGCGTTGTCGTGCACCACGATCACGTCATATTCCTTTGCCCACGCCACAAGCCGTTCATAAAACGCGTAGTCCGCCTTCACCGTCACCGGATTGTTGGGGTAGGAAACGACGATCATTTTCGCGCGGCGCGCCGTCTCCTCCGGAATGCTTTCAAAGTCGATCAGGAAATCATTTTCTTTTTTGAGCGGCGTATAATAGATTTCCGCCTCCGCCATGCGCGGCCCGAACATAAACACGGGATAGCACGGATCGGGTGCAATCACGAGGTCGCCGGGGTTGCAGATAGGAAGCGCGACGTGCGCCATACCCTCCTGCGTACCGTAAACGGACATCACCTGCTCGCGTTCGAGCGTTACACCGTAGCGCCGCGCATACCACGCGATGACCGCGTCGATCATCTCGGGCAGGTCTGCGAGCGAATATTTGAAGTTGTCCGCCACGCCCGCCGCTTCCTTGAGCGCCGTAATGACATGCTCGTCCGGCTTGAAGTCCGGCGTACCCACCGAAAGGTTGATGACCTCCATGCCCTTTTGCAGCAGCTCGGCCTTCTTCTCCTCCAGCTTGGAAAAAACATTCATATCAAACACGTTCATTTTATTCGCAAATTTCATAGCTCGCCTCCGTGGTTGCCTCAAAATCAAATTCTATCCCTATCTTACCGCAAACGCGGCCGATTGACAACCAGTGCCGACGGATCAAAACCGTCTTTTGCAAAACGCTTGTGTTCTGTGGCCCGAAAGGAATATAATAGTATACAATATTCCGCCAAAGGAGCGTTATTACATGGGAATCCAGATCAAACAAAATTACGTCAACGAGGAAAACGTTCTGTGTTATACGTGCGTCAACTATGGGGTGCTTTCCTTTGCGCCCGGTATGCCCGAACTCCGTTCCTGCCGGATTTACGGGGATATAGACCCGCAGCTTTTGACGGGCGAAAAACGCACATGCGACCATTTCAAAACCCAAGGGGACGAAGAGGAATAATATGTTTATCGCGGACCTGCACATCCATTCCAGTTACTCGCGCGCGACAAGCAGGGAATGCGTACCCGAATACCTTGACCTGTGGGCGCGGCGCAAGGGCATCGACCTTTTGGGAACGGGCGATTTCACGCACCCCGCGTGGCGGGATGAGCTTAGGGAAAAATTCACGCCCGCCGAAGAAGGGCTTTACCGCTTAAAGGATGAATACCGCATCGCGGACGAGATCGGCGGTTTTGTAAGCGACCCGCGTTTCGTGCTCTCCGCAGAAATCAGCTCCATCTATAAACAGGACGGCAGGGTGCGCAAGGTGCACAACATCATCCTCCTGCCCTCCCTCGAAGCGGCGGAAAGGCTTTCGAAGCGTCTCGAGCTCATTGGTAACCTGCATTCTGACGGACGGCCCATTCTAGGCCTTCCAAGCCACGATCTTTTGGAGATCACGCTCGACGTCTGCCCTGACGCCATCTTCATTCCCGCACACATCTGGACGCCGCATTTTTCGTTGTTCGGCGCCTATTCCGGCTTTGATTCCATCGAAGAATGCTTCGGCGATTTAACGGGGTACATCTACGCGCTCGAGACGGGGCTTTCCTCAGACCCGCCCATGAATGCGCGGCTATCGGCACTCGACCGCTTTACTATGGTCTCCAATTCAGACGCGCACTCCCCCGCCAACCTCGCGCGGGAGGCGAACCTGTTCGACACAACGCTTTCCTTCCCCGCCGTGCTTGCGGCTCTTATGAACCGCGATTCCAACGAATTTTACGGTACCCTTGAGTTTTTCCCGGAGGAGGGAAAATATCACAACGACGGACATCGCGCCTGCAAGGTGTGTCTGACGCCCGAGCAGACCATCGCCGCCGGCGGAAAATGTCCCGTATGCGGACGGCGCATCACGGTGGGGGTCTATCATCGTCTGGTGGAACTTGCGGACCGCCCCGAGGGCTTCGTCCATCCAAACGCAAAGCACTTTGAAAGCCTCGTGCCCCTCATGGAGGTCATCGCCGCCTCGATGGGTGTGACGACCGCAAGCAAAAAGGTAAAGGCGCAATACCTCGCGCTTTTAAAGGCGCTGGGGCCGGAGCTTTTCATCCTGCGCGAATCGCCGCTCGAAGAAATTGAGCGACAGGCCGGGCCGTGCGTCGCGGAGGGCGTGCGCCGTCTGCGCGCGGGCGAGGTGGAGATCCACCCCGGCTACGACGGTGAATACGGCAAAATCCTCGTGATGAACAGGGACGAGCTTTCCCGCTTCAAGGGTCAGTTGAGCCTGCTATCCGGCAGCGAGGATCTGTCCGCGAAGCAGAACGCGGCTTCGGCGGGCGACGAAGCGCCGGGCGGCGAGGTTGCAGCGGAAGCGCACGCGCGCTCCGGCCACCGTTACGGTCTCAACGACGAACAATGGGCCGCCGCGTCCGCGCGCGAAAAAACGGTCGCCGTGCTTGCGGGGCCGGGTACGGGCAAAACGCATACCCTCGTTTCGCGCATCGCTTACCTCATCGAGGAAGGGCTTGCGAAGCCGGAGGAAATCACCGCGCTCACCTTCACCAACAAGGCGGCGGCAGAGATGCGTACGCGCCTCAACGAATATTTTGGAAGCAAGCAAATCGCGAAGTCCATGCACATCGGTACCTTTCATTCCATCTGCTTAACGCTCATCGGAAACAAAACCGTGCTCAGCGAGGCAGAGGCGCTCGGTGTGCTCAGCGAGGTGCTGCGCGCGTGCAACTATGATATGAGGCCGCGCGAAGCGCTGGGGGAAATCTCCCGTCTCAAAAACGGAGCGAAGGGCAACGTACCGCAGGTCGTGCTCGACGCGTACCGCGCCAAACTTGCGGCGCTTGACGTGGTCGATTTTGACGATATTTTGCTGGAAACGCTGGCCCTGTTCCGTGCGGATGATCCAAAATCCAAGGCGTTGTATCCGCGCTTTTCCCATCTGCTCGTGGACGAATTTCAAGACTGTAACCCCGTGCAGCTCGACCTCATCCGCGTCTTTATGGCGAAAGGCGGCAATCTGTTCGTGATCGGCGACCCGGATCAGTCCATTTACGGTTTTCGCGGTGCGGATGCGCGCTGCTTTGCGCAGTTGCGTGAATCCTTCGCGCCCGTGTCTGAAATACGCCTCAGGCAAAACTATCGTTCCACGCCGGAAATCGTGGACGTTGCGCTGCATGTGATCCGTCACAGCGAACCCGTATTGGAGGCGCGGCGTAAAAGCGGTTCGCCCGTGCGTCTGCTCAGTGCGGATTCTTCTTTTGCGGAAGCGCTGTTTATCGCAAAGGAGATCGACCGCATGGTGGGCGGTGTGGATATGCTCGGTGCGCACGCCCGGCACAAAAAAGAGCGGGAGAGGCACTACGGCCTTTCGGATATCGCCGTGCTCTACCGCACCCATCGTCAGGGCCGCGTCATCGAGGATTGCTTGATTCAGGAGGGCATCCCTTATGCGGTGGCGGGAAAGGACGGCTATCTGAGCGAACGAAGCGTGATGGGCGCGCTCGCCTTTTTCCGCTTCCTGCTCAACGCAGCCGATCGTGTCTCCCTCGCCACATGGCTCAAGGCGATGAGCGTGCCGCCCGTATCCGCAGAGCATATCCTCAAACAATACGCCGCCGGCAAACAAAACATGGCGGCGCTGTGCCTTCTCCTGCGCGAAGCAGGAGAAACAGAGCAGGCAGGGCTTGCGGAACGCTTTGCGCCGCTTGTGCGCAAGGAACCGCCCGCCACTCTCATCGGCATGTGGCCCGAGCCGCTCGAACGGCTGCAAAACATGGCGCTGTTTCATGAACGCATGGCGGATTTTCTTACCGCCCTCACGCTCGGAACGGAGGGCGATGTGATGCGCAGCGGATCAAAGCAATACGCATCCGATGCGGTCACGCTGATGACGCTGCACGCCGCGAAGGGGCTCGAATACCCCGCCGTGTTTTTGTGCGGTGTAAAAGACGGCCTCATTCCCTTTCGGAAACGGGACGGGCAGTGCGATCTGGACGAAGAGCGCAGATTGTTTTATGTGGGTGCGACCCGCGCGCGTGACGAACTCGTGCTGCTGACCGGCACGGAGGAGCGTTCGCCCTTCTTGGACGACCTTCCCACGTCTGTGGAGCAAGGCCCCTCCCTCCCCCGCAAAAAACCGGAGGGCAAGCAGATCGGCTTTTTTTGAGCGGCACAGCGATCTCTTCTCGCCGCGCGTCGGTTGGATGTTTGCGTCCCGCGCGCTTTAACACCGCGCAGCACCGGTTGGGTTAGCGGTATGCAAATTCCCGACTGGCATGCAGGTGTTTTCAGAGCACCCCGCCGATCTGCGCGGATAAAAATCACATGCTTCCTTCTCCGCATGCGTGGATGTCTGACCTTTTTTGCTCTCACTGTGCTATAATACCATATAACAGGAGGGATTTTTTATGCCGATTTCAAAACAAACGCTTGATTTTCTGGCGGAAAACAGATTTTCAAACAGCAAAGAGTGGTTTCACGCGCACAAGGCGCAGTACGAGGAATACGTGATGGAACCAATGCGCGAGCTGGTGCGCAGCCTTGCGCCCGCAATGACGGCAATCGACCCGCTCATCGTCACCGAACCGAAGGTCGGCAAAACGATCTCCCGCATCTACCGCGACACGCGCTTCTCGCACGATAAATCATTGTACCGCGAAATAATGTGGATCGTGTTTTCCCGTGCCAAGGGCGCTTTTCATACAATGCCCGGCTTTGTGATGGAATTTTCGCTGCAGGGTTTTCGTTACGGCGCGGGTTATTACGGTGCGCCGCCCAAAACGATGGAGGTGGTGCGCGCCATGATCCTGCAAGAGGATCGGCATTTTTTAAAAGCATTCCGCGCAACGAAACAGCAGGATGTTTTTACATTGATCGGCGAACGCTATAAACGAAGCAAATGTCCGGACGCGCCCGAACAGTACCGCGATTGGCTCGACCGCAAAAATCTTGACTGGATGCACGATTCCACGGACGCGAATCTATTGTTTTCAGAAAAGTTCGCGCAGACTCTTGCCGAAGGTTTTACGCTTCTCAAGCCTTTCTACGATTTCTTATGCCATGTGGAAGAACACATTTTGATGGAGGGCTGAACGCGGCAAAAAAGGCTTGCCCAGCGGGGCAAGCCTTTTGTTTTACATACCGTCCAAACTGCGTATCTCGTTGAAGGGGAAGATCACCGCCATTGCATGCCCCACGATCTGATCGTGCGTGATCGGCCCCACCATGCGGCTGTCCATGGAGTTCGCACGGTTGTCGCCGATCACAAACACGGAATTTTCCGGCACCACCACCGCTTCCATGTCAGCGTATGCCTCCGGGTTGATGTAATCCTCGGAAAGCGCCTCTCCGTTGATATATACCACATTATTTTTGATCTCCACCGTCTCTCCCGGCAGGCCGATCGTCCGCTTGACGTAGTTGCGGTCCGTTCCGTCCGGATAGTGTACGATGATGATGTCACCCCGCTCGGGCAGCCCGCCGTAGCGCGTCACCTTTTCCACCGCAAGCCGCTCGTCCGTATGCAATGTTGGCTGCATAGACGGTCCGTCCACCAGTATGATCTCAAATAAAAATGCACGCACCAAAAATGCCACCGCCACCGCAATGCCAATCGCGATGATCCAGCCCCAGATGTTTTTCGAGCGCTCTTTCTTATGCCGATGCCTTGCAGACCTTGTTGCCGTCATAAAACCATTTCTTTCCGTTCATTTTGTTTCATGCTTGATTATACCACAGAACCGCCGTTTCGGCATGAACAATTTATGAACTTGCAAAAACCGTTTTGTATCCCGTCAATCGGTTCCGCAAACGGTCTGCCCGTCGAGGATCACCTTCAGCAGATTCAGTTTGTCGTCCACCAGCACAAAATTTGCGCGCTTTCCGGCCTCTATTGTTCCCACGTTGCGCAGTCCCACCGCCCTGGCAGGGTTTTCCGCGCACACACGAAAGGTGTCGGGCACGTTGAGCCCCGTGTTTTTCCTGAAATTTTTTGCGACGTTGATCATGCGCAGCTTGGAGCCAAAAATGTCGCTGCCGATCACGTTGATGTCCGTATCACCAGACGAGCCCGTGCCCGCGTCTGTCACGCCCACCACGCGGCCAAGCCCCACGGTTTTCAAGATCAGCCTGCTCATCAGCGGTCGCACATGCGCGCCCATGCTGTCGTTGATCAGCTCGCAATAGAGCTCGTCGCACAGCATGGCCGCCTGATCGAAGGACACTTCCTTTGTGCCCCCGTATCGCGACGGATGCGGCGATGTGCCGGTTGCGTCCGTGATATGCGTGCAGATCGTCGCTCCGTTTTTGACGGCTTCAAGCACCATCTCCGCATCCGCTTCGCTGTGGCCAATGGAAAGCGCGATGCCGCTCTCACGTACCCGCTTCGCAAATTCACCCGTTCCCTCCACTTCCGGCGAATAGGTCCATTGCAAAACGAGGTCTCCGAACGCGCTGAGGTATGGTTCATATTCCGCCGGGTCCGCTGTGCGCGCCGTGTGCGCGTGCGCCCCATATCGGTTGGAAAGATACGGCCCCTCCATGTGGATGCCCGCAATGTTCCCCGGCGTGCCCGCTTCCATTGCCCGCCTGATCTCCTCCGCGCACGCAAACAGGCGCTCGTTCGGGATATCGTGATAAAGCGTACACAAAAGGGAGGTCGTCCCCCCTTCAAGCTGCGCACCCGCCATACGAACGGGGTCCTCGTACGCCCACACGTTTCCGCCCGCATGGCAGTGGATATCTACAAAACCCGGGCCGAGTATATTTCCCCGCGCGTCGCTCACTTCCACACCCGTATAGCTGATGTTGCGGTCCTCTCCCGCATAGCAAATTGTTCCGCCTTCAAACAGGACGACGCCGTCTGGAACAATTCTCCCGTCCATAATGACGCGTGCATTTCTGATCGCTTTCATATCACAGCTCACTTTGCTCGTTGTGCTCATAATAGAGCTTCATATACTTTACGCCCTCTTTTACCGCGTAATCGAGGCATTGCTTGCCCGTTTGCGCGCTTGCGGTGGTCGGGTCGCCAAAAAGCCCCGTCTTTGTCTGCTGCAGGCCCCACGTAGAGACCGGCCCGCGCAGCGACGTGTTGCATGTGATCTTATCCACATCCGTATATTTTTCGGGGTGCACCAGATCGGGCGCGATGTGCAGGATGCATGAGGTCTCATACTCCCCGCCATGGATATCTCCCGCCGGATCCTTTTTGATGCGGTCATATTCCGGCTTGCACAAATCGGCAGGCGTAAGCGTCATTGTGAACACATTATATTTGTCCGCAATCTTGCGCATCACCGTGCGCAGCAGACAATCGTGATTGCCGTGGCAGTCGATCATCACAACCTTTTTGAAACCCATCTCCACCAGCGAATCCACGATGTTGTAAATATACGCGGTGAACGCGTCCGGCTCCACATTCGGGCAGCCCGGCCACTTGCGCACGATCTTCATGGAGAATCCATAGGAAATGGTACGCAGAACAAGCGTCGGAATGCCAGCCGCTTCGGAAGCGCGCGCAAGCTGCTCTGCATAATAGCGTGCGATGATTGCGTCCGCCTCCACCGGCAGATGGCTTCCGTGCTCCTCCGTGGTGCCGACGGGCAGCACAACGACCGCGTTTTTCTTGATGTATGCGTCGATCTCTTCCCACGTTTTATCGCCAAAATTCACAGACATATCAAATTCCTTCTTTCCTCAATAACCCATCGTCTCATGACATTCGATCTTCTCCGCGATCTGCGGGGACAAAAACAGATTGCAGTTCATCAGCTGATAAACGGACCCCGGCACATAAGGGGTCACCGGCCCGTGTGTGATCAGCCGCGAGGTCATGCGCTGCCACGAGGAAAAGGTCCCCATCGTGGTAAGGCCGTGGAACTCCATTTTGAAGCGCGCGTTCAGCACATCGTGCGGGCCGATGGTCGCCGCCTTGGGCGGTACGTTGCCGATGTTTCCCGAACAGCCAAACACGCCGTGCAGGGAATTCTGCGCGATGGTCAGCGGATGCAGTGTCACCACCTGCGCCTTCTGCTTGAAATACGGATCGTTTAGGTCCTTGATCTCGTATTCTCCCCCTTCCTTATAGCCGGGGATCAGTTCCGGGCACGGATCGATGAACGCGATATGCCCCGCCCATCCGGGACCGCTGTAGATTGCGTCCGCACCGCCTTCGCCCACCTCGTCGAGCGTATCGGAATAGTGTGCGATATTTTCGTTGGTAAAATAGTGGATGTTTTCAAGGGGCATACGCAGCGCCGGGTCCACCTGCTCGTAGAAATATTTCATAAACGAATGCGTGAAGCCCGCGCGATAGCTCAGCGGTGCAATGTTGCCCTGGTCGTCCGCCCATTCGTCCATCATGAAGGGATACACATTGCGCAAATTGATGCGGTGCATGTTGATCAGCGCCGCATAAGGCAGATAGGTGCCCGGATTCGGATTTCCGCAGATCATGACAAATTTTTTGTCCTGCTCGTCCGATTCTTTGGTACGCATGAACATATCCGCAAGCCACATCGCGCCCACGTCGGGCACGATCTTGATGTTCAGATTTTTGTTGGGATGCTGTTCGAGCTCCTCATGCGTCATGGCAGCGAGCCGTTCGAGCACCGCTCTGTCCTGAAAGGGCACCCACGCCGCCGGTTTGAAATCAAATTCTTTACTCATAGAACATACCTCCTAAATTTCTGTTTTTCCTGATGCACTGGTCAAATGCTTCATACGCGCCTTTTTGCGCGTCATAGACCTTTTGGTTTTTTTCATCGGGCCGTGTGACGCCGGCCGGTGCTTTCAGCAGCCCCGCCGGATGATACGCGTCCACAATCAGTCCCGCGCCCTTTGCCGCTAGGATCGCCGCGCCAAGGCAGCCCGTTTCATGCGTTGCGGGGAGCATCACCGGCTTGCCCGTCATATCGGCGAGCATTTGCCGCCACACGGCGCTCAGCGCTCCCCCGCCAAACAGGTGGATCGCCTCGAGCGCACCACCCAGCCGCTCGTGATGCCCGAGGTGCGAAGCGAACGTATGGCAAACGCCCTCCATCACTGCGCGCACAACATCCTCTTTTTGCGTGGCGAGGCCGATGCCCGTAAACGTACCCGATGCGTCCCCCGCGCCGTTTGCGGTGAAATGCGGAAAAAACATCACGCCATTCGCACCGCACGGAGATTTTTCTGCCATACGGTTCAAATCCTCATATGAAGTGCCTTCAAAAAACGTATGCCGCAGCCACTTTAGCGCAGCGCCCGCTGTGGATATCGTCGTCTCCAGCAGCCAGTGCGTCTCATCCATCCCGCAGCTGTTGACAAAGCGCCGATCGTCCCCAAGCGGTGCGCCCACAAGCGTACACATCGCGGCGGAAGTCCCGAGGGAAACGGTCGCAATGCCCGGCCCGATGCCTGCCCCAAGCGCGGCGCATTTTTGATCCTGCGCACCGAGCGCAACGATCACACTTTCAGAAAGCCCCAGTGCCTCCGCCGCTTCCGGAAGCAGCGTGCCCACCCGGTCTCCCATACATCCGATGGGGGCAAAAACATCTCCCACCGTCTGGTCGAGCAGCCCCCGCATCCATTGCTTTGCGCCCACGTGATAGGCCATTGTGCCGCACGCCATCGAATAGTCTGTCATCATGCGTCCCGTCATACGGTAGGTGATGAAGTCCATCGCAAGCAGGTACCGGTCCATTTCCTCAAACACGCGCGGACGATTGACCCTGAGCCACATCACCTGCGGCAAGCTGTATGCACCCGGATTCTTCCCCGTTTCATAAAAGAGCCGTTCTTCTCCATATACCCTGCACAGCGCGTCCATTTCCTGTGCTGAACGGTTATCGAGCCAGCTTATGGCGTTCATCAGAACGCGCCCGTCTTTCGCCACGGGTACGCCCGCAATGCCCTGCGCGCTCACCGCAAGCGCTGCAATTTTCTGTGCGCCCGCCTGTGACACAGCTTCGCGCGCCGTCACGCACACATGCTTCCACCACAGCTCCGCGTCCTGCTCCACCCCGTCGGGCGTGAAGATCAGGTCATATTCAATATAACTTTTTCCAAGGATATTTCCCTTTTGGTCGAACACCATGCTTTTGCAGCCCGTTGTCCCGAGGTCGATCCCCAATAAATATGGTTCCATGCGTTCCTTCATCCCTGTAGTTCCATTCCCGCATATAAAATGCGAAACATCCGTTCCGCCGCGTTTTGCAGCCACTCCTCCGCATGCGCGATCGCTTCGTTCACCGTTGCGGGAGATGCCACCGCCGTCATGATGCTGCTGCGCGGGTCTCCCTGAAAATACGCATCCACGCCGCCGCCCATCGAGCCGCACAGCGCAAGGCAGGGCACGCTCGCGCGTTCGCACGCCGCCTTTACCCCGCCGATCACCTTTCCGTATTCCATCGACTGGTTGTCAATGCACCCTTCCCCCGTCACGACGAGGTCTGCCTCACGTACCTGCGTTTCAAAATCCAGCATATCGAGAACCGCGTCGATGCCCGGCTTGAGCTCCGCACCCAAAAACACCTTCATCGCCGCGGAAAGCCCGCCTGCAGCGCCAAATCCTTCCCCATGCGCCGCGTCGATGCCCGTTTGCTTTTTTATGACCTGCGCAACGTTTGCGATCCCATTTTCAAGCAGAGCGAAGTTGTCTTTACACACGCCCTTTTGCGGGCCGTATACCGCAGTCGCGCCATACGGCCCGATCAGCGGATTTTTCACATCGCACACCGCAGTGATTTTTGCGCCGCGCAGCGCGGGATGCAGCTTTGTCGCATCAAAACCTGCAATCTCCCCCATTTTTGCGGGGTCGTCCGGTACAGGCTTCCCCGCCCCGTCAAAAAACGTCATGCCCAGTGCGCGCATCGCGCCCAGCCCGCAGTCGTTGGTTGCGCTGCCACCGATGCCCACGATGATTTCCCGGCAGCCAGCGTCGAGCAGGTGCTTCAACTGCTCGCCCGTACCAAAGGTGGTCGCCCGCAGCGGGTCTTTTTCCTCTCCGACGAGGGGAAGCCCGGAGGACTGTGCCATTTCCATGACCGCTTTTCCGTCTCCGAGCACTCCATATTTCGCGCGCACGCGCTGCCCGAGCGGCCCCGAGACCTCGACGTATCCGAACGCGTCCGCCATCGTTTCCACCAGCCCCTCTCCGCCGTCCGACAAGGGTAGGCCGCGCGTCTTCACCTGCGGAAACACGCGAAACGCAGCGCGTTCCACAATCTTTATGACCTGCGGCGCGCTCAGAGATCCTTTGAAAGAGTCGGGCGCAATCAGTATTCTGATCATTTTTTCCTCTCCCGCACGATCGCGCGGCATTTCGCGCAGTCCGTGCGGCTCATGTCGTATTCGTAATCCAGTCCGTAGCGGTTTAGCACCGGCTTGTATAAAAGCTCGCAGTGATTACAATATCGATCATACGGCTTCATATGCTTTAGATCGAGCAGCCGTCCCTTGCTCGGGCAGTGGTGCATGTCGATCTCGAAGTATCCTTTGTCCGGCACATAGGCCATGGTGAAGTCTGCGGCTTCCTCATTGAGTGCCGGTGCCCAGTATTCCCAGCAGCCGTAGAGACCGTCTTTTTCCACCCATTTCCCAAGGCTCTGTTCCACGTAATTGTCTGAAATATACTGCCAATATTCCTTTACGCCCTCATACCCTTCCCGTTCGTCGATGTAATCGAACAGGATGCTGTAGGCAGGGATGAAATCCACGCAGCTGATCATTGCTTTTCCTCCTTTAAGGCAAACGCGTATGTGCACGCCCCAGTCTCCGGCTCATAAAAGTCCATATGATAGGAAAGCCCCGCGTGCTCCGCAATCACCCGGTTCACCGCGTCCGTCGTCTGTACAAAATACGGCGACGCCTGATATCCGATCTTTTTGAAATGAGCAAGCACGGGGCACGCGTCGATCGACACCGTAAGCACGCCGTCCGCAATGCGCGTATGGCAAACGTCCGGTGTTTCTTCCGCCTCGTACGTCCCTTCGATGTGCTGTGCAAGCGCGCCAAGCCCGTCGCGCCGCACCGCCTCCAGCAATGGCGCGTAATAGACCTCCGTCACCCGCCGCAAATAATCCGTCACCGAACCTTCCCCATATCGCTCCGCGAGATAGGTAAGCCCCAGATCGAGCGTCTTATGAAAATCGCGGTGGAGGTATTTGTTGTCCGCCGCTTTGCGCTCCATTCTCAATGCATCCATCGTTTTCTCCTCATTCCGCCGGCACCTTGACGATCACGCGCTTCACCGTCTGCGCGTTTTTTTCGCACACACCCGGCATGTGCGCGTCCTGCGGAAACCAGATCGCAAAATCACCTTTATTAAACGGGATCAGCGTCATTTCATCTTTTGCGAGCAGCGCGTCTGATGCTTCGTCGTATTCCCGCGTGATGTGTTTGAGTGCGCGCACGTTTTTGTAGCCGATCTGCTCTCCACCTTCTTTTACAAGCATCACATCGATGAACTTGCGATGCGCCTCTGCCGTGCCCTCCGCCGGAGCTACCGGCACATAGACCGCGCAGCGCGCACTGACGCCATATCCAAGGTCGTATACCCGCGCCTCGTCCATTTCCATGCCCTCATTTGCAAGAAAAGCAAGCGCAATATCCAACCCGCGCCCGAGCCCCCGGTAGTTTCCGATGTTCTCCAGCCGATCTAGTATCATTTATATCTCCCTCAGCTCTTTGAGGAAGGCGGCGATCCGTTCTTGTCCCGCTTCGTCTGGGTAGTCTGCGTAGTCCTGCGCATAGCAGCCCTCGTAGCCAAGCAGATTCATCGCCTGTGTGAACGCACCCAGCACAGAACCCGTCTCCACAAATAGATTGCGCAGCCCCACGACCGCATCGAGACACCGCGCCGCCGCATCCGTTTCGCCCGCGCCAAGCGCGCGGTACATCCGCCCCGTCGTTTTGGGCAGGCACGCAAACATGCCGTCGAGGTTTTTGTCGATTCCATAGTGATACGCCACGTCAAAGGTGTCAAGATCGCTGTAGATAAGGTCGAAATTTGCTGGCCTATCTTCGGCGCGCAGCAGCGTACGCGCCGTCACAAGGTTGCCCGTCTTGATTCCCCTGATGTTTTTGTGCTTCCACAGTTCCCGCACGGTCGCGGGCAAAACCTGCGTTTTCGTTACCACCGCAAGGTCGTAGATATACACCGGGAACTTGGACGCGTCCGCAAGCGCCGTATAAAAATTCAGCACATTCTTCTGGGTCATCACATTGTAATACGGAACGGTGGACACCACGCCGTCAATCTTCAGATCGCCAAGCGCATCCACCCTGTCGCACACGCGGCCGATGGACGTATCCATTACCCCCACGAGCACGGGTGCTTTGCCCTGCGCGGCCTGTACACCGCATTCCGCCACATGCTTGTAGGCACTGTTCCTGATGTAGGGCTCAATGCCCATCGAACCCATCACGAGAAGCCCTGCCGCGCCAGCGGCGATCTGATCCACGATTTGCGCGGCAAAGCTTTGTTCACACACATTTCCTTCTTTGTCAAGCGGCGTTCCGAGCGCCGGAAAAAATCCCTTGTTCATAGTTTTGTCCCTTTCAATAGTTTACCGTGACTGCCGTGATGCGCGGCGTACCGCACGCGCATTTTGCGCACAGCGCCACACGGTATTGCACATAGCCCCCGATGCCGAGCGCAGCGATATCCTCTTCCGCGCCGACTTTTTGCCATGCGGCATTTTCCACATCCGCCTCGCTGCCCGCGCACCGCAATTCACATTCCACCCAGCTTGTGGAGGTGCATTCCCCCTCATAGCCGATGCGCTTCACCACAGCGCCGTCCGGAAGCTGTTTTACCTCCGAGGTATAGCGTTCCTTCTCCCCGCGATCCAAAATGTTGCCCGGGTCCACACTCGACATCCCGTGCGGCCCCGTTGTGGGCAGTACGCTCTTGCGCTCCTCGCTCAACCCGTCTGGCCCGCCCCAGTAGATGAAGGAATGCGAGCAGTGATTCCCGTATTCCTTGTGGCTCGCGACCGCGAGATCGGTGTATCCGTCCCCGTTGAAATCACCGGACACGCAGCCCGAGCCCGAGTGGTTGAACAGATACTGCACATCATTGACGCTGTACTGCCCGTTGTTGCCCAGATATAAATAGGAAAGTAGATCGCGCACGCGCCCGTTGTTGTACGAGGTCGCATAGAGATCAAAGCTGCCGTTGCCGTTGTAGTCCCCCACCGTGACCGAATTGGCGCACGAAGCGGGAAGCTGCATTTTGCGGTTTTCCGAATAGCCCTCCGGCCCACCCCAATAGACGGTCACATAGGATTCGTACGGGCTTGCCTTTTTGATGGATTTGTGGGAACCGAGAATCAAGTCCGGGTAGCCGTTTTTGTTGAGATCCGCAACGTTCGCCGTCGCAACGCCGTCCGTCAGCAGCTCCGTCATGCGGTCCTTGGAAAATCCCTCCGGTCCGCCCCATAATATGAAGCTTTTTGAGCCCGCAATTTCTGACACAAAGATATCCAACCACCCGTCGTTGTTGAAATCCGCCGAGATCATCCAGCGCATTTGACCGAATTCCGCCTGAAGCACCTGCTCCTCCGGCGTTGCCACCTTTTCATTGTCCGCCTCGCACGCGATGTGCGGGGGCGCGTAGCCGTCGTCCGGTCCGAACACGACGCGCGTACTGTTTTCGCGGGAATAGCCCGCTTCGCTTCCGTGGAAGATGCGCAGCTCGCGGTTGTTGTACCCCCCGCACGCGATATCCAGATACCCCGATTTCCGGAAATCCCCCAGCGCGGCGCCGTGGCAGCGAACCGTGGGGATCGTCCACTTCCGGTCGTCCGAGAATCCGCTGCCGTCGTTGATGAAGATCGCTGATCCCTCATCGAGGTGCGGCGCGTCCTCATAACAGTTGCACACGAGCACGTCCACCAGACCGTTGTCGTCAAAATCGCACATCACGCCTTCCACCGCGGAATGTCCTTGCAGTTCGTATTTCCTGTCCGGATCGTAGCCGTCTTTACCGCCGAGGTAGATCACGACCTTTTCCATACCCTGAGAACGGTTCATTTCATGGTTCAGCACGACAACCTGCTGCTTTTGCGCGCCGTTCGTGTTCCCCGTCAGGATGCGCATACAGTTGCCGCCCAAAACGGAAGCGACTTCCTTTGCGCCGCCCCGTGCGTCAAACTTAAAAACAGGAGAAGGAACGGTACGCTCGATGGTTTCCCCGCCGCGGCACACGATGAGGCACGTTCCGTCAATCTTTGCGACCGCAAGGTTCTGCGCGCCCTTCACGGGCAGCCGCGTCACGCGTTCGTTGGAAAACCCATCCGCGCCGCCCAAGAACACCAAACAGTCGCGCACGTCGTCCCTGCCCGCGAACACAGCGAACGCAATGTCGTCATAGCCGTTTCCCGTGAAGTCTGCCGCTGCGCACGCCACGGCGTTCAAACAATCAAACGCCATCGCGGGGATCATCTCGCGTGTTTCATTGCACAAGTACAGCACCGGGCAGCCGTCCTTCACATAAAACAAATACTGCGTGCCCCCGACGCATACCACGCTCGTTTTCCATTTAAGGTAGGCGTGCTTGCGCCCCGCTGTTGTCGCGACCTCCGCATAATCGTCATCCGCCGGACAAAAAGCCGGGTCCAGCCAAACGACGCTGCTCACATCAAAGCCGCCGTTACCGCCGAACAAAACGCCCGCGCGGCCCGTGCTGTCCTTGAAATACAAGTCACAGAAGCCGTCGCCGTCCACATCCGCCGCTGCCGCCGATTCCGCATCGATGGCATATTCCGTGAAATGTGCGGCGGAAAATCCGCGCTCCTGCTGATAGAACACGCGCAGCTTCCCGTCCGACAAAAAGACAAGGTCCAAACGTCCGTCGCCGTTGAAATCTCCCGCGCATACGCCCACAGCGCTTGGCGCAGGCAGCTCGATTTTATGCGTTTCGCTCAACCCCTCCGGACCTCCAAAGTAGATGATGCCCGTAAGATCGGAGAGCGTACCATTGTGCTGGCAGGCGATCACCAGATCGTCGTACCCGTCGCCATTGAGATCCGCGAGCAAACCGTCGAACGTCCCGTTTGAAGGCAACGTGCGGTATTTCTCGCTTTGGGGGAGGTTTTCGTAAAGATACACGGGCGGACGCTCGAACATGCTTTGGCTGTTTGCAAAAAGCAGGTCTGGATACCCGTCCCCGTTCACGTCATACTGGAAAATGCGCTGCAACACCCCTTTTTTCGACACATAAAGGTTTTGCCCTCCATTCTCCATCGTCCCCTTTGAAAAGCCGTCGAAGCCGACTGTTTTCCATTCCATAAAACTATTTTTCCTCCAATGTGTTTTCCCAGCTGTTGCAATCCGCGAGATGGCAGGCCACCATGTGATGTTCCCGTCCATTCAGAGGCAAAAGCGCCGGTTCTTTCCGACCGCAAAGATCGATCGCTTTTGGGCAGCGCGGATGGAATCGGCACCCGGTGGGAGGATTCACCGGCGAGGGAACGTCGCCCTTTAAGAGGATGCGCTCCTTCTTCGCCCCGATGACGGGCACAGGCACCGCGGAGAGCAATGCCTCCGTATACGGATGCGCCTTGCAGTCGCACAGCTCGTCCGCCGCCGCCATCTCCATGACCTTGCCAAGATACATGACCGCGATGCGGTCGCTCATATACTGCACGACGGAAAGGTCGTGCGCGATGAACATATAGGTGAGATCGTATTGTTTTTGCAGGTCGCGCATCAAATTCATGATCTGCGCCTGTATGGATACGTCGAGCGCGGATACAGGCTCGTCGCACACAACGATTTCCGGATTCATGGCGAGTGCCTTGGCAATGCAGATTCTCTGCCGCTGCCCGCCCGAAAATTCATGCGGATAGCGGTACATGTAATCGGGCTGTAAATTCACCGTGCGCAGCATTTCGGCGATCAGCTCACGCCGCTGCTCCTTGCTTCCCATGCCGTGTATCTTCATTGGCTCGTCGAACGCCTTATAGATATTCATAGTGGGGTTCAGCGACGCGTAAGGGTCCTGAAACACCATCTGTATCCGTCGCCGCGCGCGGAAGCTCTGCCCTTTGTCGAGGGTCAGCAGGTCCTTCATGCCGCCGTCTTCCTGACGAAGCAGCATCTGCCCTCCGGTGGGTTTGTGCAGGCGTACCACGCATTTCCCAAGCGTGGTCTTTCCGCAGCCCGATTCGCCGACGATGCCCAGCGTCTCGCCTTTGTAGACATCCATACTCACGTCGTCCACAGCCTTGACGTGTCCGACGACCTTTTTAAACGCCCCTTCCGTGACGGGGTAATATTTTTGGAGATTTTTGATGCGCAGGAGGGTCGTCCCGTTTTGATTCGTTTCAGTCATTCTCCGTTCCCTCCTTTTCATACAGGAAGCAGCGCACGCGGTGTCCGCCTTCCATCGTTTGATCCACCGGAAGCTTTTGCCTGCATATGTCCATCGCACGATCGCAGCGATCCGCAAATTCGCAGGATGTAAATTCGTTCGATGCATCCGGCGTAGTGCCGCGAATGGATTCCAGCTTCTTTTCCTTGCCGATCCCAAGTACGGGCACGGATTTCAAAAGCGCCTTCGTATAAGGGTGCAGCGGATTTTCAAAAATTTGCTCGAGCGTGCCATATTCCACGACGCGTCCCATATACATGACCGCCACGTCGTCGCATACCTCCGCCACAATGCCCATGTTGTGCGTGATCATGATCACGGAGGTGCCGTAATCCTTTTGTACGCGCTTCATCAAATCCAGTATTTGCGCCTGAATGGTCACGTCGAGCGCTGTGGTCGGCTCGTCCGCAATGAGAATGTTCGGATTGCAGATCATTGCGATGCCAATCATCACGCGCTGGCGCATTCCGCCCGAAAACTGATGCGGATATTCGTCAAAACGCCGCTCCGGCTCCGGGATGCCCAGCTCTTTGAGCATTTCAATGACGCGCGCACGCTGTCCATGTTTGGTAAGCTTCTCATGCTGACTGAGATTTTCAATGATTTGCCTGCCTACCGTATACACCGGATTGAGCGCGGACATCGGGTCCTGAAAAATCATGGAGATATCCTTCCCGCGAATTTCACGTATCTCCCTGCTGTTTCGCTTATAGGACGTGATATCCACCGGACGTACCCCGCCGAAATACTCGATCGTCCCGTTTGTGATTTTACCCGCTTTGGGCAAAAGCTGCATGATGGAGTGTGCCGTGACGCTCTTTCCACAGCCCGATTCCCCCACGATGCCGAGGGTCGCGCCTTTTTTGAGCTCGAAGCTTACGTCGTTGACGGCATGCACCATACGCTTTCCGACCTTGAATTTTGCCTGCAGGTTTTTGACCCGCAGGATCACATTGTTGTCCATGCTTCGCTCTCCCTCCTTATGTCGGATCCAGCACGTCGCGCAGGCCGTCGCCGAAGAAATTGATCCCCAGCACAAACAGGCAGATGCAAATGCCCGGCGCGATCCACATGATGGGATGGTTCTGAATGATGGTAAGGCTCTTTGCCGCGTTGATGATATTGCCCCACGTCGGCACATCCGTCGGCACGCCCATATTCAAAAACGAAAGCGCGGATTCCTGCAGCAAAAAGCCCGCCGTCGCCAGCGTGACGTTCACGATGATCGGCCCTGTGGTGTTGGGCAGCAAATGCCGGAACATGATGGAAAAGCCGCTGATGCCGTTTGCGCGGCAGCTCTCCACAAAGGTTTCCTCTTTTAAGGATAATATGCGGCTCCTGACCACGCGGTGAACGCTCGCCCAGCCCGTGATCGTGAAAATGATGATCAGATTCATCATGCTTTGCCCCACAAAACCGACGAGGATGAGCACCAGCAGCAGCTGCGGGAACACCATAAATATTTCAGAGATGTAGAGGATGACGCTGTCGACCTTCCCGCCGAAATAGCCGGAAATGCAACCGAGCACACAGCCCACGCCCGCGGCGCAAAGCGAGCTCGCCACGCCCACGAAGATGGACACACGGCCGCCATACAAAAGCCTTGACATAAGATCCCGCCCCAATTGGTCGGTGCCCAGCCAGTGCGAGGACGACGGCTCTAAAAACTTGTTCGAGGGATCGACCGTTGTGGGCGAATACGGGGTCAGCAGCGGCGCGAACACCGCCAGAATGACCATTGTCAGAACGATCGCGAGCCCTAATATCGCAAGCCGGTTGGTGAGAAATTTGTATAAATTCCGCTTTGCAAGGCTCGACTTTACAGGTTTTGCAGGTTTTGCAGTTTGGATCGCTTGTACGTTACTCATCGTGTACCCCCTTAACTTTCAAGCCTAATGCGCGGATCGAGCATCGCGGTGATCACGTCTGCCAGCAGACTGGAAATCAGCACAACGATCGCGATGATGAACGTCGCGATCATCACGACGGGCATATCGCCGCCCGAAATAGCAGACAGCAGCATATTACCCATGCCCGGATAGTTGAACACGCTTTCAATGACGACCGTGCCGCCCACCAGAAGCGGGAGGCGAAAGACGATCACCACGACGATCGGGATGATCGCGTTGCGAAATCCATGCCTGAAATTCACTTTATTTTCCGAAAGACCCTTACTTCGTGCGGTCTTGATATAATCCTTATTCAAAACGTCGAGCATCGCGCCTCTTGTATAGCGCATAATCGTCGCAATATACGCGATGCCCAGACATAAAACAGGCAGAACCAGATACTGCACCCGGTCAAAAAACGCCTCATGGCCGGGCGCCATTCGCCCGCCGGTCGGAAACCACGCCAGATTCAGCGCAAAGATGACGATTGCCATCATGCCCAGGAAAAATTCAGGAACGGAAACCCCCAGCATTCCAAGGCTTGTACAGGTATAATCGAACACCGTATTTTGTTTGACAGAAGAGAGATAACCAAGCAGCAGCCCCAAAACCGTCGCGATCCCAAGGCCAAGCCCCACGAGTTCAAGCGTTGCGGGCAGCCGCGCCATCAGCATGACGGCAATGTTGCTCCCTGACACCTGACTGTAGCCGAAATCGCCCGTGACCATATTGCCGAGCCACCGGAAATACTGGAGCGGCACAGGATCGTTGAGGCCGAGGCTTGTTCGCAGAGAATCGAGCTGTTCGGGCGTCATGGTCGCATAGATGTCGGGCGAGACCGTCCTTGTGATTGGGTCGCCGGGCAAAAGCTGCAAGCCGATGAAAATGATGAGCGAGATGATCAATAATTTCGGGATCAGCGCCAAAGCGCGTTTGCCAAAGTACTTTAGCATTGCTTATCCTCCTAACCTCAAAATGAACCGCCAACAATTGCGTTGGGCGCCGGGCCTCCCCGGCGCCCTCCACAATTGTTGTTTTCGGCCAATTCAGCCTACACCGAAATCATTAACCAACGAGCTTCCATGTGTCGAATTTGTAATCCTTCTGCTGCTGATAGTCTGCGTTCAGAATGGATTCGTCGAACTGGAGATGCGCGGCATTATAGCCGACGAGCTTATTTAGGTTGTAGATGTTGATGTCGTAGTTGTCCGTCACTTCCTGCAGCTGCAATGCATCCGCCGCCGCCTTTTTCGTCGCTTCGTCCTGCGCCTGCGCGCCTACATAATCCGCATAGAATTTGCCGTAGGTCGCTCCGCGCTCTTCCACGTTGCCAAAGAGCATATCCCAGTTGCCTCCATCCGGCACGATATATTGATAGCCGAATACCGGGTCCGCCACAGAGCCGCCGCCGGAATAGTTCATATCCCAGTTTTTCTGCTCATAAATGATGGATGCGAGATCACCTGTTGCGAGGAAGGGCTCGAATTTTACGCCCGCGTCCGCAAAGTTTTGCTTCAGTACTTCCATAATATCCGCCGTGGTCTGATCGTCGTAATAATACAGGAAACGGATGGGTTTGTTGTAATCAAAGCCCGCTTCATCGAGCAGCTGCTTCGCCTTTTCCACATCGCGTTTATACGCCGGGAGGTTCGTGTTGTAGAGCGGGTCTTCCGGGTTGATCATCGTGGTCGCCGCCACTGCCTGATCGCCATAGAACGCCGCGATCGTTTCCTTGTCGACGATGAGGCTGAATGCCTCGCGTACCTTCGGGTCCTTCACTGCATCGTTATACTTGCCGTCCGTAGAGCCGTTCAGATTGAAACGGAACTGGCGCGTGTAGGAGGACGGAATCATCACGCTTTTCACATCCGTGTTCTGTGAGGTGATATTGCCCATCGTGTTGCTGTCATTGACCGCGTCCCCGAAGATGAAGTCAAGGTCACCGGCGATGGTCGCCGCCACGATCGCTTCATTTCCGCCCGTATCATAGCTCGTAAACAATACGTTTTTGACGCCCGCCTTGCTGCCGTAATAATCTTCGTTGCGCACCATGGTGAAATAGTTTGGGAAGGATACCTTCTCAATCACATAGGGGCCGCTGCCGATGGGCTGCTTCCAGAACGCTTCGTTTGTAGGCACGTCTGTAATCGCGATTCCCTCAAACGCGTGCTGCGGGACGATCGCCATGGCCGCCAATCCGTACAGCAGGGTGTTGTCCGCTTTGTCGAGCGTAATTTCGATGGTGACGTCGTCGATCACTTTCACACCCGCAAGTTCCGTCGCGGAGCCGTCCGCCATGCCGGCCGTGCCCTTGATGGATTTCAGATAATTTTTGATCCATGATTTTTCAAACGCCGTCGCAACGTTCAGCGAAAACGCAGCGTCCGCCGCCGTAACCGGCTTCCCGTCCGTGAATTTTGCGTCTGGATTCAGCTTGAAGGTGTATACCATACCGTCTTCGGACACCGTGTAATCCGTCGCGAGATCGGTTGTGTAGGTTCCGTCGCTCTGGATTTTGACGAGCGTGCTGAACAGCATGTTCGGGTAGAGGGATTTGATGTCGTGGAATGGGCTTTCAAACATGGTGTCTGTTCCGATCCCCGCCACCCAGGCGAGCTTGAGCGTCCCGGTCTCGCTTAAGTCCTCACCCGCAGGCGCGGCACTTTCGCCTTCCGCTGCGCTTGCCGACGCGGGCGCGGATTCACTCGGCGTTTCCGGTGTTTGGGTGTTTGCACAGCCCGCGAACACCGCCGCAACCATACACACCGCCAACAAAATCGTTAAGATTTTCTTCATTGATTCTTCCTCCTGTTACTATTTTTTTCCGGTCGGTCCTACTGACTCATATTTCGAAAAAAGCAGCAATAATATATTTTTGCATCTGTACAGCCCACCGCTTAAGCGACGGGAGATTTTACCGTTATTTTATTTGCCTTTGGTAACAGCCTGCACAAGGTTTAAATTGCGCTGTGCAGGAGAATTTTGAACTGTAATTACACTAATTCTACTTGTTCCGAAATGTTTATGTCAACAACATCGACCAAAACTTATTTAAATTCTTTTGTATTTTAATTTTTTCATAAATTTCGTGTTGGAGCATACTGCACTCCTTCACCAATGATACGTATCGACATTGTGCGCGCACATACGCGCACGCGATCCCTGCTTGTGAAATAGCTTTTGCCAAATTCCTCAAGATCGAGCCTTCTGGCTATTCTTTGAAGCTTTCACGGTAAATTGCCATTTGCTGTTTCTCCTTTTATTTTATTCTGCTCTTCTTGCAAGCGGGTTGCTGCGTTTATAAGGCTCAGTAAACATAACATCTACATCATGCCGGACGCCCGGCCCGCTGTCTTTTGCAAGAGCAATCACATCTTTTCTATGTAAGTACGATTTTGGTCCAATTTTAAAAAATGATGATTTGATACAGGTCTTCGATGCCTCCATGAAACGTCACCCCTGTTGCTTTATGCCCAAAGTATACTAAATCAAAATAAATATGTCAATATTATTTTCAATTATATTTTGCTTAATTAACTAAAACGAAATTAATATTTACGTTTTCGAAATCCAGTATCTATTTTTTAACTGCTTTCTCATTGTCAAATAGCCGCTTTTTTCAAGGTTTTCTAGATTGTTTTGCTGTTTCAGATTTTGCTTTGTTTTTTGCGATGCAAATTCCCTCACATTTTTTGCTCATAAAACTGATTTTTTCGTAAATATAATTGTGTGTTTTATCTGTTTTTTCAGAAAAACAAAAATTAGCAGCAAATATGATTGATATTCTTTGATTTGACATGCTATACTGAAGGAGAACTTTATACCCTGCATTTTCAGGGAATTTTTTCTTTATTTTCATTGTGCTGCGCGGCACTATATTTGTTGGTGCGCTTTCGGTACAGACTCTAATGATATCAGGAGAAACAACCATGGCTGAAGCGGAAGGCTTAAAGATCGATGTAAGAAGAAAACAAATACAGGATATTCTTGCGCGCGAGGGCAAGGTGCGGGTCACGCAGCTGAGCAGCCAGCTCGGCGCATCGGAAGTGACGATCCGCAATGATCTGACGGAGCTCGAGAAAAACGGATATTTGGAACGCATCCCGGGCGGTGCGGTCCTCACGACCCGGAATTATTACAATATGGATTTCCAGCAGCGCAAGCAGGAGCGGGCTGCCGAAAAACAGGCAATTGCAGAGGCTGCCGCGAATCTGATCAAGGACGGAGACACCCTGATGATCAATTCGGGGACCACTTCCTTTTTCACCGCTGTGGAATTGAAAAAATTGAAAAACCTGAATATTGTGACAAACTCGCTTTCTATCGCTGTGGAACTGGGACATCATCCCACTTTCCGCGTGATTTTGCTCGGCGGGGAAATCAATCCGCAATATTCTTTTTCCTATGGCATCGACGCGATCGCACAGCTCCAAAAATACAAGGCAGACAAGCTCATCCTTTCGGTTGACGGGGTCAGCGTGACGGGCGGTATCACCACCTATCACGCGGAGGAAACAGAAATCAACAAGATCATGCTTGAGCGGGCACACGAGGCGATCATCGTGGCCGATTACACAAAGGTCGGACACGAAAGTTTTTCGTACATTGACGAACTCGATAAGGCGGATTGCTTTGTGACCAACACCTGCGCAAATCAAAAGCGCCTGAGCGAGATTGAAAAGCAGATCACCATCGTGCGGTGCTGAAATAGCGGCAGCAAAAAAGCGGTTTCCACACGGAAGCCGCTTTTTTCACCCTCTTGCTCATCTATTCCACTGTGACGCTCTTGGCAAGGTTCCTCGGCTTATCCACATCGCAGCCCTTTTGCACGGACATATAGTATGCAAAAATCTGCATGGGGATGATGGAAGTGATCGTCGCCTCAAAATCGATCGTATCCGGCAGCAGCACCACCTTGTCCGCCACGTCCGTTACGAGGTCCTTATATTTTTCCTGCGTGATGACCATCACGACCGCACCGCGCGACGTGACCTCTTTTACATTGCTCAGACACTTTTCAATCAAGTCGCCTTGCGTTAAAACTGCCACCACAAGCGTACCCTTTTCGATGAGCGCGATGGTGCCGTGCTTCAATTCTCCGCCTGCGTACGCCTCGGAGTGGATGTAGCTGATCTCCTTTAGCTTGAGCGAGCCCTCCATCGCCAGCGCATAATCGAGCCCCCTGCCGATATAGAACACGCTGTGCTCCATAAAGTGCTCATAGGAGAATTTTTGCAGAAGCTCCCTGTTTTCGATCACCTTTTTCGCGTTCTCCGGCACCTTCTGAAGCTCCGCGACGTAGGTATGATACTCCTCTTTTGAGATGCCGCCCTTTGCGTACGCAAGCTTTAAGCCAAACATATACAGCGCCATCAGCTGCGTGGTATACGCCTTGGTAGACGCGACTGCGATCTCGAGGCCCGCACGGGTATAAAGCACCTTATCCGCCTCGCGTGCAATGGTTGACCCCACCACATTTGCAATGGCAAGCACAAACGCACCCCTGCTCTTTGCTTCTCTGAGCGCCGCGATGGTGTCCGCCGTTTCGCCCGACTGACTCACGACGATCACAAAATTGTCCTTGTCCATGATCGGATTTTTGTACCGGAACTCTGAGGCGATCTCCACCTCGACCGGTACGCGCGCAAAACGCTCAATGATGTATTTGCCCACATAGGCCGCGTGATACGCCGTCCCACAGGCAATGATCGTTATTTTTTTGATATCCTTAAGCATTGCGTCGTCGATGCCGATTTCCGTGAAGTCGATCTCGCCGTCCTTCACGCGCGGATTGAGCGTTTCCGCAAGCGTGCGCGGCTGCTCTTCGATCTCCTTGAGCATAAAGTGCGGATACCCTGCCTTTTCCGCCTGCGACACATCCCACTCCACCGTAAATACATCGCGCTTGACCGGGTTTAACACCTCGTCATAAAGCTTCACGCTGTTCCGCTTGACGACGGCGATCTCACCGTTGTCCAAAAAATACACATCCCGCGTATACTCGAGCAGCGCGGGGATATCGGAAGCGATGATGTTTTCATCCCGGCCAAGGCCCACGACAAGCGGGCTGTCTTTGCGCACCGCGACGATCTCGTCGGGGAAGCGCTCGCATACCACAGCGATCGCGTAGCTCCCCCTTAATTTGGCGATTGCCTTGGAAACCGCCTCCTTCAGGTCGTCTTCCAGATAATAGTTGATGAGATGCGCGATGATCTCCGTATCCGTATCCGAAACGCAGCCCACGCCCTTTTTCCTGAGCCACTCGCGCAGCTGCAAATAGTTCTCGATGATGCCGTTGTGCACGATTGCCAGATCGCCCAGCGTATTCACATGCGGATGCGCGTTGGTGCGGTTCGGCTCACCGTGCGTCGCCCAGCGCGTATGCCCGATGCCGATGGTGTTCTGTGCCGTCTTGCCCTCTACCATCTTTTCAAGCTCCTTGAGCTTGCCTTTTTCTTTATAAATCGTCAGCTTGCCTTCGTCGAGGTAAGCGATGCCCGCGCTGTCGTAGCCGCGGTACTCAAGCTTTCCAAGCCCTCCGGTCAGCACTGGAATGACGTTTCTTTCACCAATATATCCAACGATTCCGCACATAATAATCTCCCACGATGTATTTTGGAAAAATCCAATACGATATTATTATATCGGATTTTCCCATAAAAGGAAACCACAATCAATATTCCTCTTCCGGTTTTAATGCTTATTGATTTTGAATGGCCCATGCAATCCAGTTTGACCACTCAACCGCTAAATGCTTTTGGTGTTCTTTTATAATTGTTTTGGGGCATATGCTTGGAAATTCCACTAAAGTTCTGGCCTCCATTCCTGACTGCGTATCTCTGAACTGATGTCTGACCCCACCGATCGTTGTTCCGTCCTTTAGTTTTGCAACACCCACGGATTGGTAGGGATAGCTTAAATCTCTTGGTGTTTGCAACTCCGCATCCTCATGAAACGCGATAAAGAATTGGGTGGGAACCGGCAAGTTGCCCGTTGTTTCTATCACTTCGAGTGTTTTGCCATGAGGCGCCAACACATAATGGTCTGGGCAGGCATCCAAATTTACCTTTCTGTGTTCCTGCGTATCTTCAATCATCAGAGAATCGATGATTTTGGTAAAATCTTTCGCCGTAATGCCGTCAGCGAATATGGTCGTGATCGCGGTTCGGCGTTTGCTTCCTGAGAAGCGGACGGCTAATTTCATTCCCGCTTTTCCCACAGCTAATTTTGCCCGAATTGGCGATACGATCTCTTCGTAAGACATTTCTAATTTCAATTCCGTCAGCCGATCACATAAAACATCTGTATGCTCCGTCATTTGAATGGTCTTTTTTAGATTTCGAAGGACTCTGCCCACGCGTTTTCTTTTCCAGCCATCCATCTCGTCTTTTGTAAATTCTTTACCATCAATGACTATTTTCATTTTTTATGATCCTTTCAAAATTTTATTTACAAGCCTCTTGACCTCTGCCAGCGAAGCATCACTCATATTTGTGTTCGCATCAAACACGCTTGTTAATCCATTTAATATAAATCCTGCCGTGATAGATACATCGCCTGTTTCAAACACGTTTTCCGCCAAGCCCTGCAACAACACTTTGCCAACCTTGTCCTTTAATTGTGCAATTAATTTTTCTGTTAAAGCATAGTGCCTTTCTGTGTGGAATGCCGCAATTGAACGCAGGGGCGCCATCTTCTTTGCGTATTTAAAATAGGCATCAAATACCGCATCCATTTTTTCACAGGCAGTCAGCGTGCGATCTTCCAATATTATTTCAAAAGATTGAACTTCTTCACGAATATAATTGTTCAGTGCTTCGTTTAGAAATTCGTCCTTTGACTTGAAATAGTAATAAAACAATCCCGTGGCAACATTCGCCTGCTTTACCACCTGCTGAATATTGATTCCTTTTTCTCCTGCTTCAAAATATAATTTTACGCCTATATTCAACAGTTCTTGCCTGCGAACATCGGGCTGTTTGACAATTCTTTTCATGGCGCACCTCCACTGAATATAATTCAATTATACATCACTGAATGTTGTTCAGTCAAGAGGCGCAAGGTGTCCACGCGCTTCCAGATCGTTTGTATGCTCTCTATCCCACCGGCATCGCCGACCGTTCAGAATCACATGTGATTTTATCCACGGAGATCGGTGGGGTGCTCTGAAAACACCTGCACGCCCGTCGGGAATTTGCATCCCGCTAACCCAACCCCGCTGCGCGGTGTTAAAGCGCGCG
>CAYTKQ010000004.1:0-165587 GCA_964438705.1 uncultured Christensenella sp. | reverse complement strand
TACATACACGCGAAGCACTCCAATCTTGGTCAATGCGGTCAATGTACAGCCGCCAACGGCAGCGGCACCGACCGGCAAAAAAGCGGCGGCGACTGATGACAACACTCCCCTGCTCCCCTATTCGTTGCTTGCATTGTTGTCGGCAACGCTATTGGCGGTCGTTCGGGTAAACAAGAAAAGACCCGAATAAAACCCCTTACGGCCGCCTGCCACACCACAAAAAAAGTCCGCGGGAAGCGGACTTTTTTTGTGGCTGCGTATCAATTTCACATCACCCGCGCGCCCACCGCACGCAGGGCTTCTTCATACTTTGCCTTGCAGTTTTGCAGATCGTAGGACTCGATCATGTCCTTGCGTGCCAGCTCGCCCATGTGCTCACGCGCCGCCTTTTTTCTAAGCTCCATCATGGATTCGCAGCAGCGATCCACATTGCCGATCTTCACGAGGTATCCCGTCACACCGTTGAGAATATACTCACTCGCGCCCACCGTGTCCGATGCCACCACCGGCACCTCGCACGCCATAGATTCGATGCCCGGCACGCCGAAGGCCTCCGCCGCGTTCATCTGCACCGTCGCGTCCATCGTGCTCAACATTGCGGGCATGTCCGCGTTTTTCACATAACCGGTGAACTCCACCTTGTCCGCGATGCCCATCGTTTGCGCCTTTTGTTTCAGGTTGTTTTCCTGCGAACCCGTGCCCACAATTTTGAGCGTCGCTTGACCCGTTGTTTTTTCCAGATATTTCCCAAATGCATTGAGCACGAGGTCCACGCCGTTTTCATGCTCCAGCGCCTTCAACGAACCAAAGCACATGGAATCCTCCGGGCGTTCCGCCGCCGTCTTTTGGAAGCGGTCGAGGTCCACGCCGAACGGAGCCACAAAGCATTGCTTCTCTTTTTTGAAAAGAGACTGTACGCGCGTGATGACGTTTGGGGCTGCCCCAAGAACGCCGTCCGCATGCTTGATGCTTTTTAGGACGAGACCCTTCGCGCCGCGCTCCGCCTCAGCATAAACATCCGGCCCGAGGACAGTGAGCAGCACGCGCGGGGCTTTCGCCTTCGCTGCGAGCAGGCCATACGTCGTCGCGCCAAACGCGTTCACCACGCCAAAATTCTCCGCTTCCAGATAGGCTTTTAGCTGCGCCGCGTTTTTCTTATATCCGTTCTGTGCCGCGCCAAAGGGCAGCGCCACCACGTTTATCTTGCCATCGAGTTCGCCGTGCTCGTCCTTTTGCTCGGGCAGCGTGTATATCGTCACCTCATGCGCGGGCGCAAACGCGTTCGCCCATTTGATGGTATGCGGCGAATTCGCAGCCGCCAAAAATGCAATTTTCATATACGATCCTCCTGTGGATTCCAAATCCCGCCGCGTGCGCGGCTTATTTCAAATTCGCCAGCCGCTCGATCGCGCGCTTTGTGTTTTCCTTCGTGTTGAACGCTGTCAAGCGGAAATACCCCTCGCCCGCGCTGCCGAATCCGCTTCCCGGCGTTCCCACGACGTTCGCTTCTTTCAGCAGCTTGTCGAAGAAGTCCCAGCTCTTCATGCCGCCCGGCGTTTTGAGCCATACATACGGAGAGTTTTTCCCGCCGTACGCGTCGATGCCGATCTGCCTGAGCCCATCGAGGATGATGCGCGCGTTCTCGAGGTAGCCTGCAATGGTCTCGTTCACCTGCTGCTTGCCCTCCTCGGTATAAATGGCCGCCGCACCGCGCTGCACAATATAGGATACACCGTTAAACTTCGTCGTATGGCGTCTGAGCCACATCGCGTTCATGCTGATTTTTTCACCCTGCGCGTTTTCGCCCATCAGCTCCTTGGGAACGATTGTGTATGCGCACCGCGTACCCGTAAAGCCCGCCGTCTTGGAAAAACTGCGGAATTCGATGGCACATGTTTTCGCGCCCTCCACCTCATAGATGCTGTGCGGCACGTTTTCGTCCGTGATAAAATGCTCGTACGCGCCGTCGAAAAGGATGAGCGCGCCCGTTTCATTTGCCCAGTCGACCCACACCTTCAGCTGCTCCTTCGTCATCGCCGTGCCCGTGGGGTTGTTGGGCGAGCAGAGGTACATCACATCCACTCTGCGCTCGGGCAGCGCGGGTACAAAGCCGTTTTCCGCCGTAGTGGGAATGTAGGTGATATCCGTAAATTTTCCTGCCGCCGCGTCAAATTCGCCCGAGCGCCCCGCCATCACGTTCGTGTCCACATAAACGGGATACACCGGGTCCGTCACGCCGATCCTGCAATCCGGGGAAAGCAGCTCCTGAATGTTGCCCGTATCGCATTTGCTGCCGTCGGATACGAATATCTCGTCAAGGCCAATTTCCACACCGCGCGCCGCGTAATCGTTTTCGCGGATCGCCGCGCGCAGAAATTCATAGCCCTGCTCCGGCCCATAGCCCATGAACGTTTTCGCGTCCGCCATTTCCTGCGTCGCCGCGTCGATGGCCCGCAGCACCGCGCCCGCCAGCGGGCGGGTCACATCGCCTATGCCAAGGCGGATGATCTGCCTGTCCGGGTGCTCCGTTGTGTAGGCGTTCACCCTGTGCGCGATCTCTGAAAAAAGGTAGCTCCCCTGAAGTCGTCCGAAATTGTCGTTTATTTTAAACATAACACCTCTCCCATAAAATTCAATATACATTGTTATTGTATCCATTCGCCCCGTAAAACTCAATAGGTTTGATAAAATTGCTTCTTGAATAAAATCCGCGGATGCGTTATCTTTAATTTATGAATCCACGCGGGAGAAGCAATCAATGAAATATGCAACCATCGGCACATCATGGATCACGCAGGCATTTATCGACAGCGCCAACCCCATTTCGAATTTTGAGCTGGGCGGGGTATATTCGCGCGATCTTGTACGCGCGGTGGCCTTTGCGACGAAAAACGGATGCGATTACGCCTACGACGATCTCAAAACGCTTGCAAAAAGCGGGGTGGACGCAGTGTATATCGCAAGCCCCAATTCGCTGCACTACGAACAGGCCAAGCTCTTTTTGAATCACGGCAAGCACGTGATTTGTGAAAAGCCCGCGGTCGTGTGGCCGGAGCAGCTTATGGAGCTGCACGCCCTCGCCGCCGAAAACGGCCTGATATTTATGGAAGCGATCATGATGCTGCATCAGCCATGGCTGCGCGATGTGGAAGAAGCGATCGGCACGCTTGGAAAAATCGAGACCGCACGCTTTGATTTTTGCCAGTATTCTTCAAAATACGGCGCGCTCAAGGAAGGCGGACTGCCCAACATCTTCAATCCGCACTTCGCCGCGGGCTGCATGATGGACCTCGGCATCTATGTCGTCTATCCCGCGATCACATTTTTCGGCAAGCCGGACGAAGTCTACGCCCGGGCGGAGCTTTTGCCCTCCGGCGCGGATATCAGCTTTGCCGCCATGCTTTCCTATGCCGATAAGCAGGTGGTGCTCACCGCCTCCAAATCCGCAGAAGACCGGATCGGTTCGGAAATCCTCGGCGATAAGGGGACGATGAAAATCGGCAAAATGTTTACGCTCACACAGATCGAAGTGGAGTATTTGAAGGGCACAAAAAAGGTGATCACCGGCGAAGTGCCCAGAGAGACCCTTATGGGCAACGAGGCGCGGGATTTCATCCGCTATGTCAAGCACCCGGAGGAATCCGCCGCGCAATACCGCAAAGAGCACGAAATTTCCCTTGCGGTCATCGAAACCGTAGCCAAAATGCGTGAACAGGCAGGCATTCTCCTCAAACGGTAGAAAAATCAATCCAGCCGCTCCGCGCGGTTTCGGCCTTCCTTTTTGGCCTGATAAAGGGCACGGTCGGCGCGTTCCAATATTTCCTCCGGCTTAACGCCGGGCTCCATTTTGTGATTGTAAAAACCGACGGATAGCGTAACCCGATCGCTGCACCCTGATTTTTCATGCACGATGTTTTCATCATGCAGCGTTTTCATCACCTTATCTACATATGCGCCGATTTCCTCGTCCGACAAATCAACGCAGATGCATACGAATTCGTCTCCGCCATACCGTCCGGCGTAGATTCCTTTTCCGGCGTTTTCGGAAAGTGCTTTGGCCACTTTTTTCAGTGCCTTATCGCCATGGAAATGCCCGTAGAAATCATTATACTGTTTAAAATAATCCACATCCAGCATGATATATCCCAGAGAAACGAGCTCCGCGTTCTGAATGGCTTTTGTTGTCAGCTTGCTCAAATATCTGCGATTGTAAAGCCCCGTAAGGCTGTCGAGCTGGGTAAGGCGCTCAAGCTCCTTGTTTTCGCTGCGCATCGCCGTGCGCTCCCGCTTGATCCTTACGATCTCGATCTGCGAAACCATGCTCTGAACGCACGTTTTGTCGTCCGCCACGCTCATCTGTTTTGCGATCTCGTAATACTCCTTCAGCGCCCGGTTATATTCTTCCCTGTCGCCTTCCGCTTTCCAGAATTTTATTTTCAGGCCCTGAGTGCGGTAGCGGTTCACAAGCGACGTTCCCGTTTCCAGCGAATCTAACAGATCCAGATAACGCTTTGCCTCGACCAATTCGCCAAAACTGATCAGCGCGGCCACAACGCCTTCCATCATAAAGCACACAAAAAACTTGTCGTCGAATTCAAACAGCCCCGCGTCCATCATCGCCTTAATCGCTTGCATTCCGCCTTGCTTATCGTCTATGTCCATAAAATAAGACAGCCATGCCGACGCGATCCGTATCTTCTCATAAGGATTTTCGACCGCAAAGGAATCACATTTTTTAAGCGCCGCTTGCACCTCGCTGTAATCCCCCATTTCCTTGGCCATCTCCGCAATGTTGCACAGACAGTTGAGCGCATTGCCGACATTTTGCTGCGTGATGTGCGGCTCCATCGTCTTGAACGCCAGCGAAAAATACCGCTTTGCGCTCTTGAAGTCCTCCCTTGATCCGAACGCAAGCCCGATATTATTGTAATGCGTACCTTTCATGTCGCTGTCTTTGAGCTTATCTGCCAGAGCGACGCCTTCCATATGATATTTCACTGCCGCCTGCTCGTTGCTGAGCTTCGTGTAGTAAAGCCCCGCAAAGTTGCACAAGCGCAGCAGCAGGCCGTCGTACTTGTTTTGCCGGCAAAGCTCCTCCGCACGGATCAGATGGTAAGCACAGCTATCGTAATCCCCCATCGCCAAAAAGCTGTCGAGCAGATATACATGGGCAAACGTGCACTCATAAAGCTCCTGGTTGGGCTCCGCAAGGCCCAGCAATTCTTTGCACAGCCGGTTTTCCTCCGCGACGTCCGTATAGCGCACCTCAAGAATTTGCGCCATCAGCTCTGTTTTTCGCAAATGGGCGCCGCTTACTGTTCCCTCATTCATCCGCTTCCATCCTTTTTTCCGTGACCGCATTCCGGCCCAGCTGTTTGCTTTGATACAGCGCGAAGTCCGCATTTCCCATCACCTGCGACGGATCGTGCCAATCCGCGCCTATGGCAAAGCCAATGGAAAATGTAACCCGCTCGGCACATCGTGATTTTTTATGCTCGATCGCTTTTTCATCCATGCACGAGCGCACCGCGTCAATATATGCCATGACCGCTTCCCGCCCGATTCCTTCGCACACGCACACAAACTCATCGCCGCCGTAACGGCACGGATGAATCCCCTCTGTGCATTTTGACCGCAGGCACGCCGCCACCTCTTTGAGCACCATGTCCCCCTTTGTATGCTCATAAAAATCATTATATTCTTTGAAATAATCCACATCCAGCATGATGATCGCCAGCGGATTTTTCTCCGCCTCCTTCGCGCGCCGATGCATCAGATTGTCGAAATATGCGCGGTTATAAATCCCAGTCAGCTCATCGATGCTCGATTCATACCGCAAATCCTCCTGCTCGTCCCGCAGCTTTTCCTGCGAGGTTTTCAAACTTTCAAGGTAGATCGTCGACTTCATGGCATCCGCAATCACCTTATTGATCTTTCCTTTGAACTCCTGCATCTTCTCATGAAATCGTTTGTAGGCGGCAGGATGCCTGCTTTGTTCCTCGAACCGCAGACAATACTCGATGCGCGCTTCCTCTAAAATTCTCAGCTGATCGAGGCCGTCCATGTCGCAGGACTGCTCCATCAGCAAAAAAAAGCGCTTTACATATTCCCCGTGGTCGATTTTCATCATCGCCTGAAAAAGGGAAGCAAAGTTCTCAAACGCCATCATGCGATCCGCATTCACGGCTTCGATATTTTGAAATACCGCCCCCGCCCATTTCAGGCATTCGTCCCGCTCGCCAATCTGCGCATAGTAAAGGCACATATTGTTTCTGAAAAGCCGCTCCTTATCCTGTACATCGCCCTCCGCTTTTTGCAGCTTTTCAAGATACACGCGGGCGCGCTCAGGCCTGTCTAGGGCGATCAGCGTCTCCGCCAGATTGTTGATGAGCCCAAGCATAATATGCGCATTGTCAGTGCCTTTGCAGATCCCGTATGCCTCTTCATAAAAAGCAAACGCTTCCTCCATCCCGTTATGCCGCTGGAATGAAAACGCAATGTTGTTGAGGATCATGCACGTCGCTTCATCGTCTCCGATCCGCCTTGCAACCTCGTCTGCGTACAAATAATTCTGGATCGAGCTTTGCGCATCCCCTTTGTGCTCATAATAAATGCCCAGCAAAACAAAAATGCGCATCTGCAGTTCATCGCAATGCTCAAGACGTGCACATATCTCATTCGCCTGAAGCAAATGGTGCCCTAAATTTTCCACCTCATTGTTCGCCGCATAATAATCGCCCAAATAGGCATGCGCAAACGCCTGTCCATAAAGATCCCCGCTTTGCTCGGCTTTTTCCATCAGCTCGCTGCACAGCGCCTTTTCCTCTTCGAGATCAGCGTAACGAACCGCGAGGATACGCGACATAATTGGTTGAAATTGATTGTCTGCAAATTCACTCATTCAATTGTTCCCATTCTCAGCTTCATCTATAAACGCCCGCCCCGCGCACAAACACAATGCATCCCCTGCGCAGGGCGGGAAACGTCACGGCCCGATCCTTTTCCCGGTTCAGGAAATTTTTGCTCCGTTGATCAGGCTGAACATCTGAAAAGGCGAACGCACGAGCCCCGTCAGCTTATCGGAAATTGCATAAGTCGTACATGTGAAATACATCGGTCCGATCGCCATATCCTCGATGAGTACCTTTTCCGCCGCGATGATCATATCCTGCCGTTTGGCCGGATCGCTTTCCAGCTTCGCGCTTTCGATCATCTGATCATACTGCGGATTGGAATACTTCCCAAGGTTCGTGCCGTTGTTTGTCACGAACCCCTGCAGATAAGCTGCGGCGTCGTTGATATCCGGTCCGTACGCTTCAATGCTGAGATCGTAATCTCCCGCCAGCTTCGATTCATAGAGCGCCTTGTAGGGAAGCACGCGGATCTCCACATCCAGACCAAGGTTCGATTTCCACTGCTGCTGGATATACGCCGCCTGATTCTGGCTGTAGGTGGAGTCGTGCACTGAAAGAGCCAGATTCAAATCCGCCGCCGTCAGGTTCAGCTCACTGAGCGCCTGCTCCAAATATCCTTTTGCCGCCTCCGGATCGTACGCAAACAGACTGCCCCGCGCGTCGGCATACTTTGTGCCACCCTCCCCGGCGATCACATGCGGGATCAGGCCGTCCGCAGCCACCGAACCGTCCGCGATCACATGGTCGAGCAGGCTTTGTGTGTCGATGGAGTACGCAAGCGCCTTGCGCAGGTTTTTGTTCGTAAGCTTTTCGTTTATCATATTAAAGCCGAGCCAATAGGCGCCGCCGTCAAAATAGCTTTGCACCGAGCTCTCAGACTGGCTTTTGATCTGCTCGATCTGTTCGCTGTACAGCGTCGTCAAATCGAGCTCCCCCGCCATAAAAGCATTCAGGCGCGCTGTGGGGTCGCCAATCATCACCATTTTGATTTTGGGCACCGTGACAATGTCCGGATTGTAGTACGTGTCGGATTTTTCCAGCGTAATGTGATCATCGTGCACCCACTCCGTTATTTTGTAGGCCCCGTTTGTCACGAACTTATCCGCCTCTAAGGCGTATTGCTCCGGGCCGATCTCTTCAAACGCCTTCTGGTTCATGGGCATATAGGCGGGGAGCGCCAAATAGGCGAGGCCGTCCGTCATGGGCCGATTCCATTCGATCTCTAGCGTGTAATCATCGACCACCTTAAGCCCCAGTTGAGATGCGTCTGCTTTTTTGTCATAATAATCCTGCGCGCCCTTCACGTTCTCATACAGGAAGTAGGCGCCGACTGCGGCGTTTGCCGGATCGAGCTGCCACATCCACGCATAATAAAAGTCATTCGCCGTCACCGGGTCTCCGTTGGACCACTTTGCATCCTGCCGCAGCTTGAGCGTGTACACAGTCTTATCGTCGCTGATCTCCCAGCTGTCCGCAAGGTCCGCCACCGGAGCGGCGTTTTCATCGAGCCGCACCAGTCCCGCCATGCTGTGCTGCAATATCGTCAGCGATATCTGGTCGCTGACCATCATGGTGTTCAGGTTTGCCGGCTCCGTGGTGATGTCCAGCACCACCATGTCGCTTTCCGGCGTGCCCGGAAAGACGCCCTTGACCGCTGCCTGTGCGTCGCCCCCATTCATCTGCTCGCCAGGGGCTGTTTCAATTGCGGGCGGCGTGGTTTGCTGTGTGCATGCCGCCATCCCAAACGCGAGAACCCCTGCCAACAATAATGCAAATAATCTTTTCAATTTCATACCCTCCAACTGTTTTTTAGCGTTCGTCAATACTTTTTCCAAATAATATTTGTTCAAATTGTGCCACCGGCACAGGACGCGAGAAAAGATATCCCTGGATCATATCGCAACCCACCTCTTCTAAAAACGCTGCCTGTTCTGACGTTTCCACGCCTTCGGCAACCGTCTTCATGCCAAGCTTTTTCGCAAGCTCCACCACCACGCCAATGACCGCCGCTTCCCACGGATCGTCCACCTTGTCGGAAAGAAAAAACGCACGGTCGAGCTTCAGCACATCCACCCGTATATTTTTCAACACGTTGAGCGATGAATAGCCGCTCCCGAAATCGTCCATCGAGCAATTGTAATCGCACCGGTGGATATCATCGATGATCTGGGAAAGCAGCCTCGGGTTTTCAAACACGAGCGTTTCCGTGAGCTCGATCTCCAGAAACTCAGACGGAACCTCATATCGCTTGCGGATCTCTTCATACTCATCCAAAAAGCGCGGATTCACAAGGTGCGCCCGCGACATATTGACGGAAATCGGCACCGGACTGAGCCCTTGATCCAGCCATTTGCGCAGGACGGCACACGTCTGGTCGAAAACAAAAAGGTCCAGATCCACAATAAACCCATTGCGCTCAAACAGCGGTATAAACTCTCCGGGCGGCAGCAGGCCTTCTCCCGGTACGTTCCATCGCACGAGCGCCTCGGCACCGCCCACCGTTCCGTTTTTCACATCCTGCTTCGGCTGCAAATACACTTCAAATTCTTTGTTTTCGAGCGCGTCGCGCATCCTGTTCTCAATTTCCTTTTCCCGCGCCATTCCAAGACGGTCCTGGTTGCTGTAGAACCGACACGCAAACAATTTTCCGTCGGCAATGTCACCGATCTGGTTGCGCGCCACGTTTGCGCGGTCCTGCAACTGCGTCATGAGAAGGGTCGGATCGTCGACCGGGTAGACGCCCACGGCGAAGGTCAGAAAATATTTGTTTGTCAGCTCTTTGTTGTAGCTGTTGATGTCCTCGATCAGCGCGGAAATGCGCGCCTCGATCCGGCTGTTTGTATCCGCCTTCAAAAGCACGCTGAAATCATCCGCCGCAAGCCGCGCAACATACTCATCCTGCCCCAGCCCCGCCTTGATCTTCTCATAGACATGGCGCAGCGTCCTGTCTCCGTTCCCAATGCCAAACAGATCGTTGATGACCTTGAATTTCTGGATATCGAGAGAGACGAGCACATAGGTGCCCGCCGGGGCCGCCGCCACCGCGCCGCCTGCCTCGATCTCGAAGCAGGTGCGGTTCATGCCACCCGTCACCGCGTCCACAAACGCAAATTCATTGAGCCGAGCACGCTGATTCACCATCTCGGTGATGTCGATAAACACAAACAGATACACCGGATCGTCTTGAATTTTTTCCACACAGCCGCCATAAATTTGGAAATAAAATTCCTGTCCGTGAATGTTCTTGGCGCGCACCTCGAAATTAACAGGCTGCCCCGCGCGCATGGCCTCATAATGCTGCGCGATCACTTCCTGATTCAGCCGTACATTGTCGGTCAGCAGCTCGTTCGGATTGCCCGGCGTTTGCTCCCCATGAAAATCCATAAACCGTTTATTCCCATATAACAGATGCGGGCGATCCTCGGAAATACAAATTTTCACCACAAAGCCCGGCAGATTGTCGTAGGTGGTGCTCTGCTCGATACGCATCTGCACAATGTCCGTCACGTCCGTAAAGGTCGTAAATACGACGGGCACACCCTCCACGATCTCGTCGGTATAGGTGCCCACCAGCCTGATCCAGATATGCATCCCGTCCTTGCGCGGCACGCGGATCGTCGTCTCATAACTCTGCTTGCCCGCCTGATACTCCTCCATCACGGTCTGACGGAGCCGCTCATACTCCGCTGCATCATTTTCCAGATATTTTTTGATGTCTCCGTGGCAATACGCTTCAAATTCCTCGCTCGTATAGCCGATCAGGTCAAAAAAGCATTCGTTGGCCCAAATCAGCAAAAAGTCGTCGCGCAGCAAATGCCTGCTCACACTCACGCGCAGCGATCTTGTCAGCGTATTGTATTCCTCCAACAGCGCATCGTCCCCGGTGGATCTCGCCGCACGCCGATCTGCCTCCTTGCTGCGGTAAAAGGGGCGCTTGTTTTCACACATCTCCTTGTCCGCAAGCCGTATCATCAGCTCGCGCTTTTCTCCCGCCTGTTCGGTGCAGTCGAAGGCCGCCTCCACGCGCGCTGCTTTTCCTTCCCAATCAATGTGTCCATTTTTCAAAAGATAATATCTTCCCGTCACCGGGTTGCAGTGCTCCCACGTATAGATCTCATCTTCCTTCAGCCGCTTTTCGGCACAAAAACCACACGGCGCATTGAGGCCCTGAAACACCTGATAGCATTTCAGCCCGCATAAGTCCTCCAGATGGAAAGATTTTTTTCCCGCCTCGTTGACGTACAGGATGTCATAGGTTTCGGGATCAACGACGTATGCAGGCTCCGATATATCGTCCAGCGCTTCAAACATTCCGACTCCCCCTTTCAGTAGCTCATTATTTTCACAAACAGGGTCGGTGTACATCCTTGCGTATACTTGGTGCAATAAGTATTATTAACAATTATTCTAACATTAAAATCATAAAAATTCATCATTTAAATCATATTTTAAATTTTTTTCATGTTCTGTGACTTTCTATATCAATTTCCCCTTGCAAGGCCAATACGATGTGCTGCCCGTGTACCTCGTTTGAAATTGCGTTTTTTCTTTGTTATAATGAAAATAATCCGCTCAAAAGGAAGGTTTGATTTTGTACCGGAACCTGACGACAAAAATCAAAGAGTCGCTCGTGTCTGTCCTGCCCATCACTGTGATCGTTCTGATCCTCAATTTTACGGTCGCGCCCATGACAGGCGGTACGGTCGCACTTTTTCTTCTCGGTGCGCTGCTGCTCATCGTCGGTATGTCCTTGTTTTCACTCGGCGCGGAAATTGCGATGATGCCCATGGGCGAAAGCATCGGCTCTCACCTGACCAAAACGCGCAAGCTCAGTATCCTGATCGTTGTCGCGCTCATCATGGGCATCGCAATCACCGTCGCGGAGCCTGATTTGCAGGTGCTTGCCGAGCAGGTGCCGTCGGTGCCCAACATGGTCCTTGTGCTGGCTGTGGCGGTCGGCGTGGGCGTCTTCCTTCTGCTTGCGCTTCTGCGCATCGTATTTCAGAAAAAGCTGATCGCGATCCTTATGATCGCCTATGCGCTCGTGTTTGCCCTCGCGGTCTTTACAAACGAAGATTTTCTCGCCGTCGCGTTTGATTCGGGCGGCGTGACCACCGGCCCGATCACCGTGCCCTTTATCCTCGCTCTTGGCGTGGGCGTCGGGGCGGTGCGCGGCGGCAAGACTGCGCAGGACGACAGCTTCGGCCTCGTCGCCATCTGCTCGGTGGGGCCGATCATCGCTGTGATGATCATGGGCATGGTGTTCAATTCGTCGGGCGGCTTTGCATCCGATCTTTTTGTCCCGCAAATAAACGGAATACAAGACCTGCTGCGCGCGTTCGGCGAGAGGTTCCCTGAATTTTTCCGCGACGTAGGCATTGCCCTTGCGCCCATCGTCGTGTTTTTCGCAATTTTCCAGGTGCTGTTTTTGAAGCTGCCGAAAGGCCACCTCATCAAAATGGCGGTGGGCATCGGTTATACCTATTTTGGGCTAGTTCTCTTTCTGACGGGCGTAAATGTGGGCTTTATGCCCGTGGGTAATTTTCTCGGCGCGCAGATCGGCACACTCGACTACAATTGGATTCTGATCCCACTCGGCATGGTCATGGGCTTTTTTGTGGTCATGGCGGAGCCCGCCGTGCACGTGCTGAATACGCAGGTGGAGGAAATTACCGTGGGTGCGATCTCCAAGCGTTCCATGCTTTTAAGCCTCGCCGTAGGTGTGGCGGTGTCCGTCGGTCTTGCAATGGTGCGCGTATTAACAGGCGCAAGCATCTGGTATTTCCTTGTGCCGGGTTACGCCATCGCGCTCGGGCTGTCCTTCTTTGTGCCCAAAATCTTTACCGCCATCGCGTTCGACTCGGGCGGCGTGGCTTCCGGGCCGATGACGGCGACGTTTTTGCTGCCCTTTGCCATGGGCGCGTGTGCGTCTCTTGGCACGAACATGCTCACCGATGCGTTTGGCATCGTCGCCATGGTGGCGATGACCCCGCTTGTTACCATACAGATACTTGGACTGATCTACAAAATCAAGACCCAAACAGGCGCGCCTGCGCCCGGTCGTGTTGTGCAGGCAGAGGAAGAAGAGATCATCGATCTTTGATAGGAGGGATTTTAAATGGCTGAAACCGTATGTCACAGGATGAAGATGCTGGTAACGGTCGTAGACCGCCGGAACGGAGAGGACGTGGTTGCGACGCTTAAGGAAAACGGATTTCATTACAACATGATGCTCATGGGTCGGGGGACTGTGCCCAGTGAGCTCATCGATCTGCTGGGGCTTGGAGATACGGCAAAGTCTGTCATCCTGAGCTTTGTGCTGACGGAGAAAATTCCGCAGCTGCTGCATACCCTGCGCGACGATCACCGCTTTTGCGAAGCGGGCAGCGGCATCGCCTTCACAGTGCCGATGGACGGCATCGGCGGTCCGACGACTTTGAAATTTTTATCACAGCTTTCCAGCGAAGCACAACGGGAGGGGAACGAATATGGAATTTGAATTGATTGTGACGATCGTGAACCGCGGATTTGCGGACGAGGTCATGGATGCGGCGCGTGAAGCGGGCGCGACGGGCGGCACCGTGCTTTACGCGCGGGGCACTGGCACGCGTGAGGCGGAGAAATTTTTCGGCATCACCATACAGCCGGAAAAGGAGGTGGTGCTCATCCTCGCGCACAAAGAGGAGCGCAACGCCATCATGAAGGCTGTGTGCCGGGATGTGGGCCTCAATACCGCAGGCCACGGAATCTCCTTTTCACTGCCCGTCGACGAGGTTGTGGGCGCGGCGCTCCTCGGCAAGCAGTGCGAATAGGCAAACAAAAAACCGTTCCGGTCAGAACGGTTTTTTTCTGCCCTGCCGTGGGCGCAAGATGTCAATATCGGTTGTCAAACACGCGGGTGGATTTCTTTTCGCTGCGGGGCAGGTCGCCGATCTCCACCAGCTTCACCACGATGGCAATGCCGATCTTCAGCTTAAATGTGGCGTGGATGCGCGCGCTAAGCGCCTCGTGATCCGCCTCCGGCTCTGTTTCCACAAACAACGTCATGATGTCCTTACCATTGAGGTGGTCGATCATCACCTGATACTCGCTTGACGCGCCCGCAATGCCCGAGAGCAGCTCGTCGATCTGGCTGGGGAAGATGTTGACCCCCTTGACCTTGACCATGTCGTCTGTGCGCCCGATGAGCGTATCGATACGCGGGTACAAAAGCCCGCACGCGCAATCGCCCGGCAAGAAGCGGGTGAGATCGTGGGTGCGGTAACGAATGAGCGGCGCGCCCTGCTTTTTTAAGGTGGTGATCACAAGCTCGCCCACCTCTCCATCCGGCACTTGCTCGCCGGTTTTGGGATCGATGATCTCGCAATAAATGTAATCATCCCAATAGTGCATGCCGCATTCACCGTCGCAGCTGATGCCGATGCCCGGGCCGTATACCTCTGTCAGTCCGTAGATGTCATAGAGCTGTACGCCCAGCTCGGCGGCGATGCGCCTGCGCATCTTTTCGCCCCACCGCTCCGAACCGATCAGCGCTTTTTTCAAAAAGATGCAGTCGCCAAGGCCCTGCTTGTCGATCTCTTCGGCAAGCAGCAGCGCGTAAGAAGATGTCGCGGTCAGCACGGTCGCCTTTAAATCCGCCATCATCTTCAATTGCTTTTCCGTATTGCCCGGCCCCATGGGGATCGTCATGGCGCCAAGACGCTCCGCACCCGCCTGAAAGCCGATGCCCGCTGTCCACAGTCCATAGCCGGGCGTGATCTGCACACGGTCTGTGGGCGTTACGCCCGCTGTGCGGTAGCACCGTTCAAACATAATGGCCCAGTCCTCCACATCCTGCGCGGTGTAGGGGATGATGACGGGCGTGCCCGTGGTGCCGGAGGAGGAATGAATGCGAACGACCTCCTCGTCGGGCACGGCCTGCAAACCCAGCGGATACGCGTCGCGCAGATCGCCCTTCCACGTGAAGGGCAGCGTTTCAAAATCCTCCTGCGTGCGGATCGACTCCACGTCGATCCCTTGGAGCTTGTCTTTGTAAAATCCCTCGCGGGCGACAAGCCGTCTAAGCTGCGCCTTGATGAGGTCGAACTGTTCCTGCTTCATTTTCATTGAAATTTCTCCTGTTGCGTTGGGTAATAAAATTATAGGATCGCTTCGCCGCCAAGGGCAAGCGCCTGTAGGTTCAATTCCACGAATTTGGGGTTCGCCATCGCGCGGATGGCGCTTTGCATTTCCTCCATGGTGATGCCGAGCACACCCGCCTTCAACGCCGCGCCAATGAGCGCCACGTTGAGCACCTTGTGAGTGCCGCACGCCGTTGTCACGGCCTCCGTATCCACCAGCAGCAGCTTTGCGTGCGCCGCAAGAAACGCGGGCATGACGTCTCCGTCGTAGGCAAGCCCAAGGGTCGCGGTCACCGGCTGCACCGCCTTGACGGCGGAAATCACAACGCCGCCCTGACGCAGATAGGGCAGGCAGCGCACCGCCTCGCCCGGCTCGAAGCCGAGGATCACATCTGCCTGACCGAGCGGGATCAGCGGCGAAAATGTGTTTTCCCCCAGCCGCACATGGCTCACGACGCATCCGCCCCGCTGTGCCATGCCGATGGTTTCAGCCGTGCGGGCAAATTCCCCGCGCGCCATCGCCGCCTGCGCAATGAGGCGCGAGGCAAACACCGTTCCCTGTCCGCCCACGCCCGCAAGCAAACAATTTTTCATTTTGTTTCACCTCCCGCCTGCCGGATCGCGCCGGTGGGGCATACCTGCGCGCACAGCGCACATCCGTAGCACAGCCCCGGCTCAATCGCCGCCTTGTTCTCATGGAACACCACGGCAGGGCAGCCAAGCTCCCGGATGCATTTTTTGCAGCCCACGCACGTCGGCGCGTCGACTGAAAACAGCGGCGCGGGCTTTGCAAGCGCAATGCACGGCGCTTCAAAGATCACAGCGGAAACGCCGCCCGCTTCCACGGCTTCTTTCACAGCGCTGATCGCCCCATCAAGGTCAAGTGGGTCGGCCGCGATGACCGTCTCGAGCCCAACGGCGCGCAAAATCCTCTCGATGCTCACTTTTTGCGTCACATCGCCCATCATGGTCTTACCGATGCCCGGATGGGGCTGTCCGCCCGTCATGGCGGTGGTGGCGTTGTCAAGCACAATAAGCACGATATCCGTCTGGTTATAGACCGCGTTCACAACACCCGTGATGCCCGAGGCAAAAAAGGTGGAGTCCCCGATGAACGCGAAGTTGACCGCGTCGCTTTGTGCGCGATGCAATCCCTGCGCAATGGTCACGCCCGCGCCCATGCACAGGCAGGTATCCGTCATATCGAGGGGCATGGCGTTGCCGAGCGTATAGCAGCCGATGTCACCCGAAAAGACGGCCTTTTTGCCCTTCATCGCCTGTTTGACCGCATAAAACGAAGCCCTGTGCGGACAGCCCGCGCACAGCACGGGCGGACGCACCGCCAAAGCGGGCGGCTCGTTCTTCGCGCTTGCAGGCGCATCGATCCCCAGATAGCCGGATACCAGCTCCTTTGCGAGATCGACGGAATATTCCCCCGCGTTGGGCGCGTCGCCGCTGAGTTTTCCGTGCACGCACACGTCCAGCCGATGCTTGCCGCAAAGATAAACGAGCGCACGCTCGATGACCGGGTCAAGCTCCTCGAACACAAACACCTCGTCCACCGACCGCAGAAATTCCACCGCCAGCTTTTCCGGAAACGGATGGGGAATGCCCACCTTTAAAAAACGCGGATCGTGCTCCCCGAGCGCCTCCTTCACATATGCATAGCTCACCCCGCCCGCGGCGATCCCCTTTTTGCCCGTGCCGCTCAACGTGTTGAAGCGAAAATCTTCCTGCGTAAGCGCTGCGTTGCGCGCCTCGATCTTTTTATGGTTTTCAAAGGACAGACGCGGGAAGATGACCCAGCGCGAATCCTTTACGAAGCCCTCCGGCAGCGCGGGGGGCGTAAACTCCTTCACCTCGATGGACGCGCAGCTGTGGCACACCCGCGTGGTGGGCCGAAAAAGCACGGGCGTTCCGTGTTGCTCGGAAAGCGCAAACGCCTCGCCGATCATCTCGTACGCCTCTTCCGGCGTGCACGGGTCAAACACCGGCAGCTTGGAAAACGCCGCAAAGTGCCGGGTGTCCTGCTCCGTCTGCGAAGAGATCGGGCCGGGGTCGTCCGCGACCACCACCACCATGCCGCCCTTCACGCCCACATAAGCAAGGCTCATCAGCGGATCACTCGCCACGTTGAGCCCCACCTGCTTCATGGTGACCAGCGTACGCATGCCCGCATATGCCGCGCCCGCAGCAACCTCCATCGCGGCCTTTTCATTGATCGACCATTCCACATACACCCCCTGCGGGCGGTGCTTTGCCACCGTTTCCAACACCTCGGTGGATGGTGTGCCCGGATATCCGGCCACAAGGCCCACGCCCGCGGCAAGCGCGCCGAAGGCGATCGCCTCGTTGCCCATCAACAGCTTTTTCATACTCCGTCTCCCGTCATCGATTCCAATGCTTCTATTGTACCTAAAATTTCACGCCCGCTCAATGGAAATCTCCGCAAAAAAACAGCAGCCCGCCGGGGCCGCTGTTTTTTGTTCAGTTGAGCGCCTTCAAAAGAAGGGTGTAGGCATTGTCCATCGCCCTGAAAAGCGCCTCCTCCGACAATACTTTCATGCGGCAGCGCGCGTGAATGAAGCCCATCAGCGCCGAAGCGAACGCGCTGTAAATATATTCCGCGTCAAAATCAAGATGCACAAGCCCCTCTTCTTCCCCCAACCGCGCAAGGGCAAGCACCCGCTCGCGGATCATCGCAAGATATTCCCACAAAAAGGACAGATCACCGCCGAAAAGCTGCTCCATCTCCCTGCCGCCAAGGTTGAACAGCAACAAATGAAAATTTGAATTTTCATTGGCCGCAATCTCGTGCACGATGCGCATCACGATATAGCATTTTTCACGGAAGCCATCCGTGGCCTCGAGCCGCGTGAATGTCTCGCAAAGCTGCGTATCGATGCTGTAGACGATGGTGCGCGCAATGATATCCTCTTTTGTCTCAAAATAATTGTAAAGCGTACCCTTGCCGATGCCTGCCGCCTCCGCGATGTCCGATGTTTTGATCTCTGAAAGGCGTACGCCCTGTGAAAGCAGCTTTAGCAGCGCGCGTATGATGAGCAGCTCCTTTTCCTTATATTTCTGGGACGTCATCATCAATTCCCTCCTCAAGATCAACAGGTTTCATCGGCCTTTTGTTGAGGCCGTCATACATAACGGGTACAAAGAACAGCGTCATGAATGTAGCGTAGATCAGCCCGCCGATGGTGGTGACCGCCATGGGCTGAAGCATCTCCGCACCCTGCCCCCAGCCGATGGCGAGGGGCGCAAGCCCCAGCACGGTCGTCATCGCCGTCATCAAAATCGGGCGGATACGCGCCTTGCCCGTCCTAAGCAGCGCCTCATGCTTTGCGACACCCGAAAGCCGCAGCTGGTTCACATAATCCACAAACACGATGCCGTTGTTGACGACAATACCCGCGAGGATCACAAACCCGAGCAGCGCGATCATGCTGAGGTCCATGCCCGTCAACAGCAGCGCAATGAGTCCGCCCGTAAACGCCAGCGGGATGGTAAACAGGATGATGAACGGCGATTTGAGCGACTGGAACTGCGCCACCATGATGAGGTAGATGAGCAGCACCGCAAGCAGGAACATGTAGATCAGGTTGGTAAACGTTTCCACGATGCTCTGATTTTCGCCCTTCGTTTCCACAGAATACCCGTCCGGGGCGGTGTAGTTTGCAAGCTTCGCCTCAAAATCCCGGCTGACGAGGCCCACGTTATAGTCCGCTTTCACCTCCGCCGAAACGCTCATCGTACGCACCTGTGCGTCGTGACTGATGGACGAAAGACTCTGTTCCTGTGTGATCGTCGCGATGTCCTTCAGCTTCACGTCCGCCTCCTCGCCGTCCTTCGTGCCCTTTAAGGTGAAGTCCTCTAGCTCTGTAAGAGAAGCGGTCCCCTCCGGGCTGTTTTTGACGATGACGGGGTAATCCTCCGTTTCAAAGGTGACGGTCGTCGCCGTCTTGCCTGCCGCAACCTCCGCCGCGACCTGCTGATAAATCTGTGCGGTCATGAGGCCGTATTCCATGGCCTTGTTTTTGTCCACCACGATGCGCGTCTCCATCGTCGCCTCCGAAAGGCCGTTGTCGATGGTCCCCACACCCTCTGTCTGTTCGAGCAGGGTCGTCACCTCCTGCGCGATCTGCTTCAATACGTCGAGGTCGTCGCCCTTGATGGCAACGCTGATGCCCGAACCGGCAAGCGCGGACATATCCATGGTGGAATCGTTGATGTCCACCGTCGCGGGGAGATCGCTCACCGCGTCGCGCATCCGCTGCGCGATCTGCGCGCTCGACTCACTGCGCTCGTCCTTCAAAAGCGCGTACATCATCATGGAGGTGTTGTTGCCGCCGCCCGACGACCCGCCGCCCATCATAATGGAAGAAACGCCGCCCTCCATCGCGCCGATGGTCTGCACCCCCGGAACTTCCGTCAGGCGAGCAAGCACCTGATCGCTCATTGCCCGCGTCTCCTGTGTGGTACTGTCCTTGGGCATCTCAAGCGTGACCATCACCTGCTGGCTGTCCATCTTGGGCATGAGGGACGTGCCCATCAGGGGCACGTTTGCCACACTGAACACAAACAGGCCGATGGCGATGAGATACACGATCCATTTGCGCTTGAGCGCGCCCGCAAGAAGCTTTTCATAGCCCCCCGCAAATTTATCAAACAGCGGGTGCTTTTTCTCTTTGGTTTTCTTGAGCATGGTAGAGCCCATCGCGGGCACGAGCGTCAGCGCGATCAGTAGACTCGCGAGGAGCGAGAATGCGATGGTGAGACCCATATCCGCAAACAGCTGACGGGTGATGCCCTCGGTGAACACGATGGGCAGGAACACGCACACGGTGGTCAGCGTAGAGGCAAAGATCGCCCCGCCCACCTGCGTCGCGCCTTTTAATGCCGCCTTTGCGGGCGACACCCCCAGCGAGCGCAGACGATAAATGTTCTCAATGACCACGATGCTGTTGTCCACCAGCATGCCCACGCCGAGCGCAAGCCCCGCGAGGGAAATAATGTTGAGCGTCACGCCGCAAAAATACATAAGGGTGATCGCCGCCAGCAAGCTGAACGGGATGCTGATGGCCACGATGAGCGTCGGCTTGATGTCCTTTAAGAACAAAAACAGGATGATGATCGCAAATACCGCGCCCAGCAGAAGGTTGTTGATGACCGAATCCAGCACGATTCCGATGTAAACGCCCTGATCGGAAAGCGCGGTCACGTGCAGCCCGGGCACTTCCCCCTCCAGCTTTTGCATGACCTCATTGATGCGTCCGGAAACATCGGTGGTCGAGCTGGTGCTCTGCTTTTGAAAGGAAAGCAGTATGCCGTCATTTCCGTTGATCTTTGCATATAAATCGTCACGGTTGTCTGTCATCCGAACACTCGCCACATCAAAAAGGGTCACCTCGCCGATGTCGCCCGTGGGGATGTTGAAAAGCACAAGGTCCTTGATCTCGTCGATGTTCGAAAACTGGTCGCCCACCTTCACAAGGTAACGCTGATCTCCTTCATTGACATACCCTGCGGGCATGGAGAAGTTCTGCGCGCCTAAAATCTGGCTCACGGTATCCTGCGTGATCTTGCCCTCGAGCCCCGCCTGCTTATATGCCGCGTCCTTCTGGTTCTCAAATTCCTGCTCCTGCGCGCTAAGCTGCGCTTCGCCGCCCGCAAGCTGGCCCGAGGCCTGCGCCAACTGCGTCGAAAGTACGATCTTACCCGTCTCAAGCTGGCGTTCCCCCGCGTCTAGCTCTGCAAGCTTTGCTTCGAGCTGTGCCTTTTGTTCCGGCATTGCTGTGAGGGCGGCCTGCATCTGCGCGATGCCGTCTTCCATCTGTGCGATGCCGTCCTCGAATTGCGTTATGCCGCTTTCCACCGCCGCAAGCTGTGCGGTAAGTGCATCGGGAACAGGATTCCCCTCCGCGACGATTGCGCCGATCTGCTGCTGCAGCGCGTCGCGTTCGGTGATCGCTCCGTTTCGCAGTGCCACAAGAGGATCACGCAGCATCTTAAGCGCAGCGATCTGCGCCTCCAGATCGGTCTGTGCCTGCGGCAGACTGACGAGCGCCGCCTTGATCTGATCCCTGCCTGCCGAAAGCTGCATGCCAAGGTCCACAAGCTGCTGCGCCTGCGAGGTGCTCATTGTTTGAAGCTGTTCTTTTCCATCCTCAATCTGACTTTTCGCGTCGTCGATCTTCTCCTGTGCCTCCGCCAGCGTTTCATCTACAGACGCGAGCACGCGGCGGTTTAAGTCGTCGATCTTGCCCTGATCGAGCGTGATTTCGATAGAATCCTCCACAAGCCCCATTGCGGAAACACTTGCCACTCCGTCGATGCGCTCAAACTTAGGTAATATCTCTTCCGAAACGATCTTGGAGGTGCCAATAATGTCCTGCCCCTCGATGTCCACGCTTGCAATCATCACAGGCATCATATCGGGATTGAGCTTCACGAGGGTGGGCGTGCCCACCGCATCGTCAAGGCTTGCCTTCACCATGTCGATCTTGCCGCTCATCTCAATCATCGCACTGTCCATATTGGTGCCCTGCGTGAATTCCAAAAGCACCATGCTCGAATTTTCATTCGACGTACTGGTGACCGTCTGCACGCCGCTCGTCGTGGAAAGGGTCTGCTCGAGCGGTTTTGTGACGGTCTGCTCGATCTTTTCCGGGCTGGCCCCCGGATAGGTCGTGAGCACCATGACGTAAGGAAGGTCCATTTTGGGGAGCAGATCGGTCGTCATGCTCGTGAAAGAAATGAACCCAAGAATGCATACGAGAACCACCACCACAAAGATGGTCATCGGTTTTTTTACGCTGAATTTCGACATTTGTCCCTCCATTGCCGCGTTTTAAAACAATTTCAAAATATGACTGACTGGTCAGTCTGGATTTATTATAACGATTTGGCTGGTTTGCGTCAACGAAAAAAACGTTCGAAATTCTTAAGATTTATGTCATAGAAAGTTTACAGCTTTGATGCATGATTGTTGCTATAATATAGAAGGCTTATGGGAGACGACAAAGGAGAAGTTGGATGAAACGTATTTTAACGACAATCGTCGGTATTGCGGCGATTGTGGGTATGATGAGCGCGTGCGCGCCGGTCCCGGAAGAGGAAACGGTCAGCGTGCCGCCGGTCGAGGAACTCTCGTCCGCAGAAGAAATGACAGACAGGCTTGGTTTTGAAATGCAAAAACTCGACGCGCCGGGTTACGCGCCGCAGCGCTACGAGGTGCTCGACGGAGAATTGGGGCAGATCACCTACGAAAACAGCAGGGGACAGGTACTGCGGCTGCGCATGCAGCACATAAACGACGACATCTGCGGGATCGAGGATGCAGAAGACGGCGGCATGCGGAAGGTGGGCGGCACAAAGGTGTGGTTTGGGTATAAGGACGACCTGTGCATTGCCCAATGGGGGCAGGATGGCTATACCTATTGCCTCATCGGCGAGGGCCTGCACCAAACGCCCTTCCGCAAGGCGGCAAACCTGTTGGAGGCGCAGATCAACGGGGAAGCTGCGGAATAACGCATATAATTTTTTGCACAATGCAAACAGCCGCACATACATGCGGCTGTTTGCCGGACCATAAGATCATCGAAGGGTTTCAGGCTGATGCAAGCGCCCAAAAGGGCCAGGAAGAGCGATCAGCCATGTTTTCTTCGACAGAGGAAAAACGTGTTTTCATTTTCATCCGTTCACGATGCTTTTTCTTTTGCGCATCTTATTTGCGGCGTAAACTGCCAGCGCGATGATCGTGATCACATAGGGGAGCATACGGACGATCTCGTTGGGAACATTGAACATTTGCAAATTATTTGACAGCGCGTCTGCAAATCCAAAGAGAAACGCCATCGCCATGCTGAGCAGGGGGATCCCCATGCCCATTGCCTCCGCTGCGATCGCGATGAATCCGCGTCCGGCGATCATATCCTTGGTAAACATCGAAAGATATCCCATCGACATATACGCACCGCCCATTGCCGCGAGAAGACCGCATATCAGCAGTGCGTTTCGCTGTATTTTGTATACGTTGATGCCCGCCGTTTCCACGGCCAGTGGATGCTGGCCCACCGCGCGGATGTACGTTCCCTGCTTGGTCCGGCGCAAAAACATGCTGATGACAAACACGGAAATGACCGCAAACCACGTCATGATGTTCTGGCCTGATATCACCTGACCAAACCCCGGAATGGATTCCAGCCCCGGGATGACGACGTTGGGCATCACCTTGCTCGGCAGGGCGGTCGAAACGCCCTTGTCTCCTGTGATCAGATACAGGACAAAGATGGTCAGCCCACTCGCCAGCAGATTGATCGCGATTCCGGCAAGCACCACATCTGTTTTGAGCTTCAATACAAAAACAGAGAATATCCACGAAAGGGCAAGACCGGAGGCAATCGCAAACAGCAAGCCGATCCATGCGCTGCCCGTTACCGCGCTGCCCACCACGCCCATAAGCGCCGCAGTCAGCATCATACCCTCCACGCCGATGTTGAGCACACCCGCCTTGTTGGAGATCAGCACCGCCATCGTAGCAAACAGGAGAGGCGTCGTCACCCGCAGAAGAGAGTTGACAAAATCTGCCGAAAAAATGACATCAAATATTGTTTCCACCAGATACGACCTCCTTTACCACCATTTTATGTTTCAGATTCCCAAGCAGTGCCTTTGCCGTAATCAACAGCATGATCACCGCCTGTATGATGACGATCAATTCCTTGGGCACGTCGGTCGAGCGTGCCATAATATCTGATCCGATGCGCAGATAGGCCAGAAAGAACGCGGCCAGCGGGATATTCTGCGGTTTGTTGTAGGCCAATATCGCAATGATCACGCCGTCCCATCCATAGCCGGGCAGGCTCGTCCACTGAAAGCGGTCGTACATGCCAAGCATTTCGGACGCGCCGCCGATGCCCGCGACAGCACCGCCGAATACCTGTGACAGAATGATGATTTTGGGTACATTCACACCCGTGTACTTTGCAAACTTTTCATTGGAGCCCACCAGCCGCAGCTCGTAGCCCGATCTGGTGCGGTAAATGTAAAAATACATGAAAACCAGAAGTCCGAGCGCAATGATCAGGCCGCCGTTGATGCGTGTCCCGCCCAGAATGTTTGGCAGCTTTGCCGTTTCATCGATCGCGTTTGTGGCGAGCATCCCGAACTTTGGATCACGCAGGAAGTAGTTGAGCACGAACAGGCCGAGGAACAGCACCGCGTAATTCATCATGAGGGAGGAAACAAGCTCGCTCGCATTGAGCTTGGCTTTTAGGATGCCCGGAATGAACGTAACGAGCGCGCCCGCGCCTGCGCCGATGGCAACCGATACGATGGGCTGTACGACCGCCCCTAAATTGAGCGCCGTCGCTGCGCCTGCCGCCGCCAGTGCACCGATGAAAAACGCGCCCTCTGCGCCCACGTTGAACTGCCCCGCTTGAAACATGATGCTGATTGCAAGACCGGTGAACATAAACGTTGTCATCAGCTCAATGACGTTTCCAAAATTTCTCACCGAAGAAACCGGTCCAAGAAGCAAGGCCTCCATCACGTCGCCGGGCTGCTCACTGACAAAAAGCACGATCACAAAAGCAATCAGAAAGGATGCGGCGATCGCGATCGCCATTGTGGCGGCATTGAAAAGAGCTCCCTTATTTTTCATAGTATTCACTCCTTATCACAGAGTCTTCCATTTGAAGCGCGCCCAGCATATAGTTGCCAAGCTCCATCTGGGAAAGAGTCGCGGCATCTTCAAAATACGCTACGATCTTTCCGCCATACATAACGATCACACTGTCGCTTACCTTCAGAAGCTCGTCGAGGTCTGCTGATGAGAGCAGCACGGCCGCGCCCTCATCGCGCAGTTTCACGAGGGTCTTGTGAATGAAATCCGCCGCCAAAACGTCGATGCCCCGCGTGGGCTGATCCGCGACGATCAGTTTTAAGTCACCGGAAAATTCCCTTGCGGCGACCACCTTTTGAATGTTCCCGCCCGAAAGCATTTTCACGGGCGTTTTGGGTGAGCTGCATTTGATGCCAAACTCCTTCACCAGCGTTTCCGCAAAATCGTCAATCTTTTTGGGTGCGGTCAATACGCCGTTTAAAAGATTTTTTGTTCGAATCTCGTTTGCGATGAGATTCTCCTCTACGCTGAATTCCACCGCAGCTCCCATGGTCATCCGATCCTCGGGCACATAACCCATGCCCCTGTTGCGCGATTCGATGATCTTGCCGAATTTGATTGCCTCACCGCCGAATTCCACCCTGCCGCTGTCGTACTTCCTTTGGCTGGTGATGATTTCAATCAGCTCTTTTTGTCCATTTCCTTCCACGCCGGCAAGCCCGAGTATCTGGCCTTGCCGTACCTTCAAGCAAAGATTTTCAAAAATTGCCTTGCCCGCATCGTCTTTTGTACAAAGATTTTCTATATCGAGAACTGCCCGGCCCGGCTTGGCAGGTGCTTTTTCTATCTGGAGATTGACGTTTTCGCCGATCATTAGGTCCGATATTTCTTTTTCCGTAACGCTGGAGGTGTCCACCGTAGCGACGAGTTCTCCTTTGCGCAGAATGCTGATTCTGTCTGTGATTTGTTTGATCTCGTGAAGCTTATGTGAAATAAATATGATGGTGTGTCCTTTTTCCTTCAACACCTTGAGCTGAACAAAAAGCTCCTCCGTTTCCTGCGGGGTAAGCACTGCTGTCGGTTCGTCGAGAATGATGATTTTTGCGCCGCGGTAAAGGGTTTTCAATATTTCCACGCGCTGCTTCATTCCCACCGATATGTCGGCGACCAAATCGTTCGGATCAAGCTTCAGATTATATTTCTCAGAAATCTCCGTCACTTTTTTGACAACCGTCGCTTTGTCTATAAACAACCCTTTGGTATCTTCGCAGCCAAGCGCCGTATTCTCCGCCACGCTCAGCGTCGGTACCAGCATGAAGTGTTGATGTACCATGCAGATCCCATTCTTGATCGCGTCGTTTGCCGACGCAAAGGATACCGGCTCGCCGTTGATGCGAATCTGTCCGTTGTCAGGCTGTTCGATGCCAAACATCACCTTCATCAGCGTCGTTTTTCCGGCTCCATTCTCGCCTACGAGCGCATGGATCTCTCCTTCGCGCACGGAAAAATTGACCTTTTTGTTCGCATAAACGCCATTGGGATACACCTTGGATATATCGATCATTTCCAATATATTTTTCATGGCTTACCTCTTTTATATGCGGCCTGCGGAGGAAATCCCCCGCAAGCCGCTTTTCCCATTGTTTTATTTCGGCGCCACCGCGTCTTTAAAGGCGCTCAGCTCTTCCGTTGTCATATCAAACGCTGTTTTTACCTGAATATCTCCACTTTTGATTTTTGCTTCCGCTTCGTCGACCAGCTTCTGGATCTCTGCGGGTACGAGCTTCATATAGACATCATTCTTTGCGATGCCGACCGCGTCTTCAGCAATGCCAAGCGCTTCCGCTTCGCCATATTTCAGTGTGCCGTCCATGTGCATCTTAATCGAACGCACCAACGCCTCGTCAATGTTTTTAAGCACGGAGGTCGCGATCAGGTTTGCTTTGTCCGGGTCCGTTTCTGCAAAGGTCGCGCTTTGATCCGCGTCCACGCCGATCGCATATACCTTCTTTTCCTTCGCCGCGTCGATCACACCAAGACCGGCCTGTGCCGCAACGTTGAAGCCGATGTCGCTGCCCATGTTGAACTGCGACATTGCCATTTCCTTTGCCTTTGCGGTGTCGTTGAAGTCGCCCACATAGGCGGTCGCTACCTTGACATCAGGATCGGTATCTGTTGCGCCCTGGATATAGCCCACGACAAAGTCGTTGATGACTGGGATATCCATACCGCACACCGCGCTGATGATCTTTTTGTCGTTTGTGTTCTCAATGCCCGCGCTTGTGATTCCTGCCGCCACGATGCCCGCCAGATAAGAACCGTCATTTTGTTTGAATGTGATGGAATAGACGTTTTCACAATCTCCGTTGCTGTAGTCCACCTCCGAATCAAAGATGATGTACTTCTTATCGGGATACTGCGGCGCGACCTTCTGCAAAAGCTCCTGCATCTGGTAGGTGCCCACAACGATCACATCCCAGTCCTGTTCCGAAGCTTCCAGCAGAGCGGGCTCCCACTTCGTGTTGTCAAAGCCCATTTCAACGACCTTTGTTTCCACGCCCAGCTCGCTTTTGAGCCGCTCCATTCCCTTGTTGGCCGAATCAAAGAACGATTTATCGCCCAGATTACCGTTCAGAAGGCATGTCACCTTCAGGCCTGCTGATTCTGCTTCACCCGTGGTTTGTGCGTCCGCAGACGCCTCGCTTGTGCCCGCCGCGCCTGTCTGCGCGGGTGCCTCTGTTTTTCCGCATGCCGCAAACATGGTCAGGCACATGATCGCGACGAGTGTCACAACAATTATTTTTTTCATTGTATTCCTCTCCTTTTCCTTATTATCATTAAGGCATTGCCTTAAATTTTATGCTTTGCTTACGTAGGGGAGCTGCATATGCTCGGTGATCATTTTGACAAACTTTTCCCTGTCCACCGCCTTTGAAATATACATATTTGGCTCGTTGCCCGTGATGCCCCAAAGATCTGCGACCGTTTCGCCCAGTGTGAGATCGTCGTTTACGCTGATGTCGCAAAAGGTCTTTTCATAGGTGATCAGCGTGCTGTCGAGCATCATACCCACGCACAGCGCATCGTGGATGGGGCATGCCATAAATCCAAAGTGACCTACATGCGTTCCCGCAAAAAATTTCAGCAGTTCGCATACGATCTTTGATACCTTGTTGTCCTTTTTTCCCAGCGCCAGAATCTCTTCCTCATAAAACACTGCCTTCATGGAGATATCCAGCGTATTCAGATGAATCGGGCACCCGCTGTTAAAGACGATTTTTGCCGCCTCCGGGTCGACGTAAATATTGAATTCTGCGGCGGAGGTGATGTTACCCGGATCATAGATCGCACCGCCCATAATGATGATATCTTCAACTTTTTGTTTGATATCCGGTGCTTTGATGAACGCCATTGCAATGTTGGTCAGCGGGCCGGTGGGGATCAGCGTGATTTTTTCATCACTCTTGCGCAACGTGTCAATGATGAAATCGGCCGCGTGCTGTTCTTCTGCTTTTTGCTCAGGCGCCGGGATTTCCGGTCCGCCGAGGCCGTCTTCACCATGAATAATGGCCCCTGTGAGGCGGTATAACGGCCGCATCATTGGTTTCTCACAGCCTGCATACACAGGGATATCATATACGCCTGAATAGTTCAGTATACGCAGCGCATTGTTGGTGGTGTGCCTAAGCTCGCTGTTTCCGGCGACTGTCGTCACCCCCAAAATTTTGATTTGATCGGAACGCGTTGCCAGCAGAAGCGCGATCGCGTCGTCGTGTCCCGGATCGCAGTCCATAATTACTTTTCTCATTTCAGATTTCCTCCTGTTGTTGCCAAGATACTTCTCGCTTTTCCAAAATCGCTACAACAAGCAACCCCCGTCAATCCTCGCTTGCGGGCCTTATGTCATTCGCTTGATTTACAGGTTTTCACAATCTGCGTCTTGGTTGTCTGTTTTTAAATGTTCCAGTTGATTTTTGTTGACCGTTATTTTGCCTTTTTCTAAACAGATGAGCCCTTGTTCCTTCAGCTTTCCAACACAGCGGTTGACCGTTCTTTCACTGATTCCGCAGTCGTCGGCGATCTCCACTCTGGAATTTTTCACCTTTGCTTTTTGGGACTCTTTGAGTTTGCCTTGTACACTGTCGATGATGAAGTTTTTCACAAGCGAAAGCGCGCTTTGCGTTGTGTGTTCACAAAAGGTATGCGCCGTGTTGCTCAGCTTTCTCGCCAGCACCTTCGCAAGTGACATGCAGAATTCAGGGTCCTCCTTCATCCAGTTTAAAAAATCCTGTTTTTCCATTCGGATCACAGTCGCGTCTTCATGGATGCTCGCGGAAAATACGGTGATCGGCTCGTCAGCCAATATCTCCATTTCTCCTACGGTCTCTCCCGATTGCGCACACACCACTCTTCCGATGTTGCCATCTGCGGTTTCATTGTAAACATTTATTTTTCCCGAACAAATGTAATAGACGTATTTTGCGTTATCACCTTTTTTCAGGATTTGGCGTCCGCATTTATAATGCTTGATCAGGTCTTTTTGAGTGACGATTTCGGGCAAACTGATTTTATCGATAAAATGTTCTTTCGGTTCCATTACAAGGCACCCTTCACTATATTTTTACTATACTTGCGTCGAAGCAAAAAGGACACGTGTCCTTTTTTTTAAAATTATTATTTGTGTGCTGCGTTTTATGATTTGATCTGATATTTCTTGCGTTGAAAGAAAGTTCCGGCTGATTTGAATTATAGATCATTTCGTGCCAAATTCAATCGTTACGCGTATATTTTAATTTTGTTGCCGCGCGCTTTCATATTCCGACGCAAAAGTAAGTTCACCATTCGCCGCGTTTTGCATGGTGTGGCGTGGGTATCAATAAAGCAACGAACAGTTTGGAGGCGGCTATGGAATTTCAATATGAAGAAAACCGCGTGTTTTTAGAAGATCAAAATGGTAAGCTGATCGCGGAGATCACGTTTCCCGTCTATGCGGAGAATGTTGTGGATATCGACCATACCTTTGTCGATCCGTGCCTGCGCGGGCAGGGCGTGGCAGACAGGCTTGTGCGCGCGGCCATCGAGCGCATCGAAAAGAATGACCGCAAGGCAGTCGCGTCATGCTCCTATGCGGCGCGCTGGTTTGAGGCACACCCGGAAGCCTGCGGCATCCTGCACGAACGTTGAACGCTTACACCGCGAACAGGTCCATACGAAACCAATAATAGAGTGTCATCAGCTCAATTGCGACGGATAACACTGCGAGCGCAATGTTGAGCCATTTTTTGTTGCGCGCCGCCAGCCAGTCGGTGAGTGCAAATACAAACAGACCGCACCCGACCATATAGCGCGTCAGCGATTGCAGGCGCACGCTCAGCGGGATCAGCAGCAGACACACCGCCGCCGCGCATTCGGCATAGCGTTTTTTCACAAACAGATACGCGCACAGGCAAAGCCCCGCAACTGCCCATACCGCCTGATATATTTTTTGCCAGTCCATTGACGCAAAGCCATTCCAAATCGTGAGCAGCGGATTTCCAATGCTCCCGCCCCAAGCGGACTGTATGTGCACAAACGCAAGCGCATCCCCCGTTCGGGCATACAAAAACACCATGAACGCACCGATCCCAAGCGGCACCAAGCATGTTCCCAACATAAATTTCCAATCCCGCAGATACGTCCTGAAAAAACCGCACACCGTTCTATTTTCATTTTTTGGTACGCAATAATCCGCAATTGCCTGCACAAGGATCGCCGCGAGCAGCACGACTCCGGTGCTTCTTGTCAGCGTCAAAAAGAAGCCGCATAGCCCGACCAGCAAATATTTTCTTTTATGCAGGAAGAAAAGCGCGCCCATAAAAAGCAGCAAAAACAAAGATTCCGTATAATAGCTCGCAAAATAAAGCGTATACGCGCCCAGACTCAGCAAAAAACAGGCAAAGCATGCCTGAAAAACATTGCCCCGCGTTTGCACGATATACAAAAACACGAGATACAGCGCCGCCGCCTGGAAGACGAGGTTGACCAAAAAACCCGCCCAGTTGATCTCCATACCCGTGAGAAAAATAAAGCCGCGCACGACATAGCTGTACAGCGGAAAAAATGCCCAGTTTGCCATTCCGTAATGATCGGGCGGAATCGTCGCGGTATAGCCTCCTGTTGTGATGCCCTGATACCACGCCCCGTCGAACACGTTGAGCGCCGCAAGGAAGGAACGCGTATCCGCAAAAGCGCCCGCGTAAAGTTCGAACATAAGATATAGAAAAAGGCGGGACAAGAGCACCAAAACGACCACAAACAAAAGGATATTCCATTTTGCGTATGTTCCGTACACAAATCGCTTTGTGAGCGCGTTTTCCATGATTCTCCTCCCCTTGAAAAATCTTTTTCATCATACCATATCGGCTCGCGGAAATCCATTTTTGAACAAAATATGAAAAATTCACATTATTTTTGAAAAAACACTTGAAAATATAAAACCGCGGGTGTATGATACAGATAACAGAAAGACATACAGAAATCGACTTAGAAAAAGTGTTTGAAAGATCGGTTTCAGGGTATGATAATAGTAAAGGCAGATAGTCCGGCGGGCAGTTGGTCCGGGGCGATTCTGAATAATACAGGAAGGGCGTGATACCAATGTGCGATTTAGACAGTCCAATATTGGGCACGCACACACAATCCCATAAATAGGCTTTGAGGCCGCAAGAAAAGGATCACGGAGCACGATTTTTGAATTGGATGTCGCAGTTTGAAAATATCCGTGGCAGCAAAGCAGTTCTCCCCCGAAGAAACCATGATGGCGGAGGGGCCGAAAAGCTTCGCGACAGGGTGAAAACCCAGTGAAGGCGCCAAAATAAGCAAACGCATGGCGGACGTTGTAGCCGCAAAGGGAATTCGGAAGTTGCCGAATGAAACGTGTGTGGTGCCAAATGTGTAACAGATCGCAGTCACTGTGATACCGGAACAACCGGTCGGTGTGCAAATATAATGTAGGATGTATACTGATGTGGCGGTCGGCAGGAACCGATGGGGGATGCATGACCCGAAGGTACAAGCAGGGCGAAATGTTCACACAAGGGTAAAATGAAATATAAATATTCAGAGGGTTTCCTGTCGGAAGCCCTCTTTTCATTTCCTAAATTCTATGCTGGATCACATCCATCCAGCATCAAAAAAGCGGGCTGTACAGAATCTGTACAGCCCGCCCTTGCGTTGATGCCTGACTATTTCTTATGCCTTCGTTCTCTTAAACATATTGTGGAGCTTCGTATCCAGAAAGGCTACGATCAGCTGTACCGCGGCAATCACGCCCATCAGAACCGTCCATTGGTCCATGATCGCCATTTTTCCGCTCACCGTTTGGGTGAAGAAGAATGCCGCGATCGCGCCCACACCCATGATCATCCACGCAAGCCTAAAGGCACTTGCTTTTTTCTTGCGCCGGAGGCCTGCAACCGCAAGCCCGCCAAAGGCTGCTGTCCAGATCATCAGGATCATGTTGACAAGCGACCATGTCTGCATCGCTCCGCCGCCCACCAAAGGCACTGGGGTGTCGCCGATCATGACTGTCTGACCACCTGCCGCGCCCGCGTCTGTTTCCGGATCATAGTACGCGCCGCCTGCCGCCGCTTCCTGATCGGGCATCAGTCCGCCGTCCGCAAAGGTCTCGCCGGAGGCAACATCGCCCGCCGGAGCGTTTGCGTCGCCCGCGTCCGCCACGTCCGTAGTGGTGGTTGGTTCAGGCTCAGGCGTAAAGGTCGTTCCCGTGGTTCCCTGGCCGGGATTTGCGGGCGGCGTTGTGCCATTATCAGCCGGAGGCATCATCGTTCCGCCCGTTTCATTGTCCGCCGGAGGCGCAGGCTCGGTCGGATCCGTCCCCGGAGGCGTCGTTTCCGGCTGCTGCGGCTTGGACGGATCGGGCACGAGCGATTGCAGCGCGGTATCAAGCTGCTGCTGTGCCTGATCCACAACGTCCTGCTTCACATTGTCATCCGCTTCCAGCTTCTCCGCGTTTTTGAGCGCCTCGGTGACTGCCTGCGCGCTTTGTGCGGTATACAGGCTCAGATTCACGCTTCTTGCCGCCTTGATCGTATTGTTCAGCACCACCTTGTTCGATTTCGGGTACACCTTCACCAACAGATCATTGAGCGCCTTGGTCGCGTCGTCCACTGCCTTCTGCGTCGCATTTGCGTCGTCCAGCACTTTCTTCGCTTTGTTCAGCTCATCCTGCAGCCCATTCAAGGATACAGGCGCGTATTTATCTGCGTTCGCGAGGATGTCCGTCGCCATATCCACAGCCTGCCTGAGCGCCGCTGCGTCCGCTCTATCCACAAGCGCCTGCATTGCGTCAAAGAGCTTCTTGCGCGCCGCTTCCACCTTGGCCTGATCCGCATCGGCGATGTCGGAATCCTTCAGGATGTCCTCCGCTTCTTTCAGTGCCTGTGCAAATGGAGCCCATTTGTCCGGCGTGTAGAGGGTTTCTGTAAGTTCGCGTGCCGCTTCCACGAGCAAGTTCAGCGAACCCTTGTCTGCCTGCCACAGCATGTTCATCACCGCCGCAAATAGTTCGCTTCCAGCCTTGTCGATCGCGGTCTGCGTGGTGTCGCCGTCCGCATACACTGCCTTTGCGCGTTCAAGCACCTGCTTTGCCGCATTGATCGAGGAGACCGTGAAGTCGCCTGTCATGATGATGCGCTCTTCCGCCATTCTGATGTAGGTTTCGAGGCCTTGCTTATTGAGGCGCTCCTTCATCAGTGCGTTCTTTGCCGCAAACAGCTTCATCCACGCATCGTCCACTTCATTCTGCGTCGCGTCCATATTAATGAGGACTGCCTGCGCCGCGGGAAGCTTCTGCTCCATCATCACCTTCCACGCGCTGCTCCTAAAATCGCTGCTCTTCAATGCTTCGATGTCTGACACCAGTTTTTTGAGGGCCGACATGTCGGCGATCGCGCCGCCGGGCACCGTGACCTCTGCCTGCGCCTTGAACTCTCCCGGATTGGTCATCAGATCGCCCATCACAAGCGTTCCTTCGATCGTGTAGGTGTTTGCCGCCATACCGTTATAGCTGCCCTGCTGCCATTCAATGGCAAGCTCCGCCGTGCTTCCGTCATTGAGGCTGACTTCCGCCTTTTGCGGCAGCCGTGCTTTCATCGCGTCAAAGCTTGTGCCGCGCTTGACCGTTAAGGTGCTGCTTTCCGGCGCTGCCGTCACTTCCACCGCGCCATAGCGCAGTGTGACTGCCGTCGGTGCGGCACTGTTGCCATTGGAGATTGCCGTGATCGCGATGGTGTACAGCGAATCCTCCGGCATGCCTGTCAGCATATAGCCCGTGTTCGTCGTGGGTTTTTCCGTGGCGAGAATGCCGTTGACGCGCACGTTGAACAGCTGGTTCTCACTGCCGTCACCCTTCCACGTCACTGCGTATCCGCTGTCGATGCGGCTGATCTTCACGATCTCCGCGCTCGGCGGGCGCACATCTTCACCGCCCAGCGTCTTGACATTGACATCGGCACTGCCCGTCGCGCCGGATTTCGCAACTGCTTCCAGCCGGAACGCGTAATCCGTTCCCGCCTGCAAGTTGATCACGCGGATGTAATTGTTCTTCGTGCTGCCGATCTTGTTCTCTCCGCGATAAATGTTGTATTCCTGTGCCTTTTCGATCTTATCCCATTTCAGCACGAGGGATTGCGTCTCAACGCCCTGCGCAGTGAGGTTTGCGCCGCTCATGTCGAGCGGAGCCGGGGCTTTGCCCACAAGCGCCGCCCCCGCATCCGTAAGCGTCTGCGCCGCCGCGGCAATGCCTTCTTCCGTCGCGTCCGCGTTGTTCATCATCTCCACAGCCGCGTCCCACGCCGCCGCGAATGCCGTCCACGATTCCGCTTCAAAGACGTCCGCTGTCTTGAGCCAGCTGTCCTGCTGTGCCTCGATGGCCTCCTGCAATGCGCTCTTATCTGCCACCACATCCGGATTCGGCTGATATACGACAAAGTAGTCCAGATTCGCCTGTTTCTTTACCGTTCCCTCCAACTGCGCCGGAGAAAGGGTGATCGTATGCTCGCCCTGCTCCAACCCTTCAAACTTCGCGACGAGCTGCTGCGGCGTGCCAGTTGTATTGCCGTTGTTCATCGAGAACACGCCCTGCTCCACACCGTCGATCCAGACTTTCATCGCACCGAAGTTGTTGTGCAGCTGACCGTAGATCGCGATGCCGACGCCTTCAAACTTGTAGGACAGCTTGGAATTTACATTGCTGGATTCCGCCTTTGTCCCGCCGTAATGCTTTTCGCGTTCTCCTGCCCAGACTTCCCATTTACTGTTTGCCGGCTCGAACGCGAACGCCGGGTTGATGATCCCTATATCTTTGCTGCCGTCGACCGTGCCATCGTCCACATAGCTCTCCAGATACTGCGCCGGGAAGGATACCGTGATGGTCGCCTGACCCTTCTTCGTTCCGTCCGCCCTGGACGTTGCCGTTACGATCATCGTACCGTTCTTATTTCCCGTGCTCAGCATGCCTGCCGCCGAAATGCTGGCATTCGTGCCTTGATTTTCCACGCTCCATGTTACGTCGGTGTTCGTCACTGTGTCCGGCGCGATCTTTGCGATCATCTGCAGCTTGGAATCCGTTTTCGTAACCGTTGTGATGCCGCTCGCTGTCGAAACCGTAACGCTCTCCACAGCGCTCGAACCCGCATTTTCCGCAACCTTAGCGACCGCCGACAATTTCGATTCCACACCGTCGCGCACTGCCGCCACCTGATAGGATACCGCGCCCATATACGGCGCGACCTCTCCCGCGTCCTGATAACTCAGCGTGCCGTCCTCATTTGTGATCAGCGCATCCGCTTTGAGTCCTGCCGCAACCAGTACGTTGCTTCCGCCCTCAAACTGACGATAGAGATTATAGGAGATCGTGCTTTCCTCTCCCTCCGCCATCGCAACGACCATGTCGCGCTCTTCGTTTTTGATCGCGCTGACCGGATTCCAAGTCACCATGATCGCTTCGTCCGAAACACGCTCTGCCTTCAAGCCTTCCGGCGTTTCGGGCGCAACGCTTACGTCGCCCTCCGGAATGTTCGTGACCACATAGGTCTCGCCCTGCTTGGTCTCGATCCTAATTTTATCCATACCGTCTGTGGCATATTTCACCGGGTTCCCGTTGGAATCCGTCACCGCCGCAAAAGCGATATTCTTATAGTTGAGCACCGCGTCGCCGCCCGCGTTGGATTTGACCTCCACGCGCGTGGGATGCTGATTCGCCCATGCCATATCGATTTCAAAGTTTCCGCGCGCCAGCATGCCGCTCACGCTGCCCGTTCCCCAATCTGCGGGAAGCGCAGGCAACAGATGGATGTAACCGAGGTTCGACTGCATCAGCATTTCATTCACGCCCGCCGTATAACCGAAGTTTCCGTCGATCTGGAAGTACGGTCCGGCGTGGAAGCCCCACATATTATCGAACGTTCCGCCCTGTCCGCTTCCCTGCAAAATGCGCTGGATCCATGTATACGCCTGCTGCCCGTCGCCAAGCCGCGCCCATGTGTTGACGCGCTGTGCCATTGCCCAGCCTGTCGTTTGGGTCGTGATACGGCTCTTCATCGAAACCTTTGCCGCTTCATACAGCTCGGGCTTTTCTTCGGAAATATAATCTCCCGGGAAAGCCGCCAGCATGTGGGAAATATGCCTGTGGCCGCCGCCTTCGCCCATGCGAGAGCCCGTCGCGCTGATCGCATAACCGCTTGAATCGATGGTCGTCTCTTCGAACCATTCTTTGATCTGTCCGCTCTGCCCGATCTCCACGGGGCCTTTGAGTCTGTCGCGAATGGATTCCCATTTGATGATGGTGCCTTCATCCTCACCCAATGCCTTAGCCGCCGTGACGGAATCGTCGAACAACTGCCAAATCAGCGACTGCTCGTAGATGTTTCCATTTGTGATCGGCCCGTGCTCGGGCGAATACGCCGGTGTGGAAACGAGCTTGCCCGTGCCGTCGTCCACGAGGTATTCCTCATAGAACGCGCACGCCGTTTGCATCATCGGATAGATTTCGTTGCGCAGATATTCCTCATCCTGCGTATATTCATAATATTCCCAGCAGTTCTGGATGATCCACGGCATCGCCGCTGTCGACCAGCCCCAACTGAAGCTCCAGCCCGGGCACGTCCATCCGTAGGGATTGATCTGCGTGTGGAACATCATGCCGTTATCGATGCCCGCATAAATCTGCGAGGTCACCTGTCCCGGCTCCCGCAGCGCGTCCACGTAACCGACGAGCGGCCGTGCAGATTCCGTCAAATTGGAAGCATAGGTCGGCCAATAGTTCATCTGTAGGTTCACGTTTGCGTGGAAATCCGAATGCCACGGGGAACTGTTGCCCCACGTCCAGATGCCCTGCAAATTCGTGGGCAACTGTGAATCGCTGCGCGAACCCGCGATGGTCAGATATCTGCCATACTGGTAAAGCAGCACTTCCATATACCGCTTCTGCGCGGCATTCAGACTGCCGTTTTTATAGTTGCTGAGCATCACGTTTGTAGCCGTGCTGCCCGCCTGCTGTCCGAGATCCAGATTCAGCCTGTCGAACAGGTCTTTATAATCTCCTGTGTGGCGCTGCTTGAGCGTCTGATACAGGTTTGCCGCATCCGCGCGTCCTTGTGCGTCGCTGATGACCTTCTGCACTCTGGCTTTGAGCTCTGCTGCGCTCTCGCCCGTCCGATAGCCCGGATACATCTGCTTATAATCGGTCTTGATCGCCGTCATGGTCACAACAGACGTCGCGTCCTTCACCTTGATGAGGCCGTTTGCGCTGTCCGCCTCAAGCATACCCTCTCCGCTCAGGATCACGCGCGCCTGCGAATCGTATTGCAGGTTGTTGTCGCTTACTTTACCCGTCATTTCGATGGAACCGGTCTTCCGGTCTTCCGCAACCGTGACGTTCTTGTTCGCCGACCTCTGCCATGCGTTGTTGCTGTTCGGCTCGCCGCCGGAATTCTTCACGTTGTTCGTGTCAAATTTCACGTTCACGTTCAGCTTGTTTTTGCCTTCCGCCGTCAGACGCGTCACCAACACGTCGTCCTCGTGACTCACGAAGTATTCACGCGTATATTTTGTTCCGTCGTGCTCATAGGAAACGGAAGCGACCGCCGTGCCGATATCGAGGTCACGCACATAATTGCTCACACCCGTGGTGCTCTGCGGCGCGGGGCTCTGGTAATCATAGAACAAGCTGCCAAAGCTCAGCATATAGCCGTAGCCCTGCGTTCCGCCATCGTCGCTCACACCGATCAGCTTGCTGTTCGCAAGGCTTACCGCCGCGGAGTTGTTCCCGTTCAGGTAATACTGCTGCACCTGCCTTAATGTCTGCCCGTTGTTTCCGTTTGCGGGAATGTTGCCGCCAAGATATTCATTGCTCCCGCGCATCGCCTTGCCGGTTGCTTCATCCACCCTGTCGGGGCCGCCCGACCAGAATGTCTCTTCATTCAGTTGCAGGCGTTCCTGTTTGATCGCGCCGAAAATCGACGCGCCCACCTTGCCGTTGCCGATGGGCAGCGACTGTGATTGCCACCCGCTGTAGTTTTCCGTCGCCGGGCTTGTATACCACAGCCGATAGTTTGTAGCGCTTTCCCCTGTGCCGCCGCTTTCCGCCAGCGCCACCGCGGGGATCATGCCGATTGCGAGCGCCATGACGATCACAAAAGCAATCAGCCTTACAAACCGCTTTGTCAGATTCCTTTTCATGTCTTTTCCTCCATCCCAAACAAGAGTTTTTTACTTATGGGGACACAAGCCCCACTATCCTTGCTGTCATTGTATGGGATGACGGATTTTCTGAGAATCAAAAAATCAACACGAAGTCTATAAATTTCCACAATCATGGAAAAATTGGCCCTATGGAAATATTTTGTGATCAGAGGCTTTTGTTACATGCCAAACATGACATACAGTAAAATGCCCGCAACGCCCGCGAGGAGCATGATGAGCAGGGGGTTCCATTTGAATTTGCGCAGTAAAAACAGTGAGAGCGCAAACAGCACCACCGGCGCGATGTCGATGCGGAAGGATTCAGGCTGTGCGCTGCCCGTGAAGGCGATCAGCAATATGGTGCCCGCCGAGGCGGCGATGAGCCCCACCGACGACGCTCTAAGACCGCTCAGTACATCGGACACGCCGTTGATCCCGCTGTATTTCCGAAACAGATAATAGAGAAGCGTGGAAAGAAGCACGCCTGAAATGACACACCCAAACGTGGCGACCACCGCGCCCGGAAAGCCCGCCACGCGCGTACCCACAAACGTGGAGGTGTTGACCGCGATGGGGCCGGGTGTCATCTGCGAAATGGTCAGGATGTCCGTCAGTTCCTGAAAGGTCAGCCAATGCTGCGTATCCACGATGTATTGCTGAATGAGCGGAATGGTCGCATAGCCGCCGCCAAAGCTGAAAAGACCCACCTGAAGAAAGTTCCCAAGCAGGCTAAGCAGAAGCTCCATTGCCCCGCCTCCTTCCCATCCATCCGGCAAGAAACGCTACAACCGCGCTTCCCAAAATCACAAACACCACGTTGACGCTGAAAAAAAATACCAAAACAAAGGACAGCGGCAGCAGCACGGACAGCAACGGCTGCTTTTCGCGGAACACCGCACGGCCCATGTCGATGACCACATCCACCACAAGCGCACACACGCCCGCCTCCATGCCCTTGAGTGCCGCCGCCACGAACGCGTTGTCACGAAACGCCGCATAAAACGCGGAGATCACCGTCAATATGATGAGCGGCGGGATCACTGCCGCCACGCAGCCGATCACCGCGCCGCGCTTCCCCGCAACGCGGAAGCCCGTGACCGTCGCAAGATTGACGGCGATCGCCCCCGGCGAAGACTGCGCACATGCCGCAAGGTTCAGCAGTTCCCGTTCATCGAACAGGCCCTTTTTTTCCACAAAATATTTACGGATCATCGGCACCACCACATACCCGCCGCCAAAGGTAAACGCGCTGATGAACAGATTGATCCCGAACAGCCACAACAAAGACGCCTTATTCTCCATATCCGCTCCTTTTCCACCTTTATTATAGCGGTTGCGATATCATAATTAAAATGTTATTATTTTATGAAATACATTATTTAATCATCATGTATAGAGGAGGCAGCTTTATGAATCTGCGGCAATTGAGCGTGTTTTGCGCGGTGTGCGAAGAAATGAGCTTTACGAGGGCGGCGCAGCGGCTTTATATGACACAGCCCGCAGTCTCTCACGTGGTGGCGGAGCTTGAGGCGGCGACAGGCTGCACCCTCTTCGACCGCATCTCCCGTAAAATTGCCCTGACCGGTGCGGGGCAGGCCTTCTATGAAAAAGCCGCGCGCATCGTGGAACTGCACGAGGACCTTGAGAAGAGCTGCGGCTCGTTGGAATTCGTTTCCCCCATACGCATCGGTTCGAGCATCACCATCGCCAATTTTCTGCTGCCCGGCATCATGCACCGCTTTTACGAGGTTTTCCAAAGCGCTCCTGCCGTCATTGAAGTGGACACCGCCCAGCACAATATGGAAAAGCTTCTGGCAAACAAGATCGACGCCGCGCTCATCGAGGGCGGAAGCCCCGATCACCGGCTGATCGCGCACGCCTTTTCCTCTTTTGAGATCGCCGCAGTGTGCGCACCCGCGTGTGTGCCGCCCTTTCCCCTCACACCGCAAACGCTTGTGCGCGAGAAGCTTCTGCTGCGCGAAAAGGGAAGCTCTGTGCGCGACGTGTTCGACAGCGCGCTCATGCTGCATGGCCTCGCCGCAGAGCCGGTGTGGACAAGCGTGGATTCGCAGGCGCTGATCCGCGCGGCAAAGAGCGGGCTTGGCATCAGCATCCTGCCCGAAATTCTTGTGAGAAATGAACTTGCCGCCGGAGAATTGCGGCGCGTATCCGTGCGCGGCCTGCACCTCCAAAATAAAAACTACACCGTTTACCGCCGCGACAAATATCTTTCCCCGCCTCTGCGCGGCTTTCTCGACATTGCAAAAAAATCCTCTGTGCAGTTGGAATGCTGACATTCTTTGTCAGGTTATATGTGTTAAGATAAAATCAAGCCAATGACAAAAGGAGCCTGCCATGGATTTTATAACGGTCAACAGTGAAAATATTGAACACGCGCACATCTGCTGCGCGATTACCGACAAAAAGGGCGAGACGTGCGTTTCGTCCAAAAAAGGCTGGATGAAGGAGCGCTTCGCGGACGGCCTCACGTTCCGCAGGCTGGACGCGCGGGGTAAGGTCTTTATTGAATATATGCCCGCCGAAAATGCCTGGTGCCCCATCGAAGCGGACGGATATATGCACATCAACTGCTTTTGGGTATCCGGACAGTTCAAGGGGCAGGGATACGCAAACGCGCTGCTCGACGATTGCATCGCGGACGCAAAGGCGCGCGGCATGCGCGGGCTGAGCGTGGTTTCCTCGGAAAAGAAGCGCAGTTTTCTTTCAGACCCCGGCTATTTGAAGCACAGAGGCTTTTATGCCGCGGATACCGCGCTGCCGGATTTTGTGCTCTACTGTCTGTCCTTTGCGGATGAAGCGCCCGTTCCGCGCTTTCGTTCGTGCGCCAAATCGGGAAAAATCGACGAGAAGGAAATGGTTCTTTACTACACCAACCAATGCCCGCATACGGATAAATACGTACCGCTGATCGCAAGGATGGCGAAGGCGCATGGCGCAACGCTCGTCACGCACAAGCTCTCCACGCGCGAACAGGCTCAAAGCGCGCCCACGCCTTTTACGACTTATGCGTTTTTCTATGACGGAGCGTTTGTGACCAATGAGATTTTCAGCGAAAAAAAGTTTGAGAAATTTTTACTGGAGCATGGGTTTGGTCAATAGGCCGTCCTCGTTTACATGCCTTTTGGGCATTGCATCCTATTTTATATAGGTATTTTACATATTTTTTTATCGGCTTTATGATAGATAGAAAGAACACGGCAAAGGAGAAAACCGATGAAAAAATATTTGCTGCTCCTGCTTTCAGGCGTGCTGGCGCTTACAGGGTGCGGCGCGCCCGCATCCCAGCCTTCCATAGAAGTTTTAGACGGCCCGGCAATTCAATCGACCGCCATTCCCTCCGCCGAAGCCACAGGCAGTTCGTCCGCCGAACCAACGCCGAATAGGATAGCGGGCAGCGTGACCATTGGAGAGCAGACCTTTTCCGCACAATTTTATGACACGGAAACAACGCGCACACTGCTCAATCAGGTCCCCGTCTCGTTTGAAATGTCTGAGCTCAACGGCAATGAAAAATATTGCGATCTGCCGGAGAACCTCCCCTTCTTCGCCACCGAACAGCCCGCAGAGATGCACGCGGGCGAAATCATGCTGTGGTCCGCAAATACGCTGGTTTTATTTTATGAAACCTTCCCCAACTCCTTCGGCGGTTATGTTCGGCTTGGCTATGTGGAAGATCCTTCCGGCCTCGCCGCCGCGCTGGGTACGAACGGCGCGGATGTCACATTCGACTGGACTGCAAAATAAACCATGCGACACAATAAAAGCATCGCGGGCATTGATTAAGCGACAAATTTGTGTTATTTTGAACTACAAAGCCAAAGTGCCGGAGGGACGCGAATGCGTGATTTAGACGACATCCGCGCGCTGGTGGGCAGCATCACCGCGTTGGATTTGAAGCATGTGGATTCCTATGTGTGCAAAGACGTGGGCATCTTTGTGCCCAGCACCGGCTTTTGCGGCTACGCCGTGAAAACCGGGCACACGCATCCATCGTATTCGTTTGTCATTTTATTCAATAAAAACGACAGTGTGGTCGATACGGGGCTGTCCCCTGACGAAAACCACTACGCCGCGGCGGTCCTGCCGCCGGATGTGCCGCACGAGGAGTCCGCAGAAGACGAATTTGTGCGCTACATCGCCATCATGGCTTCGGAGCGGCTTATCGGTACGGTCTGTGCGGGGCTCGGGATCGTCCCGCCATCCGGTGGAGATTGGTATTCCTTTTTTGTTCCCAGAGAAATCATGCCCCTGATCGCCCGCTTCATGGAGGAATATGAAGACGGCGCGCCCGGCCGCGGTGCGGTTCTTGACGCGACCGGCTTTCTCATCGTCAACGACCTGCTCCGGCACGCGTTTGCGACGGAATCAGGGCATCTGCGGCCCAAAAGTGCGGCAGTACGGTCCACAGTGGAATATATCCACCAATCATTTGCTTCTCCTCTTTCCGTGCGTACGCTGGCACAGCGGGTCGGCCTTTGCGTTTCGGCATTCTCACGCAGGTTTTCGGATGAAACGGGTTTTACACCCGGTGCCTATCTCCTGCGCGTCCGGCTGAAAAACGCAAAAAAGCTTTTGATCGGCAGTGAATACAGCATCACGGAAATCGCCCAGCAATGCGCATTTTCCTCCGCCGCGCATCTCTCGTCCAGCTTTAAGAAGCGTTACGGCTTCACCCCTTCAGCGTATCGTTCTTTGTACGCAAATCTATAAAGATACAGTTGTTTTTTGAAAGCGGCTTTGCGTTCCGGCGTTTATAATCAATGTCAAACAGAATTGGAGGTCGCTTTTTATGCGCAAAGAACAAATTTATGAATTGATGAATGAAAATCCCGCATTTTTTCTGGCTACCGTAGACGGTCAGGTCCCCCGCGTGCGCGGGATGCTGCTCTATCGTGCCGGAGAGGACGGTATTTTGTTCCATACGGGAACGATGAAGAACGTCTATTCGCAGATCCTCGCCTGCCCAAGCGCCGAGCTTTGCTTTGTGGATCAAAAGACCGGCGCACAGGTCCGCGTATCCGGCAGTCTTGAGCTCGTGGACGACCGTGCCCTCAAGGAAGAAATCACCGCCCATCCCTCCCGCGCCTTTCTGCGCACATGGAAGGACAACGGTGAGATGGAAAGCTTCTATGAAACCCTTGCGGTCTTCCGCATGCAGGATGGCAAGGCAAAGCTGTGGACGATGGAAACCAATTTTGACGAGGCGCCTGAAATCCTGCTGTAGAGGGCACCTCGAATCCTATAATATGCATTGTTATACGCTTAGTGAGAAAGCCTCTTTGCGCATAACCTTTTTTCTATTCCTTTGTCCCGTGTTTTTCGTCCTTGACGGCCTCCCACAGATCGTCGGCCATGTTTGTATAAACGCGCTTGCCCATCTTGGACGTCTTGGCCTTAAACAGCCAACGCGACATGTTTTCCCGCTCTCCTGTGCGGTACAGCAATCCGGCGATCTGCATGCAGATCATCTGCTCCTGCACCGGGTTCAAATTCCCGCCCATGTAAAGCGCTTCCCCCGCCTCTGCCGCTTTGTTCACCGCGAAAAGTTCCATCTCATGGTCTCCCGCATCCTCATAAAGCCAGCTGAGTTCAGACCACAGCTTCAAATCGATCTGTTTTTGCTTGGAGGGCAGGGCGGGCGCACAGCGCAGCGCCAGATAATGCGCCGCAAAAACAAAATCCAAATCGCGTTCAGCGGAAAAGTCAAGTGCCAAATCTTCGTGCAGCGCCTCCAGCTCCTGCTTTATTTTTTGCTTCACCAAGCTTCCCGGCTCGGTGAAATAATCGATCAGCGCACTGAAATAACATTCCGGACACACGATCACAGAATACCATTCCATCTTAAAGTCTTTGAAATCCTTGCGGAAATCATAGCGCGGAGAGCCGATGGGCATGAGCTTTGACGCAAATATTTTATAGGCCTGAAACGTTTTTCCGCAGTATGGACATTTATATTCTTTTTGAAAAAGCACCTGCTTGTTTTCCGGCTCCTGCACGCCCGGATATTCCTTGTGCCCTTCGGGGAACAGCACACCGTAACGCTTTTGCCCCTGATTCACACTGCTCTTTGTGTGCTCCGTTTTTTGCGCTGCGGCAACGGATTGCGCCGCCGCCTTTTCGAGCAGCATTTTTTGCATCTTCATTGCAGGGGAAAGCTCATGCTCGACCGCTTCATTTGCCGGACGAACGGCTTCGAATGTGCCCTGCGCATCTTCTTCTACAGCGCCGCACGAGATCAGAAACTCGCGCATTAGGGCAAATGTCAGCGCGGCGGACGCCTGCGTCACCGGCCCAAAGGTGTCCTCGGCAATGGCGAAAACGACCGCGTCTTGCTCTGCGCGGTAGTTGTGCTTATGACTCCCGCCAAAAAAGAACCGTTCCCCAAACGTCTGTCCGGGCACGACGGTGTTTGTCCTGTTTCCGCCCACATCGTAAACGCCGATCGCGCCGGAAATAAGAATGTACATCTTTTTTAAACGTCCATTGGCGGATACGATAAACTGCCCGGAGGCAAAATGCTCATGGTACGCGCTGTTTTGAAGCAAATTTATGTCAATCATTCACGTTTCTCCCGTAAAAATACAGTTCAATCTGTTCAGTCGTGGTGTGGATTGTCCTTCACGATTTTGATCGCCGCCGTGATTGCCCCAACGATATCCGCAATACCCTGCGTGGTCTGTGCATCGTGGCGCACCATTGCTTCCCCCACGCCGCTGACCACATAATGCGGCGGCAAATTGTTTAAGGAAAGCGCAAACACATCCGCACGGCAGCGCCCGCACACGCACATTTCCTGTTCCCGCATGCAGACATCGATATACTGGTTCACAAAATCCTCCGTCAAATTCTTTACGGCAATACTTTCGCCCATATACGCTCCTTGCTCAAAGCATCATCGCTTCGAATTCATCGAGTGCCATCGGTTTGGCGAACAGGAAGCCCATTCCATAGCTACAGCCCGTATTTTTGAGCATATCGACCTGTCCTTCCTTTTCGATACCCTCGGCAACCATCATGATCCCCAGTTCCTGCGCCATTTGAATAATGTGCTTCAATACGATTTGGGCCCGCTGTATATCGCTCTGGGCCATATATCTGCGATCCAGCTTGACGACATCCACCGGCAAATCCTTCATGGAGCTCAGTGAAGTGTAGGTGACCCCGAAATTGTCGATGGACAAGCGGAAACCCTCTTCCTTTAATTTTAAACCATGTTCGATCAGATAGAAACTATTTTCGAAAAAAACCTCTTCACTCAGCTCAAGCTCGATCAGGCAGGGCGGGACGTCGTATTTTTTCGTGATACCAATAATCCGTTCTATAAAATCCTCTTTGTAGAGGTTCAGCGGCGCAATGTTGATGGACAGCGGTACGGGCATGGCTTCGTTTTCCGTCCATGTTTTGATGAGCTTGCACGCCTCCTCAAGCATATACATATCGAGCTCCATGATCGTTCCATTTTGCTCGAGCATCGGCAAAAATACCTGCGGCATAATGATGCCGTTCTCGGGGTGATCCCATCGGGCCAGAATATCCGCGCCCACGATTTCTCTTGTGTTGAGATCATATTTCGGCAAAAAATAAGGAACAAATTCGTTTCGCTCCATCGCACCTGCGGAATCGTCGAGCAAATGCTTTATTTTAAGCGTTTCATCCTGCATCCTTTTTTCAAAAAACAAATACGGGACTTTTTCCTGAATTGATTTGCGCCGGGCGACTTCAGCCATCTCCCGCACCTCATCCAACGTATCGTTTTCGTCCAGCACCTCGGCTACGCCGCAGGTGAACCGGCGCGGATACACATATTGAACCTTTCCGTTGGACACTCGCACCTTGCGAAGCCGATCCAAAATCCTCTGTATGCGCATGCCGAGCTCCTGCCCCGCGTCCATCTTGATCAGCAGCCCGAAGCTGTCCAGCTCTGAACGCACCAAAACCTCATCATCGCCGACCTCTTCCGCCAAAACTTTGGCAAGCTCAGCAACGCTTTTTCTTCCCGTATCGATGCCAAACAGGTTATAAATCCTAAAAAATTGTTCCATACAAATTTCCGCATACACATAGCCGATGCGGTGCGGAAGTTTTTGGTAGGATTCCGCAAGCTCGTTCCAACTGCGCATCGTCTGATGCGGATTGTAAACGTCACGGCCCCCTTCCGCCTCCCCGGGGCTTTTCTGTCGTTTAAACAGCGCCATTACAGATCTCCTTCCATTGCCGGTCTAAAAACGATTTCTGAACCCTTTCGGGTGACCTCGCAATATCTTCTCTCGTCCATGTTGATCATACGGACATCGTCAATATTCAGGCTCACGTTCGGATACATTTTTGCGCGCACCACAATTTTTCCGCTTTTCATCGTTTCCTCACGCCTGCACATCTCTTCAAAAATTTTTCCCTTCTCTTCTATTTCCTGTTCCAAACTTTTTTTCGAATAGGCCAGCCGAATCGCTGTCAGCTTTTTCTCGCCCTCTAACCGTTTTTCCCCGGTCAGCACCGCAATCGCCTGATCCAGTTTTTTGAGCTTATCCCGATAATCTTTGATCTGTTCCGCGATTTGTTGTTTTTCATCTGAAAAGCGCAAGCTTCCGGTGATCGCAACGTCTGTGAGGATATTCGCTTCGTTGCCCATATTGTTGACGTAAATACTTCCGCCGACCTGACATTCGCCGCCCAGCAAATTGCCCCGCTTTCCACTCAAACGGAGGGTCCCGCCGCACTTGATATCCGCTCTCATCACGACATCCGCCATAATATCCTTTTTGGCCTCTACCGTTGCGTTCTCAATGAAATACGTACGCACACTGCCCGGAGCGTTGATCGTGCTGCCTTTTCCCGTGACTCCTTTGCAAATGATGATATCTCCGCCCGACGAAAGCTGGGAGTTCTGCACCGAGCCTTTGACGATGATATCCCCCACCGCCGTCAGGATGCTGCTGTTGGTCACATTGCTCTCCACGAGCACCGTTCCTTCAAAGTCCAGACGCTCGTATTCCATGTTCTGTACCGTTTCCGCCCGATATACGTTGACCGTGCTGCCAAGAACGCTCACCATTCCGTCGCAGTTGGCGAACAACTTGTTGCCCGTCAGCACCGTATTGCTGCCCGCAACCTCACCGAGCGATTTCCCATCTTCGCCTTCAAGTGTCTTGCCTTCAATGTTCCATCCCCGCACACCCGCAGTGGCAGGCTTGATTTCGCACAGCAGATCCCCTGCCTTCACCATTGTGAAATGCACCTTTGCATAGTCCTCCGCACTGCGAAACACGGTTGGCTGCGCCACCTGCTCAAAGCAGTATTGAAGACTCGCGTCCTCGCCCGGCATGGGCGCCTGCCCTGAGGCGATCTTAAAGGGACGATGGTACACGGTGTGCTTCAAAAGCCGTTGTATGTATTCAAATTTGATCCCCTTGATGATATTGTTTTCCCGCAGCTTTTCCAAAATCAATTCTTCCGTAACGCCTTTTCCACCCGCTTTTGGCGGCGTGAGGATGATTTTTGCGGACATCAAGTCTTCAGATACTTTGATTTGCACCCCCGCATCCACAGCTTCTTGGCCCACGCCCTTTTTCTCCGCGACGGAAAGATATTCCTGCGTATCACGCTCATTCAACACTTTGTCCGCAAAATCCGCACCTGCAAGTTCTTTCGTTTGCGCGATCATCTGCGCGATCTCATCCTTGCTGATGGTGCTGCCGTCCACCTGCACGTCCCGAAGGTCATTGAATATGCCGTCAATCAAACTCTGTCTTGAATTGGAATCTGAAATTCCGTCCATATTTTCCCTCGCCTTTTGTTTTCTGTCTATATTAAAATTCTACATCAAATCGGTATTGATTGCCAGTACTTTTGCCACTTCTCCGTTAAAAAAGCTCCCGCCATCATACGGCGAAAGCTTCTCATCATTCATCGGTATTTACTTCTTGTTTGCATTTTCCTTGAGATTGGCAAGCTCGATCAGGTTCACATTGACGTGCGCCGCCGTCTGATTTTCCAGCACGACCTTCTTGAGTGTTTCATATCGGAACACCCGCATGCTTTTGGGCGCTTCTATCCCGATCTTCACACGGTCCGCGTCGATGCTGAGCAGTGTGATCTTGATATCATCCCCGATTACGATCGTTTCATTCGGTTTCCTCGTCAGAACCAGCATCGGCATCCACCTCCCTTTGTTCATAATACTTGAGCAGGGCCTCATACGCCGGATAGCTGATTGGAAGCGTCTTATAGTCCATCATCACCTGTGCGCCGATCATTTTATTCATATTGATTAGGAGCGGCGCCATCAGGTTCACTGTCATTTTGGATAGATCGTCATGCAGCACCATAATGTTGAGCACCACAAGTTCCTCTTCATCATGGGTTTGGATGAGATCCAGCTCGTCGTCTTCCACAACAATTTCATAATCCGGCTTCAGTACAAAGGGATTGACAATCGGAATCGAAATATCCGCGTCGTCGAGACTTTGCAGCCACTGGATCGGGTCTGTCTGATCGCAGCGGATGATCGCGTATTGTATTAGCCCGTCGAGCCCCGGAAGCCCCCCCGGAAACTGGATCACGCTCTTCTCATTGATCTCTATTTCACCAAAACGTGAAGATTGGATTTTCACTGGCTCTCTCCTTCGATGTTAGATGTTTTTGTCCACGTTCTTCCCGCTGATTCTTGCAGGAATGTTGTCTTCATTTACCGTGATCTTGACTTCTCCATGATTTCGCAGCTTGATCTCGACCGAATAGGGTGTCACAGTGATGTCCGGCATAAAATCATCCTCCCAGATGATCTCCACATCGCCGGGCGACCATTCGATTTTCATGCCGCCCTCGATCCATTCGATCTCCGGCGAGGGTGCCTCCGGGCTCATTGTCAGCTCGGGAACGCTGTTTGCTATCTGATCCGTAGCCCAATCGCCGACGACGCTCCGGTTCGACCCCAAATAGCTCGTAATGTCCCCGAAGTAGTCTCCTTGAGCAGTGATATTCTGTATGGCTTCCTGCACCATCTGCCGCGCAATCTGCCGGGTATACTGGCTGAACGCTTCGGGCGAACGAATACCGCGATCCGCCCATACCTTTTTCCAATTGACCCGCATCTGTGGCCGTTGATTTTCCACATTCATCCGCGGCTGCGTAGTTTTCGTCCGAAACCCCCGCCGCACATTGTTCCTGATGTCAAGCTGCGCGCGCGTGGAACTGATATCAAGTGACGCACGTGTGGTATTGATATTCAATGTTTTCACGGCACAGCTCCCCTTTCGCGTATAATATCCCTAATCACCGCTCATCATCTGAGAAAATCCATTAGGGTCGGCTGAATGATCTGCGCGCCGCTCGCAAGCGCCTGCTTGAAGATCGATTCGCAATATTTGTAATTCATGATCGTCTGCGCCTGATCGATGTCTTCGACATCCGAACGGATCGCCTCATAATTGATCGCATCCAACGAATAACGGTTGGCCATCGTTTCGAACTGCGTCGTGCGCGTTCCGCTTGCGACAAGGGTTGTGAGCAGCCTGTCCTGCACGCCCGTAAGCGTACTTAGGTGCTTGGACAGCTCCTCATTCGGAACCCCGCTGTTCAGATCGTTGATGAGATTCGACATCACCTTGAACATGCTGTTGTCTCCCGTCCCCGCGATCGCGATCCCTGTGAACGTCACGTCTGCTTTCATGGCGTGACCGATTTCAAACTGTATCCTTTGCGTCGCCTCTTCCCCCAGCTCCGAGGTCACAAAGCCTGCCGAGCCAATCAACGCAGCAAGGTCGTCCGGTGTTGCGGGCGCTGTGTAAGGCGGCGTCGCCGCCGGATCGTTCGTCGTCATCCAGCTAATCACACCCAGCCCCTGTGCGCTCAGGTCAACCTGTCCTGCGGCAACGTCCGCTGCCGTCAGCTGCTTCACGGCAACCTCACTGCCAAAAGAATTTTGGAACCGTATCGTATCTCCCTCAACGGAAATCGAATATTTTTCCTGACTGCCGATCGCACCCGTCCATTGCAGGTAGGGACTCGCCTCCGGACCCATCACCGCCGCATCCTGTGTGGATATAGTCCCTACAGACGCGATTGCCCCGGCGATTTCTGCTGCTGTCGCCGGCGGATTGGCAATATTCTTCCACGAGACCTTGCCAAAGCCCTCTGCCGTCAAGTCCACTTCGCCATTGGCGATTTCTGCGGCCGTCACCTGATGCTGCGTCGGGGTTCCAAACACATCCGTAAATGTGAGCATATCACCCGTCGCACTCACCGTATATTTCTGGCTTTGCGCCATCGTACCCGTCCATGTGAAATTCGACGCGTTCGTGGTGTTGGAAATGCCCTTTCCTGTGAGCACATCATTTCCTTTTTGCGAAAGATCGTAGCCGTTATAAAGAACGTTCACGAGCTTTCCTGCCTCGTTGCGCACCGCCTCAAACGGCGGCTTTGTGGTGTTGAAGCCTCCAAAAATATATTTATCGCCCACAACAGAGTTCCCGAGCTGCAAAAGATGTTCTGTAAGCTCGGTGATCTGTGTCGCGATGTTCTGCTTGTCGCTTTCGTTTTTGGTACCCATGGCGCTCGTCACGAGCTCTTTCATGCTGATGACGATCTGCTCCATCTCCGTCGCCGCGGTCTCCGCTTGTGTCACCCAGCTGTTTGCCGAGCTGACGTTTTTCTGAAACTGCTCCAGCCTTCTGATCTGCTGGCGCGCAGTCAGGCTATTGAGAACACCCACCGGATCATCTGAAAGTTTCACGATCCTGCGATTGCTCGCGAGCTGATCGCTGTATTTGCTCACACGCCGCATCCCTGAGTTCAGATTCCCGAGCATGTTGTCTATCATCATCGAATTGGTGATTCTCATTTTATTTCCTCCAAATGTCGTTCAGCCGGCATTACGCCCTGCCCACAAGCCCCATCCTGTTGATGAGCACGTCAAGCGCTTCGTCGATCGCCGAAATCACGCGGGAACAGGCATTGTAAGAGTGCCCGTAACGCACGACGTTCGTCATCTCCTCATCAAGGGACACATCGCTGATCGACTTCCGCTGCTGCTGAATGTGTGCCTTCATGACACTCTGCGCATCGTAGGTGTCCTCAATGTGCTTCATGTTGACGCTGATATCGCTTAAAATCGACCGGTATACGCTGTCGATGTTGTCGGCATTGCCGCTCGCGTTCTTCTTTGTAATCAGCTCGCACATCGCAAGCATGTTTTTTCCGTTGCCCTTCTGATCGTTGGGATTGCTCTCGTCGACAGGCATATCCGAAGCCGCAATATTATAAACATCGTTCAAAATATCATCGCTGATCCTAAAATTTTGTGCTGTCACGAGGCTTTTTCCGTCCGCGTCAAATTGCTCATTGAAGAACTTGATCCCCGTCCTTGTGGTGGAACCGTTGTTCGGGATCGTATATCCCTTTTCGTGCACGGCGTTCATGTCAGCCGCCATCTTCTGGCACAGCTTGTTAAGCTCCTTGACCACATACGGAATGCCCATATTATCCTTGGAATTCCCATCACGGACCGTCAGATAGCCTTTCATCGCGCCGTCCTTAAAATCCACCATGTTGGCCGTTGCGTTTCCTTCTTTGTCCGCCCAATAGACCCCATACAGCGAAGTCTTTCCGCCGTTTAACGGGTTGGGTACATTGTCCGCGACCGCCATTTGCTTGTACGACGCGTGCCGCACCAGGTTCTTGCCGTCCACCTCGATGACCATCTGTCCGTTCGTATCTTCATACGTCGTGATGGCAGTAAGCCCGGAAAGCGCGTCGATCAGCGAGTTCCGCTGGTCGCGCAAGTCGTTTGCCCGCGCGCCGGAAAGCTCGTAGCCATAAATCTGTTCATTGAGCTGCGCGATCTGTTTCGCAAGCGAGTTGATTTCCGTCACGGAAATCTGCACGCTCTCATTGAGCGTATCCTGCTGTTCCACCAGACGATTGTAATAGTAGTTCATCGTCTCCGTCATCTTGATCGCCTGCTGCTGCAGGTTCACACGCATCTCTTTATCCGACGGCGCTTTCTCAAGCTCCTGCAGCGCATTGTAAAAGCCGGAAAACACAGTCGAAACACCCGTGGTGTTCACGATGTCGTCAAGTTCGTTGTTAAAGAGCGCCTGCAGATACCCAAAATATTGTTCCTTCGTCTGCCACTGCGTCGTGGTTGAATTTTCCTTGCGATACTGATAATCCAGGAAGGGATTTCTCACCTGCTCGATGTTGATCGTTTCCACGCCGCGGCCGGATGTCGACCGGATGTCCGTGCCGATAAACGCGTTGCCCACCGCCGGCGGAAGCGCAGCCGTAGAAAGCCGCTGCCGGGTATACCCGGGCGTATCCACGTTCGATATGTTATGACCTGTGATATCAAGCTGGTTCTGGCTGATAAAAAGGCCCGTCTTTGCAATTTCCAATCCATAAAATGTTGATCTCATGCTTCCATCCTTTTCATACCTGGCTGTCGATGATCCGTTTGTTGCCCGCCTCGGCTTCGCCCACCTCGCCAGAATTTCCATAAATACTGCTGACCTGCGGCTCCACAAGGAACATATTGATCATATAATCCATATATTCCAAATGAAGGTTGATCAGCGATTGATTCTCCAAATTCAGCTTTTTCTGATCGCTGAGCAGCGTATTGAGCCGCTCCGAAAGCGCGTTCAGCCGCTCTGCCTGCTCTGGCATTGCCCACGCGCAGATTTCATGCAATGTCGTATCTTCTTCCTGTACGCCGTGCGCCAGCGCAATCGCTTTGACAAGCTCCGCACGCTTTTCGTCAAGCTCTGCGGCTTCGCCCAGAAGCTCCCATTCTTTTTTGACGGCTTCCCCAACCTTCTGCACATCGTTGGCGACGATCGCCTCTTTCTTCTCCGAAGAAACCCCGTATATCGTCCCGTATGTCTTTTGCATCTCTTCCAGGACGTCGATCAATTTTTCTATCATCTGTTAACCCCAAATGGAGAACAGAATTGAATCCGCCAGCTCTTCGTTGTCGATCTGGTAAGTCCCGCTGCCGATCTCCTGCCGGATCGCATTCAGTTCCTCCGGTTTGATTGTCGCGATATTTTCTTCCATCGCCTGCTTTGCCGCCTTAAACACCTCGGTGAAGGAGGCCGCCTCTGCCGATATCTCGATGTGGTCCTTCTGCTGACCGACCTTTGCGCTCGGCACGCCTTTATTTGTCATGCTGCGATACTGATCTATCACATGTATTGATGTTGCCGCATTGATCTTCATAACGCTCCCCCTACTTTCTCCTGTTGATGTTTACATAAAGCGAATCCGGTTTCGCCGCCCCCGTTTTCAGCGTCTTATCCTTTTCCATAGCCGTTTTCTGTGGCAGCACACTGCTTAGGGCATTTGAAAGCGAACTCATGCAATTCGCGCACATCCGTCCGCTCGTGATCGACGCCCCACACTTTTCGCAGCGCAGCGATCCATCCGCCGATTTCATTTCCAGCCTGCCCTCCTTAAGAAAGTGCAGGATCATCTTTTCCTCAACCTCTGTCGCTTCGGAAATCTGCATGACCGTCGCGTTTGGATTGTTGTACAAATATTCCTTGATCAGACTGAATTTTTTTTCGGTTTCCATGATGCACTGCGGGCATTCGTTTCCGCCCGTCGACGCAAAAATTTTTCCGCAGGTCTTACATTTTTTATAATTTGTCGCCATATCTTCCGCCCCTTGATCGCCTATCCGTTATCTCCTCAGATCGTTTGCCGTGCCATCCATGCCGTCCGCCGTGGAAAGTGCACGCGAGGAAAGCTGCAGCACCCGGCTTCCGCGAATCAGCCGCGCAAATTCGTCCGCCATATTCACATTGGACCCTTCAAGCACCTTTTGCACCACCGTCGTTTCCGCACCTGCCGCCGCAGGCTGTCCAGAAGATGCCGACGCGGAGAACAGATTGTTGGAAACCGCCGTGAGCCCTTCCTGGTTCGGGAAGGTGACGATGCGCAGCCGATCATACGATTGCATGGCTCCGTTTTCAGACAGAAACCCCTCCGGCGATACGTTCAAACCGTTCCCCTGCAAGCGAATTCTCTGCCCGTTGCTGTTCAATACGTAGTAGCCCTGCGCGCTCACAAGGTACTCTCCATCCTCTTGCACGCTTCTGAAAAAATTTCCGTCACGCGTGTAGTAGGTCTCACCTGTGGGGCTTTGCACGGTGAAAAATCCTTCGCCATCCAGATAGAAATCCGTATCGCGGCCCGTCTCAATATACTGCCCGGGTGCAAACGAGCGCCGGGTACCGGAAACGAGCGTGCCGTGCCCTTCTTGCATGTTGAGCGTATTCTGCGGCTGCATTACGCGCGTCATCGTCGAATAGAGCGCATCCTTAAAATCCACCCGGCTGCCTTTGAAGCCGTTCGTGTTAAGGTTTGCAAGATTGTTTGCAATCGTGTCGAGGCGCTGCTGCTGCGAGGCGATGCCAAGCGCCGCCGTATAAGTTCCCTGCATCATAATTCCCGTTACTCCTTAAAATCTGCCGATGTCGTTTACCGTCTTGGAAAGCGATTCATCCACCATTTTCAAAATCCGCTGGTTGCTGTCATATACGCGATTCGTCATCAGCATGTCCGCCATTTCGCGCCCAATCTCCATATTGGAACCCTCCAGCATACCCTGCGCGAGGGTCGGGTTCGCCATCACCTGCGGCTGCTCTGCGTTGTATGCGTAATACAGATTGCTCCCCTGCTTGCGCAGGACGCCATTGTCCGCAAACTGAACGATACGCAGCTGATTGACCTGCTGATTGTTCACAAAAATCGTGCCGTCGCTTTTGACGGTAAAGTCTCCCGTTCCCACGTTGATCATACCGCCGTTTTGCCCCAGAACGTAATACCCTTCCTGTGTGAGCAGCGTTCCGTTTGCGTCCACCTGAAAATCACCGCTTCTGGTGTAACGGACGCCGTTCGGTGTCTGTACGGAAAAAAAACCATCACCGGATATGGCAATGTCTGTACGCTGATCGGTCTGTTCCATCGGCCCTTGGGTGAAGTCTGTCACAAGCTCGTCCACGTAGATCCCGGTATTTTGCGGCCCCACATAAGGGGTACGGCTCAGGATGGACGGGTCGTCAAGACGGCTGAGCAGCATGTCCTGAAAAGACTGCGAAATAACTTGATCCTTTTTATAGCCGTTCGTATCGCTGTTTGTGATGTTGTTGATGATCACATCCATTTTGGAACGCTGCGTCAGCATTCCCGTTCCCGCGATATAAAAACTTCTCAGCATAGTTGCCTCCTAAAAATCCCGTTCTATAATTTATATCGAAAAAAGCGATTGATAACTTTAGGATTTCCTCAATAATTTATGTATTTGTATGCAGTTTTAATACAAACCGCACCTCGCCCTTGGATACGGACAGCGCTTCGGCGATCTCATCTTCCGTTTTCCCCATTTCAAACAGCTTCAGCGCTTCGCTTCTCCAGCCACCGATTGTCCTCTTTTTTAGCGGCGCGGCGGCCTTTGCGCTTTTTTCCGCATGCATTTCTTCAGGCGGCGTCTTGCGCACGGCAACCTGTGGCTGCTGCTCCAGCAAAAAATGCCTGTTCAACGCTTCGATCCTCTTTTCCTCCGCCTCGAGGCGCTTCAATTGAAGGTCGATGGTCTCATTCACATGGGCCGCGTATTCCTTCATGGAATTCATCATGTCCTCCGCCTCGAAGTAAATGCCCATCAGCTTTTGCACCTTGGCTTCATAATCCACCTCGGAAAACGCGTCCTTTTGCTTGCGCGCTTTGAACACAAGAAACAACACGATCAAGACCAGCGCAAACACAAACAACGCAAATAAGTAATATTCAATTCCCATTTTCAAGCTCCACTTTCAGATATTGATGTCGACCGAAACGCCCAGCCCCTCTGCTTTTTCCTCCGCCAAAACGTCCTCTTCGCTCAAGGTGTCCTGCTTGCCTTCGCGGTCCGCAAAACGCTCCTCGTGGTGCGCGCCTTCCTTGTGATCCTTTTCTCGGCGCACTCGTTCCTCCAGCGTTTCTTCGGTGCGCAGTACGGATTCATCCTCACGCTTGATCCGCGCCTTTTCCATTTCCGAAACAAAATCCTTACTCTGCTGCACGTTGTTGATCTGGTCGGCCATCTGCTTTGCGTAGTCGATCGATTTGTTGATCATGATCTGACTGTCTATTCCGCGTATCATAACAACTTTTCGCAACAAGCGTGCCCAAAGGCTTTGCTTGCGGCTCCCCCTTTCCCTCGTTTACACCCGCTTGGCATCCTGCCTTTCCTCATGATACTGACAAGCCATAGACAGGATTTCCTTCTTTTCCTTGTAATATGTCACGTAGCCGTTGTCGTAAGGGACGGTGAACGAATCGAACCCAAACGCCAGCTTCACGCCCTTGAGTATCTTATCCAGCGCGTGGATGTTTCCGTCCTTCGCGCCCGTCAGAAGCAGCTCGATCCCCGCGCGCTCCTCCTCCATCTGTTCCTTTTCCTTTTGCAGCTTGGAAAGCGCCACCACCAGGTCGAGCTTTGCTTTTCCCGTCGCGCTCTGGCTTTTGATGGCAAGCCCCAGCCGGGAAATGTTTCCCGTAATACTGTGTATTTCCTTTTCGAGTTCCGTATACCGCTGCTTCTTTTTGGGCAGCGCGCCGATATAAAGCTTGGTCGGGATGCCCGCATCCGAACCGATGGTCTTGGCGACGATGTATTTTCCGGCGCTCACCTTTCCGCCGATCAGCCGACCCTTATCCGCCGTCACATTCACATAGCCTTCGCACAGTACGTTGCATCCCACAAGTGCGCCTGTAATGATGTTTCCCCCGGCGGAGACCTCCACGCGTTCCATAAACAGCGCATAAACATCCTTGCCTGCTTCCACCGTGCCCCGGTCCGCGCCCTTGATGCCCGCTTCCACCGTGATGTCGCCGCCGCTGTACAAAAAGGCCGCCTCCACCGATCCGCAGATGTGAAGATTTCCCGTACACCGGACGGTGAATCCCTGATTCACATTTCCCTTGATGACGACGTCACCCTCGAATTCAACATTGCCCACCGACATATCCACATCGCCGGGCACCGTCACGTTGGGCAGCACCGTCACCTTGCCCATCGACATCGAGACCTTGCCGCCGATCTTTGCAATCAGCTCCGTTCTGTCCTCAGAAATGCCGACGTTCTTGCCCGCACCCGGAAACGATGCTTCCTTTCCGCGCTGTGCCGCAAGCCTTTTTCCAAATACATCCGATCCGTCAACGCCTGCGGTGGCAAACACCCTCTTGACGAGCACCTGCCCTTCGTTGATCTTTTCAAATGTGGATACCCTGCGGAAGTCGATCTTGCCGTTTTCGTCCAGCGCGTTTTCCACGGAATCCGTTCTGGAAAAATAATAGGTGACGCTTCCGTCCTCTCCGTCCTGCGGGGACGTGCCCTCGGCAACCAGCTCTTTGCGTCCAAATGCCCGTTCCTCAACGAGCCGGGCAATTTTTTCCCGATCTATCCCGTAGACCACTTTGCGTTCCGCCAGGAATTCCTCTACCTTTTCCGCCGTAAGCGGCGCGCCGCCTTCCTCCCCCGGAACAAGCGTAACAAACGCCTGTAAATTACCGGGCGCCACCTCGAGCAGCGCTTCCTCGTCCAGCATGACCTCCTCCTGAGGTCCCGCAATCTTTGCCTCCTGCGCCTCGAGCGCCGAAAGCATTAGGCTCACGCGCTCCAGCTCCATCCCGACGATCTTCTTGCGCTTGATCTGCTGAATCAACGCGACACGGTCGATATCCTGCCTTGCTGCCGCCCCGGGCAGTATTTCCAGATAAACGCCGTCCTCGCGGTAATGCAAGCAGTATATCTCATTCCATTCCATCTGCTTATCCCCTTCCTCGCGCCATATGTCCGGGCTCTGTCATGCGTCAGCCGCGTCTTGATCGCCCCACCCTACAATTGTCCGCACAGATTTTCGTATTCTTCCAGATATTTTTTGGTGATTTTATTGATCGCCTGCTTGTGAATTTGCGAAATCCTCGATTCCGTCAGATTCATGATATCGGCAATTTCTCTCAATTTCAGTTCTTTTCTGTAATACAAATCCAGCACCAGCCGCTCGTCCCTCGGCAAGCTCTCCAGAAGGCTGACGAGCACCTCCTTTGCCTCGGTTTCCAGAAGGTTCTTTTCCGGCATCCTGCTCTCGTCATTGTCCCGGATCATATTCACGCCTTTGGGCATATCCATTTCAGAGTGGTACGCAACCCCGCCGACGACATCTTCGAAGTGAATCAGACTATACTGATAATCATTCAGAAAAATTTTTCGCACCTTGTCCGCAGACAAGCCCATGTGCTCTGCGAGCTCCTCATATTCCGGCGCTCTTTGCAGCTTTGCGCTCAGCGCCTCATAAGCCTGCTTCGCGTCCTTGATCTCCTTGCGCATATTGATGGGAATCCAGTCCTGCTGACGCATATAGTCGAGGATCGCTCCGCGTATACGCCGCTGCGCATAGGTCTCAAATTTCACGTTGCGCTCCGGGTCATATTTGCCGATCGCGTCCATCAGCCCCAAAACGCCATTGCTCACGAGATCGTCATAATCCCGAAATGTCGCTTTATAAAGCGGCGACATCCTCATCACAATTGGCTTCACCAAATAAAGGTAGTGTTCGATCAACTGGTTGTTGTTCTCCACCGTCGGATCGTCATGGTAGCTCTTCCATAGCTTTTGGGCTTCCATATCCCGCTCTTTATTATCCACCGATTGTCTCCTTCGGACCAATGCGCACGCGCGGCGCGTCAGCTCATTTTTCCTTTTTAAACTTCCGTTTTGAGACCTGCTGATTGTAAATATACCGCCGTATCCTTTTCTGGATATGCTCATTTAAGTTCACAAACTGCGCTCCGATACGGTATAAACGGTGCTTTTCATCTCCTGCCTGATCGAAGATGCGCACCACCTTGACATTCGTGACATACTGCACATCGTTTAAGGTAAACCTGCATTGCAGGCGTTCTCCGTAGTGGAACGAATTTTTCCCGGCAAAACCGACTCCCGTATCCGAAAGATCGATGCCCTGGCATTTGATCCAATCCTTTTCACCATTCTCGTTTACATGCGAATCCAGCCGCAAGACCTCGATGTCAAACAACTGCCGAAACCGAAATGCCTGCCGCTGATCGTCGGCCGTGGGGCTTGTGATCAAAAAAAGCTTGGTCAGGCTTTCCCCGTTGAACTCCTCGTTTCCAATGATTCTGACCTGAAAGACATAATTGTCGCTCCCGTCCCCGTAATGCGCAATCAATATTTTTCCGTGCATATCGGCACGCATTGCTTCCTCTTCAATATCCTCTATCCACAAAAAGCGCACGCCCGTACGCTCGATTCCGGCATAGATCGGTTCCTTCCCCGCATCTATGATGCGCAGGCTTCCACCTTCCCGAAACATGGCGTTTGGCTGCTCATATTCAGTCACCATGCGGTTTTGTTCCTCCCTTCATCAAGCGCTTCAGAAAGCTTCTCAAGCCCCTTGCTTTTTCTTTTGTCTGTGTCTTTGTGATCGCATTCGCGATCCGCTGAAACTGCGACGCCGCAAGACTCGAAGGATACTGAATCAAATACGGCACCATGGAAGAAATCGACTGTTCGATGCGGTTGTCCCGCGTAATATAGCCCAACAGCTCGATGTCGTACGCCAAATGCTTGTGCACAACGTTTGAAAAATTCTGATAGGTGGCGTGCGCTTCCTGCTCGGACGTCACCTTGTTAATCAGTGCGCTGATCACGGGCCTCTCGGGCAGCTCCGCCACGGTTTTTAAAACCACGAAGCTGTCTAAGATCGAGGTCGGTTCAGGGTTCATGACCAGAATCGTCTGATCGCTCGCGTCGATCATCTTGATGATGTTGTTGTTGATGCCCGCCCCTGTGTCGAAGATGATGAAATCCATCTGCTGTTCTAATACCATCATTTGCTCGACAATCTCTTCCATCTGATCGTCCTGGAGCCGAATAAGCTCATTGACGCCCGACCCGCCGGAAATATACCATACGTTCGGGTAGCACTCCTCCATTACCTCCGCGAGCTTTTTTTCCTTGCGAACCACATGCTCCAGCGTGTAAGCCGCATTCTTTCCAAGCAGGATGTTGACGTTCGAAAAGCCAAAATCCCCGTCGATCACAAGTACCTTTTTTTTGCACTTTGCGAGGGCCAATGCAAAATTGACTGAAAAGGACGTCTTCCCAACGCCGCCCTTGCCGCTCGTCACGCAGAATGTGTACGCTCTGCCGCTGTTATTTCCCGCTTCCTGTTGTTTGGCCGCGCCCGCAAGCGCAGCCTGCACCCGTTCGCGCAGCTGTTCTGCCTGATTTGTCATCTCAGTTCTCCAATATCGCCTTTACGATTTCCCCGGGCGAAACCACGCCGATGTCATCCGGCACGTTTTGCCCCGCCGCAATGTAGGAAAGCGGCATCCCGCTGAACCCGGCGACGGACAGCATCATGCCCTTTGTGGAAATCTCGTCTGCTTTTGTAATAATAACCGAATATTTTTTCAAAAAACGATAATTTTCTATGGTCTTCTTCAGTACGCGCTCCGCCGTGGAAGCGCCGAGCGTCACGTAGATATCGCTGATCTTGCCAAGCGCGCACAGCTTTGCAATGTCCATGCGATATTCTTCGTCGTCCGAAACCTTACCCGCCGTATCGATCAATACAATGTCCTTGTCCTTGAACGCCGCCAGCGCGTCGCTGACCTCCTCGGGCTTATAAATGGTGATCATATCAGTTTTCAATATCTCACAGTAGGCCTTCAAGTGCTCCTGCGCCGCGACGCGAAACGAATCTGCATTGATGATGCCGATGTTGAGCTTCTTTTTATAAATCAGCATGTAGGCGAGCTTGATGAGGGTCGTCGTCTTGCCAACGCCCGTCGGCCCGATGAGCATCACGACCTTTTGTTTATACTTGGTCGACTCGATCAAGTGCGGCGCGCCGATGATATCGAGCATCATGCTTTCCGCCGTCTCCCTTGCGTCAAGGCTCTTCAGGCTGCAAACTTCCTGTATTCTCCCACAAATCTCGTTTGCCGTATCCTCATCCACATCGTTTTGCGTCATTTGGCGGTAAAGCGCCATGATCTCCTGCGAATACCGCTTTTCTAAGGGCACCTCAGCCGATGAATTGTTTACCTGATCCGCAAGCGTCGCGATCATCCCCTTCAATTCGTCGATGCTTTCCTTCATGTATTCGTCGCGCGGCGGCTCCGCCATTTTCAAAATCTCGTCGTTGCTGCGCGCGGGCGCGTACGATTTTGCAAAGGATGCCTTAAAGGAACCGGGCTTAGGGGTGTCTTCGTCATATCCCGCGATCACTTCGATCTCTTTTTTCTTAAACAGACCAAACAGACCTTTTTTGGCGCGAACCTGCTTGCTGCTCAAAATAACGGCGTCCGGGCCGATATCGTCCTTAATAAGCTGCAATGCCTCCGCCATATTTGCCACGCGAAACGTTTTTAACTTCATTTCCTCAAACCCTTTCCCAGCGATTCTTTAAAGCCCGATGACCCCATCCGAGAATACTTCCACATTATTGTCGAGCTCGTTGTATGAAAGCACAGTGAGGTCTGGCACCATCGTGCTCGTGATGTTTTTGAACTGCCTTCTGACAAGCGGCGAGGTCAGCACAATGGGTGTGATGCCCATCTGGTTCATTCCCTCGATCGTTTCCCTCAGCCGGTTAAACACCCGCTGCAGCTCGTCCTGCGAAAGCGCCACATAGGTCCCCTGCTCTGTCTGCTTGGTTTTTTCGGCGATCAGGTTCTCGAGCGCCGGATCGAGCGTGATCACACGCGCACTGTCGTCCGGCACAAAGCGCTTGGAGATCGAGCGATACAGGCTCTTGCGGACATATTCCGTCAGAAGCTCCGGATCGCGCACCACCGTGCCGTAATCTGCAAGCGTTTCAAGAATCGTTCCCATATCCCGTATCGGAACATTCTCTTTCAGCAGATTCCCAAGCACCTTCTGTATCTCACCAAGCGAAAACAGCTTAGGCACCGTTTCATCCACAAGCGCGGGCTGTGTGGTTTTCAAGTTGTCGATGAGCGTCTGCACCTGCTGGCGCGTCAGCAGCTCGTAGCAGTGACGCTTGATGGTCTCCGTCAGATGCGTCGCGATCACGGAGGGCGCATCCACCGTCGTATAGCCAAGCAGCTCCGCTTTTTCGCGCTCGCTTTCGGGGATCCACACCGCCGGTAGCCCAAACGTTGGCTCCGTCGTTTCGATTCCCTGCAGCTTCCCCTTCACGTCGCTTGTGGAAAGTGCCAACACATGGTCAAGCATGACCTCGCCCTTCGCGACCTCCACGCCCTTTATCTTGATCACGTATTCGTTCGTGCTCAGCTGTATGTTGTCACGGATGCGGATCACGGGCACGATGATGCCAAGATCGATCGCGCACTGCCTGCGGATCATCACCACGCGCTCCAAAAGGTCTCCGCCCTGACTCGTGTCCACAAGGGGCACCAGCCCGTATCCAAGCTCGATGCCAATGAGCTCCACCTGCAAAAGCGAGGTCACGTTTTCCGGCTTTCGTTTTTCCTTGGCGGCCGCGAGCGCCTTGTCCTCCTCGATCACCGGCTGCTCGGGCACCTTTTTCGCGCGCAGCTGCACAATGCCCACAACGAGGATCAATCCCGCGATGATGTAGATCGGCACCTTGGGAAGACCGGGAATCAGGCTGATGAATACGAGCATCACCCCAAGGATAATGAAAACATACGGCTGTGCGGTAAGCTGGTTGACGAGATCACGTCCCAGATTTTCCTTCGAGGCCGCGCGCGTCACGATCACGCCCGTCGCCGTGGAAATCATCAGCGCGGGAATCTGGCTCACAAGACCGTCGCCGATCGTTGCGATGGTGTACACCTGCAATACCTCATCCGTAGCCATATCGGTGTACATCATGCCCATGATAAGGCCGCCCACGATGTTGATGACCGTGACGAGGATGCCTACAATCGCGTCGCCCTTCACGAATTTACTCGAACCGTCCATTGCGCCGTAAAAATCGGCTTCCCGCGCAATTTTTTCGCGGCGTTCCCGCGCCTGCTCTTCGTTGATGAGGCCGGAATTGAGATCCGCGTCGATCGCCATCTGCTTACCGGGCATCGCGTCGAGGGTGAACCGGGCCGATACCTCGGCCACGCGCTCCGCGCCCTTTGTGATGACCACAAACTGAATAATAATGATGATGATAAAAATAATCACACCCACGATGATGTTGCCGCCCGTCGCAAAGCTTCCGAACGCCTCGATCACGCTTCCCGCGTCACCGTTGTTTCCGAGGATCAACCGCGTCGACGCGATGTTGAGCCCCAGACGAAACAGCGTCATGATGAGCAGCAGCGTGGGAAACGCGGCAAATTCCAATGCCTCCCTGACATACAGCGTCATCAGCAAGACCAGCAGGGACATCGAAATATTGATTACCAGAAATACATCCAGCATCACCGGGGGAATCGGCAGTATGATCAGCATTACGACCAGCAGGACGACGCCTGCAATTGCCGCATCTTTTACCTTCATCTATAACTCCTCAATCACAAAATCTTTGTAACATTTTACTTATTGTGCTTGCGGTATACCTGCGCGAGGATCTCCGCCACCACTTGATACATCTCCACCGGAATCTGGTCGCCTATATCACACATCACATAAAGGCTCCTTGCAAGCGGCTTGTTTTCGACGATCTCGATGGAATGCTCCGCCGCGATCTCTTTAATTTTCAGGGCCGTATTGTCCTTGCCCTTCGCAAGCACCAGCGGGGCCGCGCCCACCGCCTCGTCATATTTCAACGCAACCGCGTAGTGCGTCGGGTTCGTGATGACCACGTCCGCCTCAGGAACACTCTGCATCATGCGCATCATCGCCATTTGGCGCTGCTTCTGCTTGATCTTCCCTTTGATCTGCGGATCACCCTCCTGCTGCTTCATCTCCATGCGGACCTCATACTTGGTCATCATCAGATCCTTTTCAAATTTCCTGCGCTGGAACATATAATCCAACAGCGCAATCGCCGCAAGGAAGAGCAGTATCTGAAAACCTGCATCAAAGATCAGCTCCGCGATCTGCAGGATAGACGCCTTCATCCCCCCCGTCAGCATCATGGAAAACGCGGGAAGGTCCGCCTCTATTTTAGTATAAATCACAATGCCGATTACCGCAATCTTTAGTACTGATTTTAGCAATTCAAATAACGTCCGCCCGGAAAAAATCCGTTTAAAGCCTTCTGCCGGACTCAGGCGGTTCATTTTTGGCTCCAGCGCCTTGGTGCTGAACAAAAAGCCCGTCTGTACGACGTTGACGACGACCGCCGCGAGGACCGCCACCAGAAGGATGGGCAGCATGATCTGCAAAAAACCGATCACCATCTGCTGCATCACCGGCCCGGCATTGCTCGGGTTCAGGTAATACTCCGGCAGATACTGCCCTGACAAAAAACTGGCGGAAAAACGCATCAGGTTTTCCGCTATCATAGGCGTAAGCGCCCGCAGGGCACCAAACATAATCAGCAGCGTTCCCGTCATCACAAGCTCGTTGCTCTTTAGTACCTGTCCCCGTTCGCGCGCGTCTTGTCGTCGTTTCGGGGTTGCGCTTTCTGTTTTTTCCCCGCTGCTGTTGTTGTCAGCCATTTATCCATCACCCCGTAAGCGTCGCAAACATCTTCTCCAGCCCCGCGTACATTTGATCGAACACCTGCGGCATAAATGCCACATAGACCGGTATGATCGCCAGAAGCACCAAAAAGCCGAGTATGATCTTGATCGGTATGCCGATGGAAAATGCGTTCATCTGCGGCACCATACGCATCATGATGCCAAAGCACGCCTCTCCCAAAAGTCCTGACGCGATGATGGGCATCGCGACGATGATCGCCAGCAAAAACACCTGTATAAACAGCTCGAGCGCCACCAGCCCGATCTCTGTATTGAACGTCACCCCGCCGATCGGTATCTTCTCGATGGACAGCGCCATGATCTTGATCAGCCTTTCATACCCGTGAACCGCGAAAAACACCATCAGCATCAGCAGGTTCAAAAAGTTTCCGATCATGGGGATGCTTAAGTTGCTCTGCACGTCGAACACATTGACCATACCAAAGCCCATCTGCATATCGATCAGCTGCCCCGCTGTAAAGGCCATCTGGAAAAACAGGTTCAACACGAATCCCAGCACCAGCCCGAACAACAGCTCCTTGATGCACAGCAGAATATACAGCAGGATATCGTCGCCGTAATTAAATGCCTGCATCTGTTCCGCGATCTGCGGCGCGGACGCAAAGAACAACATTGCAATGCAGGCGCAGTAGCCAATTTTCACGATGTTCGGAATGTTCGTTCTTCCAAAAATGGGGTTTGAAAAAATCAACCCCGATACCCGCAGAAACAGCAGGAGAAAGAATTCCCAGTTTTGAAAAAACGCCGCAAAAAAATCTACCATACGCTCAACTCTTTATGAGATCATAGCGGCATATTCATAAATCCGCGTCGCAAACTCCGTCAGGTTATTGAGCATCATACCGCCAAAAAACAACAAAGCGACCAGTATCCCGATGATTTTGGGAACGAACGTCAGCGTCTGTTCGTTGATCTGTGTCGCCGCCTGAAAAATAGATATAATAATGCCGATCACGAGCCCAACCAGGATCGGAGGCAACGACACGGTCAATATCGTGCTGATCGCATCCTGCATAATTGTTATAATTGTCGCCTGATCTATTGTAACCACTTCCTCACTTCAGCTACTCGTTTGCACCGCACCCGTGCGTCGCTACGTGAATGCGTTGAATGTCGTGATCAGCGTCTGCATCGTCAGCGTCCAGCCATCCACCAAAACAAACAGCAGCACCTTAAAGGGCAGAGAGATCACGATGGGCGGCAGCATCATCATGCCCATTGCCATCAGCGTACTCGACACCACCATATCGATGACGATAAACGGGATATAAATAAAGAACCCGATCATAAACCCGCGCTTCAGCTCGCTTGTGATAAACGCCGGTATGATCGTCGTAATGGGCACATCATCAAGCTGCTCCGCACCCTGCGTGTTGGAAATCTCCAAAAACATATTGAGGTCGTCCTTAAAGGTCTGACGCAGCATGAATTCGCGGATCGGCTGTTCCGCCGCATCCACCGCTTCCTCAAAGGTGATTTCCTGCGCCACATAAGGATCGACGGCTTCCGTCTTGATGGTGGTGAATACGGGAGACATGATGAAAAATGTCAAAAAAATCGCCAAAGCCACCAAAACCTGATTTGGCGGCATTTGCTGGAGTCCCAATGCGTTTCTTGTAAAGGACAGCACAATGACGATTCGCGTGAACCCCGTCACCATCAGAAGTATGGATGGCGCAATGCTCAAAATCGTCAGCAGCCCCACAAGCTGAAGGCTGGTGGATCGACTGCCCAAAAGCTGCGCGAGCGGGTCCGCACCCGCATCCGGCGTTGTGCCGTCCGTGGTGGACGCACAGCCGGTAAAAACAACCAATACGGCCAGCAACGATATGATGACTATGATAAGCTTTATGATAAATCTCTTCTTCAAAATCCTTATCCTTTGGTTGTGTCGTTCTGGTCGCTCTTTTCTTTTTGGTCTGTCTTTTCGCTTTTGCGCACCTGTTCTTCAAGGCGCGCCTCGAATGAAACTTCGCTTGGCTTGCTGCGCATGCTCTTGGGCAGATAGCTTTGCAAAACCACCTTCATGGCTTTCTTGAACCGTTTGAAGAAGGTGTCCTCGTCTGCCGGCCGCTGCACAACGCCGCCGCCTTGCTGTTCTTCGTCCTGCTGCGCTTCCGCGTCCTCGCTTACGGGCGGCGCATCCGGAATTTCCACTGTGTCGATGCATTCGATTTTATCTGCGGCGGTGCTCATCAGGTAATACTTGCCCTGAAACTCCACCACCATGATCGTCTTATCCCGGTCGACCGCAATGCGATCCGCGACGGACACCATGTGCCCAAGCTCGGCAGCCCTCGGCTTTGCGCCGCTCCTTTGCATCTGGGAAGGCTTCATTCCTTTTTTCAAAGATCTCTTCGCAACATATTTGGTCAGAAAATAGGCCGCTGCCACGATCAGCACCAGATAGATGATGATCACCAGAACATCCGTGAAATCAATTCCCGCCGCAAGCTGCGGTCCGCTTTGCTCCGCCATAAAGGATTCCTACAGGGACATCCGCATCACCTCTGTGTATGCGTCCACAATTTTGTTGCGTACCTGAATCACCATGTTGAGGGAAAGCTCTGCCTTGGTCCCGTCGATCATCACCTGCGCAATATTGTCCGTCTCGCCGGAAAGCAGCGCCTGCGTTCCCTGATCGGCAACCGTCGCAAGGCTGTCTGTCTCTTGGATCGCGTTGGTCAGCATGCTTTTGAAGTCCGCCCCTTGTACAGCTTCTTCATCCATTTTCACGGGCTGCTTCGCCGCCTGATAAATCTCGGCGGGCGATACGATCGAAGTAATATTTGCCATCGTCTATTCCTCTCCTACTTTCCAATCTCAAGTGCATTCATCGCCATGCTCTTCGTTCCGTTGAGCACGGTGATGTTTGCCTCATACGATCTGGTGGCGGACATCATATCCACCATCTCCCGCGCAAGATCCACATTGGGCATGCGCACATAGCCGAATTCGTCTGCGTCCGGGTGCGTCGGGTTGTAGTCCAGCTTGAACGCCGACGGGTCATCCAATATCTCCGTGACCCGCACGCCTTTGCCTGCGCTTCCCGCAAGCGAGTTGTTCAGCTGATCGGAAAAGCTCGCACCCTCCCTTTGCTGAAAAATCACATATCTTCTGCGATACGGTTCTCCGTTCGCCATTCTTGTCGTATTGATGTTTGCGACGTTTTCCGCAACCACGTCCATCCTCAGCCGCTGTGCGGTGAGTGCCGAGCCCGAAATGTCGAGCGATGATAAAAATGCCATTTTCTACCTCCTTATTGGCCTCTGATTGCCATGCGCAGTTGATTGAACTGCCCGTTGATCTTTCTCATCAACGTATTGTAATAAATCACATTTTTGGCATACGCCGTCATTTCCTGATCAATGTCCACATTGTTGCCATCCATGCGGTAGGTGGTGTCAGCCTGCGTAACCACCCTTCCCGTCACCGAATTTACGTCGGTTCCCCCGTTCAAATGCGTTGCGCGGGTTCGCTTCATCTGGAAATCGCTGTCCGTATTCAGCGCCTGCCTATACAGATTCTCAAACTCCACTCCCGACGCCTTGAAGTTCGGCGTATCGACGTTCGCAACGTTGTTGAGGATCGTCTTGTTGCGCATCCACGATGCCGAAAGTCCGTTTTCAAGCGGTGTGAGTTTATCAAACATGCCCATTATACTGTCTCCTTACATTGCCGGATCGTCCGGCATCCCAATTTCATATTCATCGAGCAAATGATCCACAACGGTCACCAAGTGCCCGATCTCCGGTTTCGAAAGCTGTTCGTCCGCGCCGAGGCTCCTGCCCTTGATGCGCATCTCGTCATTGACGAGCGAAGAAAAGATGATCAGCGGAAGATGCTTTAATACCGGGTCGTCCTTCACCAGCTTGGTCAGCCGGTGTCCGTCCATCTGCGGCATCTCGATGTCCGTAATGATACACGATACATGGTCGCGCAGCGCTTCACGGTTGTTTCCGCTCTGTTCTTTAAAGGCACACAGCGTATCCCACGCCTCCTGTCCGTTGTCCATCTTCAGCGTGTTTACATACCCCGCCTTATGCAGCGCCTGCAAGATCATCGCGGAAAGCAGCGCGGAATCCTCCACGACCATGATCGGCCGATCATCCCGCTCACGCGTGCCAAGCTCGTCGATCTCAGAAAGCTGGATGCCTGTTTCCGGCGCGATGTCCGCCACGATCTTCTCAAAATCCAGCACGGTAATGAGCCTGCCGTCAAACTGCGCAAGCCCTGTCACGATCCCCTCGTCCCCACCGTAGATCGTCTTATCCGGCTTTTCAATATCGCCCCACGAGATCCGGTCGATCCCCTCGACGGTGTGCACGCGGAACGCGATATGCATGTTGTTGAAATTGGTCACGATGAAGAGGTCCTTCGTGCTGTCGTGCTCCTCCTCCATGCCAAGATAGAATGGCAGGTTGATGACGGAGATCACGATGCCTCTCGGCTTGAAAACGCCTTCGATCGCCGGATGCACATGCGGCATCTTTTTGACGTCAAACGGAATCATGATCTCACGAATCTTTGCAACGTTGATTCCAAACGTGTTGCCCGCGATCGTAAATTCCATGATCTCGATTTCATTCGTTCCTGATTCCAGCAAAATTTCCTGTTTGTTTTTCGGATCCATTGCCTCGCTCCTTTATGCTGCCATGCGGTCTATTATGCGTTCTTCTCTTTCAGATACGCTCCAAATTTTTTATCCTCGCGCTTGATGTGGTTCAACAGCCACATCGCCACTTTGGAATTGATCTCTCCCAAAAGCGTGATCGACGCGCCCTGCTTGCGGTATTCAGCGATCATATCGTTCACGCTCTTTTTGAACGCCTCGTGATATTGCTTATGATCCGAGCGCTCGTGATAGGCATGCTTGATGTGCAGCATCTGCTCGTCCGCAAAATGCTTGACAATATAATCGCTCAAAAATTTCAGGGTGTGCTCCAGCTCATCGCGGCCCTTACCATTTTTGCTCGCATCTTCCAGCTCGTTCATGATGCGAAAGAGCTCCTTATGCTGGGAATCGATCTGCGCTTCCCCTGTCTCCAAATCTTTTGTAAAAACATATGGCATAAAAGCATACCTCTTTCGTCCTATATTATATCATAATCATTGTGTCTGCGTAACGTTTTTATTATATCACGAATCTCTCATCGACGTATTGATTTCTGTAAAACTATTCCAAATATCGTCGACGAGCGCCATGCATTCAAAATATTTCTGCGCAATGACGTCCACGGGGATGCCGAGCTCTTCCGCGCGGTTGGACATCCCTACCCAGTTGCCCTTTTCATAATCCAGCACAAGGTCGTAGAGCATGCCCGCCCGTCCCTCGTGCGAAAGCAGCGCATTCGTGATGTGTTCGGAAATATTGAGCCCGCCCAGCGCCTCGTCGAGCGGAATATCCATCAGCGCGCCCAGTGTGGAGAACATACCCAACAGATACGCTTCCGATTTGGATAGCGGCACATCCTTTGCAAGGGGCAGAAGCTCTGCACAGAAGTTCGCCCGCAAAAACGACGTTTTGATGAACTCCGAGGGCATCTCCTTCGAATCCGGGCGCAGGCTCAGCACGTAGATCCACTGGCGAAGCTGCGCGATGCCAAGCACCACCAGTGCCTGATGAACGGACTCCACCCTGTTGCGCAGCGCGAAATACGCCGAATTCACAAGCTTCAATAATGCGTACGTCATGGTAACATCGCGCGCAATCAGCTCTTCAATCTCATTGAAATCAGCCTCTTCCTTCGTCACTGCCACCATCAGTTGGAAAAAGTTTCCCTGAAGCGGGTTTAATTTCGGCACCTTTTGCGGAAGCACCGCGCCGATATAGGAGCCCTGCATATACTGCACGCCCACAAGCTTTGCAATATGGTACGTCTTTTCATCGTTCACGTTATAGGCCACAACCGTGATCCCAAACCCCTTGGCAATCTCGATCACGCTCTTTTTTGGCGCATCCATATGATGGAAGTTGATCTTGATCATATCGACATTTTCCAACGCCGCAATGTATCTGTTGTTGAATTCAAAGCCCTTCAGCGCGATCTTATAGTTGTGCTCCCGGTACTTTTTGACGAGCTGCATCGCCAGCGGGTCGAGCAGCACCTCCTCGTCGATCTGAATAACCAGCCTGTCCGCGTCGAACATCTGCGGAACATTTCTCACAAGAAGCTTCGGCGTGAAATTGACAAAAGCGATTTTGCCTTCCAAAAGGCCCTTCTGCTGAAATTCAACCAGCAGGGTCTCAATCGCCGTGGCCGCGGCCGCGTCTCCGCCCGCCGTACTCGCATAACTATCCTCCACATAAAGGATTTCATATGCGTACAATTCATTGTTTTTATCGTGGATCGGCTGCCTCACTATATAGGATGATTGTGTTTGCTGCATGCCCTTTCTCCTTTACACTGTAGTACTAAGCCCCGCGTAACGCATCACGCGGTCCGCATAATCTCTCACCGACTGGGGGATCGTCAGATATTGCGCGCTGTTGCTGCTCGTAACCCCACGCTTCGCGACATTGCCCGGCCCCGTATTGTAGGCCGCCAGCGCAAGCTTCAGGTCCCCGTTATAGGTCTTTAAATGCCGCGCGATCTCGTCCGTCCCGCACATGATGTTTTCCCGCGGGTCAAAAATATTCGTCATTCCAAACTCCCGCGCGTTTTCCGGCATGATCTGCATCAAGCCCTTCGCACCCGCGCTTGAGACACAGCTCGGATTGAAATCAGACTCCGCCTTGATCACGCCCATAATCACATTCACAGGAATGCCATATTTTGAGGAAGCCTCCTGAATGATGTCCATATAAGGCGCCGCCTTCTCGAGCATGCCGTCGCTTGTGTCCACCGCACCCGTGTAGGAAGCTCCATAGCAACTGATTAACTCGGGCATACCGCATTTGCTGCAATACCTTCCCGTGGTCGCATTTGACGAATAATTCGCCATCTGCGCAAGCGCCGACGCATCCGTCGCGCCGCTGCTCTCCGCAACGGTGCCCGTGCTTGCGTTTGCACCCATTTTCTCATTCAAAATCGACTGGAACTGCGCATTCGTCGTGCCAATCGTATTACTGATTTTGTAGTTGATTTCGGCGATGCGCGCCTGTACGCTCTCAATGCCCACTCTGTCCTACCCCTCACACTTTTCGATAAATTGACGGCTGCACATATTCAAAACGCGAATTGCTCTTCCCCAGCGTTTCCGAAAGCCCGATGAAAAGAAATCCACCCGGCACGAGCGCGTCATAAAATTTGCGGACAAGCCGCAGTCTTGTCTCCTGATCGAAATAAATCATCACGTTCCTGCAAAATATGATATGAAACTTCCTGCGAAACCGGAACTCCGGCTCCATCAGGTTGAACTTCCGGTAGATGATCTCCTTTTTGATTTGCTGGTTGATCTCATACTCGTCGGCCCCAACCTTTTTGAAATACTTCTTGCTCCATGTCGCGGGCATTTTCGTCATCCGGTCTTCGGGATAAACGCCCTTTTGGGCAATACGCATCACCTTGTCGGAAATATCCGTCGCAAGGATGCGCGTGTCGAGGCCCTTTTTGTTCCCGCCGAAATAATCGTCCAAAAACATCGCGATCGTGTAGGGCTCCTCACCCGACGAACAGCCCGCGCTCCAAATCGAAAGATTGCCGTCACGGATTTTTGGCACCAGCGTCGGCAGCGCGATGTTCTTCATGAAATCAAAATGCTCTTCTTCCCTGTAAAAATAAGTAAAATTTGTCGTCAGTCTGGTCACCACCAACGACAAATCCTCACCCGTCTTATCCGTCTCCAGATGATCGATGAACTCGGTAAAGGAATGATATCCCTTCCGTTCCAAAGCATTGGACAATCGGCCTTCGATCAGCAAACGCTTCTCGCTCAGGTTGATGCCAAACTTCTGGTACATGAAGTCGCGCATTCTTTGAAATTCACGATCATTTAAAGTCATTTCTTACCGCCTTTATAAGTACATATCCACCAGCAAGCCGCGAATATCATCCACTTCGTCAAGCAAACTTATGTTGTCTTTTTCTTCACTCAACACCTTCTGCGTGATCTGATCCAGCTTTTCGTTGACCGTCTTGATCATGGCAAAAATCTTGCTTCTGCCGTTCGGTCCCATCTTGCCTTCCTTGTGGAAGGCAAACCCGTTGCTTACCGTCTCGTTCACCAGTTTGGCGATCATTTCCCTGTATTTTTGGAGCTCTCCGATATCCGCGCGCTCCGCTAGCTTTTTTCCCTGCTTTTCAATGCTCCCGACCAGTTCCTCGATGTGGCGGGTGTATGCCGTTTCGGACTCTGCCGTAAGTTTGCTGCGAAAAAGACGTTCCGAGTCGTGCGAAAACGCACTCTCTTCCACTTCCGCCTTTGTCACCGATTCAACCGGCATATTGTTTATATTCTGTATCTTCATATAACGTTGTCCTGACTCCACCTCATTTCAGATGATCGAGGACGTTTCCTTCTTCTTCCATCTCCGCGCTCGACATCTGCTTGCTGTATGCGCCGATCGTATCACGGTCCTGTCGTTTGGAACGCATTTTTTCTTTATATTGGTCCAGTATCCCGCTCATGGCGGCAACATTTTTCTCCTCGAGGACCTGAATCTGCTTCAGCAGCTCGTTGCACAGCCATTCCTGATTTCTGGCAGCCTCCGGCAGTTCCTCTTCGCCGGACAGCGGGCCGATCGCCGTCATTTCGTCGATGATGGCCGCACGCGCCTTCAAACACGCCTCGATCTCCGTAAACCGCTCCTGTTCCATTTCGTCTTTCAGAAGCGCGGATACTTTTTTCGTCAGCTGTAGGAACTGCTGGAGTTTATCCGCCTTTTGTTCCCACAATGCCGCCCGATCATCCGTTTCCATGCGCTCAGTAACCCTCTTCGCTTTCCGTAAAGGTTTTATTCTCTACGCTATTTTTCACTTCATTCCACGCCTCACACAGCGCGCCAAGCATCTCGATCACCGGGTCCAAACGCTCCATATCCTTGCTGATGTTCGCCTGCACAAGCTCGTCGATCATGAACTGATAGAGCTCCAGCAGATTTTCGGAGATCGGGATGGACATATTGAGGCTCCTGACAAGCTCCAAAATGATCTCCTCCGCCTTTTCAATGCACTCTGAAACCTTATCAAGCTCGTTGCTCTCCTTGTGGATCTTTGCCAGCTTCATCTGTTTGATGCAGCCTTCATACAACATCACGATCAGCTCCACCGGGCTCGCGGTGGTCACGTAATCCTGTTTATATTTGTTATGAATATTTGCCGTTGCATACATTGCCATGTTCTAACTCCTTTTTATTGCCATACCCGATCCAACCGACCGGTCATTACAGCGACGAAAGCTGCTGAGACAGCCAATTGCTCTGCGACTGGTACTGCGACATCAGCGTTTCCATGCGCGCAAACTGCGCGTAGAGCCGTTCCTGCTCCGCATAAAGTTTCCTTGCCATTTCGGTCATCGAATCCTGCGCCTTGGTGATCTGGTCGTTCGTATTCTTGAGGTTCGTACCGCGGATCGTCGTCCTCGTGTTCGACATCTCAGAGAAGAACCGCGAAACGAGCCCCGATTCCTTGTATTCTGTCTTCGCGTTCGTGGACGTGGAGGTCTTTGCCATCACGTTCGCGACCGAATCCGGGTCCTTTTTCAGCGCCTCACGGAACATCTCCTCATTGAAGGTGATCTGCCCGTTGTACTCTCCCTTAACAAATTTGCTGGTGGAAAAACCGATGTCCGCCGGAGACATGCCCGTGCCCTCTACAACTGTAAACAGGTCGAGCCGCATATCGGAAAGAAGGCTTCTGATCGTGCTGTCGTTCCTTAGGATGCCCTTCTTTGCTTCCGTCTCCCACTTCTCGATCTCCTTTTCGGACATATTCTCTTTTTGGGCGTCCGTCAGCGGAGAATAGTTGTAGTCGATCGTCTCAGATGTCATCGAATACAGCGAGGACACCAGCTTGTTGTAGTCTACTACGAATGCCTTCATCTTTTCCACAACGGAATCGATGTCCTGATCCACCGTGAAATTAGCGGGCCCCAGATTGTCGCGGTTGTCCGCCGCGTCAAACGCTTCTTTGAGCGTGATCTGTATGCCGTCCAGTGTAAAAGTGTTCGAGGATTGCGTAATGGTCTCCCCATCGATCACGATGGTGGCGTCCACGCCGCGCGCTTCGCTTTCCGCGACCCCAAAGAACGAATCCGCCCCGCCGAACGCCCCTTCCGGGCCCTCCAGCTTGATGGACGCGTCGCGCCCCGTCTCGGTGCTCGTAAACACGAACGAATCGGTGATCTGGCTGTAAGTGAGCTTTGCCTTCGCGTCCTTGTTGCTGTTGACGGCGCTCATCATCTTTTGGAGCGAGTCTGTAGATTTGAAGGAAAATTCTACGCCGTTCACACTGAATTTAAAATTCCCGCTTGAATCCAGTTTCAGATCCAGCCCCATCTTTGCCGCCGCCGAAGCGATCGTATCGCTGTCCTTGTTGATGGTCTGATATTTGGTCGTCGTGTCCTCGTTGATGCCCGTCAGGCCGTTTTCTCCAAAGAAGTTGCCCGTGACGTTTTCAACGGACACCTCCGTGCCCACACCCGTCACCTCGCTGCGCAGCATGAAGAAGTCCTTTTCCTTGTTATAGGTCATCGTCACCTTGGCATCGGGGTCGTCGTTCACCGTTTGCAGCACAGATTCAAGCGTATCCGTTTTATCAAACGTAAACGTTTGTCCGTTGATCTTAAAGCTCATCTTGCCGTTCGCGTCAAAACCGAGATCCCGTCCCGTGGCGGCGGCAATATCCTCGAGCGTCATGCTTTCACTGATCAGGCTTTCGGGCGTAATATTCAGATCGTTGATCCCGAACGCGCCGTTTTTGCCAAAAGCGCTCGGCCCCGCGACGTTACCAAAGGAAAGCTGCGTTTTCGCACCCTTCTCGTCGCTTTCGAACTTGATCTTGTTGTCTGCTGTCAGCGACATCGTCACCTTCGCATCGGGATTCATATTGACGTCGCTCATCATGGCGTTCAGCGTCGTATCCTGACTGAACACAAATGTCTTTCCGTTCACGGAAAAGGACAGCTTGTCGCTCCCGCTCGCAAAATCGAACACCTTTGTCCCGTCCGCGTATTTCAGATCGCTCAGCTTTTCGTCGCCGCTGTTTGCCGCGATAACCTTCTCGCCCGTCACCGAAGCAAGCGCGTTGTTGTTCGCCGTACCCGTAAAGCCCGCCACGCGATTGCGGTATTTTGCTCCGTTGATGGTGGCATAGTCCGCCAGCGTAGATTTTGTGATCTGGTGATTGGAAACCGAAGCCCCGGACGTTCCCTTGATGTCGAAATAGGTGTTGTATTTGTCCGAAATGCTTATTTTGTATGCCTTATACGTGCTCTGGGAAAAGACGTTGTCCTTGCTCAGAACGCTCATGTATTTATCGCTGAATTCAGAAATCAGTTTGTTGACGCTGGTATACGCGTCCCGTTTCCACTCCAGTTTTGTTTTGCTTTGATAGATTCGGTCATATTTCGCCTGCGACGCCTGCATCGCTTTTTGAATCAACGAATCTGTATCCAGTTGGGAATTAAGCCCCGTGATCCTCGTCGTTGAATATCCGCTAATCGAATTCATTGCCATTTTTTACACATCCTTTCAGGTTTTCACAGTATGTTTTTCATACGATTCCTATCATATATACTATCGTGAAAAACCCGTTTAAACTTTAGAGATCCGCTTTCTTCTATTTTCTCATATATGGACAAAATACTCAACCTCTGAAAACTTATTGTCCAGATATGCGTCACTCGCGTATCCGTCATTGATGAGCTGCCGCCCCGCCTGCGCGATACTCACGCCCTTTTGCGGGTCATACGCGCCGTTTCGCGACGGGCTGACCACCTGCAAGTGTCCGTGCCCTGAGCCGTTTTTCCATGAAGTCACCGCCGGCATGCCTTGATTCGCGTACTGCTGAGCCTCCTCCGGCGTGGCCTTTCTCCATCCATACGATGCGCCGTAGGTGTTGAGCCAGTCGTTCACGCCGTTCGCGTCAAGCTCTCTGATTCCCGCGCCAGCAGCCTCTGCCGGAACACCGTTCGCCGTGATGAAATGCGGCACCTCCGCCCCCATCGCGCGTGTCACATCCCACGCAAAGATATTGCAGTAGGTGTCGCCCTTTCCATTTTTATTGACGCGGTAGCGCTCGTTGCCCTCCACGTTGAACTGGTCAATCACTGCCCGGTAGGTTGGAGCGCTCCGCTCCCCGATGTGGTTGGTGAGCGGCGGATTGGCGACGAGCCACGAGGTCGTCGGAATGCCGGTATTCTGCGCATATGCCCCAACATAGGTATGCTGGCACTGCGCCTGCGCCGCGCTCGTTCCGCCGTTCCCAAGCAGGCTCGCAAGCGGGTTGCCCGATGCGCCGCCTCCGTCCTTGTTCATCATCAGCATCATCATCATGAGCATCATCATATCGCTGTTGCCGCCCATTCCCCCCATGGAGGACGAACCGCCAAGCCCCGCCATACCGTCCATAAAAGAACCGCCGGAACCGCTTGTTCCAAAGTTGCCGATGGATCCCGCCGACATACCCATATAGCTGCTCAGCAGGCTTGCAAAGGCGTTCGCCGTGCTTTGCTGTGTGCCCGAGGTCCCTTGGTTCCCCGGCGCCGTTTGGTTGATGATGTTGTTGATCCCATTGATCGGCATGCCGTGCTCCCTTCTATATCTGGATGTCGATCCCCCGAATGTTTACCTCGGGGGCCTTATCCAGCACCTTCATCGCGTTGAGCGGCGTGACCGGCTCGTCCATCCTGCGCACACGCACCTCTTCGATGTAAAAGCCGCCCTGCTCCATCGCGGTCGAAAATTCATCCTTCACCGCCAGCAGATAGTCCGCAATGCGGTCCGTCTCCACACGGAATTCCACAGACAGCTTTTCCCCCGCGGCGCGCATCACGCTCTCCACACGTCCGATGTTCTGCGTTTCCAGCGCGATCAGCACCGTGACGTTGTCGGTTTCCCCGTCCTTCGCGCCGCGATTGCGTTCAAACACATACAATTCGGCCGTATTCTTTTCCTCGTTGACCTGAAACGGAATCTGGCAATAGTAGAAATTGTCCATCTGGTTTCCAAGCCGCGCCTGTGCGGACAGGTCGTTCGTGCGCAAAGCGGCGCTGCTCTGTTCTCCCAGCAGCCTCGCGACGCCGGTCTTCACCGTGTCCGCAAGGTTCTGCTGCCCCTTCAGCGTCTCTTCGATCATCTTCGCATCCGCCGGAGCGTCCCGCTTGATGGGCGCAAAGAACTTTTCGAGCAGGTTCAGCAGCTGCCGCGCCTCCCCTGATGCCTTCGCATCCGTCGGGGCTTGCGCATTCATCTGCGCCGCGCTTTGTTCCGCATTTGCTGCGTTCTGCGCGTTTGGCGCCTTGCCCTCCGCACCGGCCTGCTCCGCACCTTGTGCGGGGCTGCTCATCACTTCCGTCTGAACGCCCGGCTGCGGCTTTGCCGCCGCTTCCTTGGATGCCGCCTCATAACCTGCCGTCAGCAAAACGGTCAACCCCTGCTTCTGAGATGCGGGAAGCTTCGTGCCTTCCACAAATTCGCTGATTGCCTTCATCGCCTGTTCCGGCTCCATCGTCGCCAATCGTGCCGCGAGCTCTCTTACCGTTGCCTCCGGTGCAGCCTCACGCTGCGATGCAGTCGCGTTCGCGCCCAATTCCCGCAGCAGCGCGTTCGCAAGGACCTCGGGCTGTATCTTCATGTCCTGCCCGCCTTGCGCCGGTGCGGTCTGCGCCCCCTGTGCTGCCTGCGTTCCCTGTCCGTTTGCCGCCGGCGCGTCCGCGTTCGCGATCATATCGCCAAGCGCCGCAACATCCTTTCCAAAGGATGCCGGGTCCGTGACCCATTTCATGATCGCGTCCACATTTTCCTGCGTGGGCGGGACCTTGTTATCTGCCATAAACACCGCAACCGAAGCGGGCAGCTCGGGGAACTGTGCCGCGATTTCAAACAGCATCGCGATTTTTTCCGGAGTAGGCGTTACCTGATGCCTCACGAGAAGATCTGCGGCGCTCTGATTGAGCTGCGAGGGCTGCACCCCCATCTTCATCAGATATACCTGTAAATCGTTTGTCTCGAGGCTGACCGTCTGTCCGTTGATCGCCGAAAGCTTCAGGTGCACCATGTTCTGGCCCTTTTCCACCATCATCAGCTCCACCACGTCCCCCGGCGCCACCGGCGTCCCTGCCGGGAACTCCGTTTTGACCTCTGTGCCGTCTGCGGTTTTCAGCGTGATCTGCCTGCCCTCGACCGCGACAACCTCCGCCGTAGCCTTCTCTCCGGGTGCAATATCAGAAAACGGTAAATTTTGGATCGCCGTCTGGTTTTTTGCGTCATTTGCCGTATTGACATTGACGATGCCGGATATCTGCATTCCGTTTCCTTTCCCCGCTTTTTGTTTTCCTATTGTTCCCGCCTGCCGAATTGGTATATAATAGAGACACCAACCCAATCGCACACGGAGTAATAATTTTATGAGTGAAGAACAAGTCAAGCGCAACTTGCAGGCCGCAGCCTTAAAATACGATCCCTTAAACGACGATACGCCCATCATCGCCGCACTGGGCGTAGGGCACATGGCCGACAAAATCATCGAGTCCGCCAAATCCCACGACATCCCCGTCGTCGAAAACAAGCAGCTTTCCGATGTTCTCGCAAAGCTATCCGTCGGCGATGCCATCCCGCCGCAGCTTTATGAAGCCGTGGCGCAAATTCTCGTGTTCATCAGCCAAAAGGACAACGATTACAACAAATTCCGCTTTTAAAGCCCTTGCTTGCGCACCTGATTCACAATGATGTCGGCGATCCGCTCCAGCGGAGCCTGCACCGTCACAGCGCCAAGCTTATACGCGACCATCGGCATGCCATATACAACGCACGTCGCTTCGTCCTGCCCAATGGTGTATGCGCCCTTTGCCTTCATTTCCAGCAGCCCCTGCGCGCCGTCCGCGCCCATACCCGTCAAAATGATGCCTGTGGTATTTTTATCTGCCAGCTTGGCGACAGACTGGAACATCACGTCCACCGAAGGACAATGCCCATTTACCTTTTCACCCTGATTCAGATGGATCACCACATCCGATCCGCGTTTTACGACCGTCAGGTGCTTATCTCCCGGCGCAATATACACATGCCCCTGCCTTACAACGTCGTTTTCGCGCGCCTCTTTTACGGTGACAGCGCATTCCTTATCCAAACGCTGTGCATAGAGGTTCGTAAAAACGGGCGGCATATGCTGCGTCACGACCATGCCGGGAATATTGGCGGGCAGCCTCTTTAGGATGGTGCTCGTCGCCTCTGTTCCGCCGGTAGACGCGCCAAGCGCGATCAAGCCGCCTCCACTGCCTGTGCCGCTCCCCGTCACCTGCGCGGATGCAACCGGCTGTGCGGGCTTTTTGACGGGATGCGCTTTTTGCAGCGTAGATCCCGCCGCCACGATCACCTTCTCCATGATCTCTTTTGAGAAGGCCTCCATTTGCTCGTTGTGCCCGACGGACGGTTTTTCCACAAAGTCCACCGCCCCGGCCTTGAGCGCGTCAAACACGATGCCGTCGAGCGAACTCACCACCACCACGCGCATCGGGTGCTGCGGCATCAATATCTTCAAAAATTCGATGCCGTTCATGCGCGGCATTTCCACGTCCAGCGTCATTACATCCGGCTTCAGCTCGAGTATCTTGTCCCGTGCCTCAAACGGATTTTCCGCCATCCCCACCACCCTTACGCGCGGATGGTGCTTAAACGCATTTGCGATCGCGTTGCGAAAAAACGCCGAATCGTCTACGATCAATAATTTAATTTCAGAATCGCTTCTGATTCCCTGCATTTCATCTACTCCGTTGTCCTGTCATTTATAAAAGCTGTGCCGCATCCTCCGGCATGTTGATCTCCGTCACGCGGATACCATAGTTGTCGTCGATGACCACAACCTCGCCTTTTCCGATGCACTTGCCATTGACCAAAATGTCCACTGTTTCTCCCGCCGGACGATCCAGCACCACCACCGAACCGGTGGAAAGCTCCAAAATTTCCTTGATTTTTTTCTTGGCCCGTCCAAGCTCGACGGTCACGTTCATGGGAACGTCGAGGATCATCGCAATGTTTTCAAGCGCGGGCACCTGCACGCTCCCGCTGATGTTGTTGAAGCTCGGGAACTGCGCCTCCTGCACCGATACATTCTGCTGCTCGTGGATCACCTGCGGCGCCTGCTGCATCTGCGGCATTGCGTACGCCGCCTGTACCGCCTGCTGGACGGGCGCTGCCTGCTGTGCCTGCGGCGGCGGTGTTTGCTGAACGGGCGCTGCCTGCTGTACAGGCGCAGGTGCGCTCACGGGCGGTGCGGCCGTATCCATCTGCATGTTTGCCATGACCTGTGCTGCCATCGATTTTGCAAATTCGACACTCAGCACCTGCATGATCTCGCTTGTCAGCAGATTCTCGATTTCCATATCGAAGCTGATCTTCACAAAGGGCTCTTCTTTTTCTGGAAACGCCTTCGAAAAATTGTCCTTGTCGATTTTGATGTGCTGCGTCGTCGGTGTGGAAATATCGACCCGCTTGTGCAAAATATCCGCAAGAGCGGTCGCCGAAGATCCCACCATCTGGTTCATCACCTCGCCGATGGCGCTCATGTGTATGTCCGTCAGGCTGATGTTGTCTCTGTCTATTTCCGTATCGTCGCCCAGCATCAGGTTTGTGATGAGCGCAACGTCGTATTCCTGCAAGATAAGAAGATTATCTCCCTCCAGCCCTTCCGTATACTTAATTTCAGATACGACAAGGGGCGCGGGGTATTCTTCCGCCAGAGAGTCCATCGTATGTATCGTAAGCGTGGGCGTCGTAATGGTGACTTTTCTGCCGAGGAGCGTGCTCATCGTGGTGGCCGAGGTGCCCATGCAAATATTGCCGATCTCTCCCAGAAGATCCTGCTCGTCGCTCGTCAGGTAGTCGCCGACATTAAGTACCTCCGGCGCGCCGCCTTCGTCAATTTGTCCAGCGTCCGCCAGCATTTTTTCAATCTGATCCTGAGACAAAACTTCGTTACTCAATGTTCTCTTTCTCCTTGATAATCTTCGCTATTTGTATCGCATATTTGTGATTGTCCGTACCAATGACTCCTTTGAACTTTGGTATCGATTCAACATTCAGATTGATACATTCCTTGATCGGGTGGTCCAAAACGATGTAGTCGCCCACCTGCATACGCAATATTTCGCCCAAAAGGGCCTCCGTATCGTTAAACGACGCGTTCAGCGTGATGTAAGTATTCTGAAGCTGTTCCTCTATCGTCTTTTCCTGTTTCTCGTCCTTAACCTTGTCGTGCTTCATCGTCTCCGCCAGCGTCCAGTTTACCGTGCTCAGCTGCTTGGCAACAGGCTGAATCGCATAATGCGGGATACAGATGGCGATGATCCCTTCAATTCCGTCCATTTTGGCGTTCATGGTCACGATCGCCGTCGGCTCGTTCATCGCAGCGATCTGCGTGAACTGCGAACTGTTTTCGATCGTTTTCACGATCGGTCTTACGTCAACGATCTTGTTCCACGCTTCCTTCATCACGCCCATCATCTGATGCATGATGTTGCTGATGATGGACATCTCGATTTCTGTAAACGATTTTTCGTTCTGTGAATAGTCCGCCGCTCCGCCAAACAAACGGCTGATGAGCGCATAGACCAGCGTGGAAGACATCTCCATCAGCAGAGACCCCGAAAAGGGCTCCATATCGATCACGCCCAGCACGACCGGCGATGGCAGCGAATTGTTGAATTCGCCAAAGCTCTGCTCCTCCACGGAAATCACTTCGATCTCGCATACGGTGTGCAGCAGTCCCGTCAGCTTGTTGGTCAGCAAATAGGAAAAGCTGTCAAACACAACGTTCAGCGTGCGCATCTGTTCTTTATAAAACTTGTTTGCCGTCCTGAAATCGTAGATGCGAACAGAACCTCCCGGCGTTTCCTCCGTGGATTCCATCGAAATATCTTCGCCCGCATTGAGCGCGTTCAATAACGCGTCGATTTCATTTTGCGATAGTACGTCCGACAACTGCTCTCCTCCTAAGGGTCCGATCCGTTTTGCTTACTGGATCACAAAATCACTGATGTAAACGTTGTAAAGCTCATCCTCGAGCTGCAAGGCGGCCCGTACAGCCTCGGCCATTTCCTTCTCCAGCATGTTGATCGCCTCCGGCGTACGCAGCTCGTCTTCCGTATGACTGATCAGCACCTTGATGATCGCGTTGCGGATGACCGCATTGTTTGTCTCCAAAAAGGGCGTTTTGTCCTCCCCCGTAAGGGCCAGCGACGTGCTCGTCTTGGCAAGAGCAAGGCTGTCCTTGATGTTGGTGACGAAATATTCACCCGGCGGATAGTAATAAATATCCTCCATCTTCACTTCCTGCGGAACGTCCTCTGCGGGCGGCTCGTTCATCGGCTTGATCACAAACCAATAGACGGCAAACGCCGCAACGACCGCAATGACGACAATGATGATTGGCAATTTTTTCTTCATAACGCTGTTTCCTTACCCCTTTGCTCCTGTATAGTTGCTTTCAAGTACAAATTCCACTCTGCGATTCCGTCCCTTACCGTCCTGCGTATCATTCGGCGCTACAGGGTCAGTCTCCGCGAGCCCAATGGCTTCTATCCTTCCCCCTTGGGCACCCTCCTCCGTGTCTTTTGGAAGCGGCGTGTTCTCCTGCATATAATGCAGTACTTCATATGCCCGTGCCTGTGAAAGCTGACGATTGTCTGCATACGGTCCGTTTCTGACCAGATCGCTGTCCGTGTGCCCTTCCACACGCAGCAGCTTCACACTGTCCCACTCCAAAGCAAACATGTTTCCCAAATCAATCAATATCTGTCTTGCCAAATCATCCTTGATCTGGGCTGATCCCGAGTCAAAAAACACTCTGTCCGGCACAGTCACATAGATGATCTGTCCATCCTTCTCAAGCGCGAGGCCCGAATCGAGGCCTTGCGCCTCAATATATGCCTTCAGCTTCTCGTACAACTCGTTGAATGCCTGCTGCGCTTCCATATTCTGCTTGCCGTCCGCTTTGTCACGCGGCTCGGTCTTGGGAATAAAATCCGCCGACGTAAATCCATTTGTAGGGTTCAATGGATCGATGGGCTCTACGACCGTGCCCACCGGCTCTCCCGTAAATGATGCGACAATGCGCATCCACTTGCTTTCATTCATGGTTGAGGATGCGAACATCATGACAAAAAACGTCAGCAGCAGGGTAACCATGTCCCCGTAGGTGTCCATCCAGTAAGCGCCCTTGCTTTCGCGCTTCTTTTTTTGCCTCTTGTCACTCATTTGCCGGCTCGCTTTCAGGCTCCTCCGCTGCCGGAGCCTTTTTCTTGGCAGCAGCGGTCAAATCTGCCTCCGCAATGAATGACTTCAGCTTGTCTTCGATCACGCGCGGGTTTTCACCGTCTTGGATCGATAATATGCCCTCGATGATGATATCCTTGCACAGCAGTTCCTCCGCGTTGCGCGCCCTTAATTGCGCGGCAATCGGGTTGAACACCAGATTCGCCAGTATAACGCCGTAAAACGTCGTAATAAGGGCGGTTGCCATCGCCGGACCGATCGTACTCATATCGCTCCCCAAATTTTTGAGCATGTTGATCAGACCGATCAGCGTACCCACCATTCCGAAGGCCGGTGCGCACGTTGATGCCGTCTCAAATATCGTGATAAATTTTGCGTGCCGCTCGTCCGTGAAGTAGGACTGCGTCTCCATCATGCTTTTCACGAGCTCCGGATCGGTGCCGTCCATGATGAGCATCACGCCGTTTTTGATGAAGGGGTCTGAAATACCTTCCAGCTTTTCCTCCAGGGCAAGGATTCCCTTTTTGCGGGCAATGTCCGCCATTTCGACGATCTCATTCACCTGCTTGGTATAGTCGGTGTCACTTTTTCTGATGGCCAGCTTGATGAGTGTCGGCAGCTTTTTCAAATCCTGAATCGGGTACGACGCGATCACCGCGCCCAGCGTACCGCCCACCACGATCATGATGGAACCCGGGTCAAAAAACCAATCCAGCTGTCCGCCCTGCAAAATGCCCGAGACGACCATCGCAATGCCCAGCACAACGCCGCCTAAAATTGTAATGTTCAAATTCCTTCACCTCTTGCCCGTACTATTCAAGCACCGGTTCATTTTCATCTTCCAAGCTCTTTTGCAGAACCTTCGGGAGCCCCAAATAAACTTTTTGCTTATATGCGACGATTTTTTCAATGATATCAGAGGGATGATCCAGCACCAGGATTTTTTTTCCTGATGCCAGCACCAATATCGTATCCGGGACGACTTCGATCAAGTCGATGGCCTCTGCGTTCACGATGAGCGTTTCCCCACCGATTTTTGATACTTCAATCATTCCCGTGTCCCCCTGTGTTTATTAGCGTTTCAGATTGATCAGCTCCTCGAGCATCGAGTCCGTCGTTGTGATGATCCTCGAATTTGCCTGGAAGCCTCTTTGCGTGGTGATCATGTTCACCATCTCCTCGGAAAGGTCCACGTTGGACATTTCAAGCGACGACGGCGTGATCTTGCCCGTGCCGCCCGACCCCGCTAGGTTGTGCGTTACGCGGCCGGAGTTTGCCGTGGCAGAGTATAGGTTCGATGCAACCTTTTCAAGACCTTCTGTGTTCGTGAAGTTTGCGAGCGCCACATAGCCGAGCACCACCTTGTCGCCCTTTGCCATTTCCATCGCGCCCGGGATGTTCGGAGGAATGCCGGCCCGTTTGAGCTGTGCGATGACCGCGCCTTCCTCGTTGATGGTAATGTTTTCATACGCGTCCTGATCGATGATCATATCGCCGAGGCGGTTGCCCGCGAGGAACGTGTCGTTATTCGCAACGGAGATCGTCGCGTTCTGCATCAGCGTATCAAGGTTGCTGATCGCCGTGCCGAAGCCCGCCGAGCCCTCTGTCGCAGGGCCGGTTACGGAGAAGGAGCTGTTATCCAGAATCGCTGTCAGCTGTACCGCAGATGCCGCCAGATTGGTCGTGTCGATGTCTGTTGTCGCCTTAAATGTCAGCTTTCCAAGGGGCGTCGTCACCGTATAGGTTTTGCCTGCCGCAAATGCCGTCACCATAGCGCCTGTCGCGTCGTCAATGATATTGTACGGACCGCCGGGAACCACCGTACCGTCCTTTACCAAATCGACTCCGCTGCCTGCCGCGTTCACCTTAAGGGTATAGCTGCCCTTGGCCGCCGTAGGGATCGCGGTGTTGTCCGGCGCAAACGTGATGCCTTCAAATCCCGTACCGCTCGCGTTCGAAAGCCCCTTCGGATTGGAATACGCGTGCGAAGCCGTTGTGAATGTGATATCCCCCAAATTGGTGGATACCTTATAGTTTGTATTCGCGGCAAAGCCGACCGTCGGGTCCACCGGAACGCCTCCCGCCGTTGTGATGTTGAGGTCCTCCTGCACCAGAATGCCGTTCTTGAACATGTTCACCTTGTAGTTGTTGTTCATCTCAAAGGTGTACGTGCCCGACGGCGCGTTGGTGATCGCGTTGTTGTTCTCCGTGAAGGTAAAGCTGTTGAAGCCCGTCGCCGAAGCGTTGGTCACACCTGTTTTCCCTGAGATCGTGCCCGCGTCGCCCGCTCTATAAAGCGAATTGAACGTCTGTACAAAGTATCCGTTCGGGTTCACAAGGCTGCCGTTGCTCGAAACCGAAAGGTTTCCTGCACGCGTATAGCGCTCGCCGTCCGCCGTGCGGACCGTGAAGAATCCGTCGCCGCTGATGGCCAGGTCGAGCGTGTTGCCCGTATACTGCGCCGTGCCCGGCGTGTGCTTGATCACGATCGAGTTGCACGTCACACCGAGACCGATCTGGCGCGCGTTGATACCGCCCTGATTGCCCGACGGCGAAGATGCCGGGGACACTGTTTCACTGTAAAGATCCGCGAAGTTTGCCGCGCTTTTCTTGAATCCCAGCGTGTTCACGTTGGAAATGTTGTTACCGATTACGTCCATTCGGGTCTGATGGGTACGAAGCCCCGTAACGCCCGAAAAAAGTGCTCTCATCATAATGAGCTGCCTCCTGATAAATATCTATGTCAATTGTTGTTGTTGCCATCATTATCATCCCTGCCATCATTGCAAATAATGTGGAACCTGCCTACTCCTATATCACAAATGCTTTCCTTAGCTGATTTGCGTGATATATGCCACAGGGACTTCCTTGCCCTTGAGTGTTTCCGTATCCTTGAGCTTCGCGTAGATCGTACCGTCCTTTACGATGATCGCTTCCACTTCGCCCTCAACGGTCACATTTTTGATCGTTGTCTGCCCGGTTGCGGGGTCTTTGACCTGCTCGGGAACGCTCGCCTTGATCGTCTTGCCGACTAAGTTTGCCGACTGCGTGATCATTGTGTTTGCGTCGTTTCCGGTATCATAGATTTCAGATACCGCGCCGAGCGGCAAATAATAACTGCCGACCTGCAAATAGTCCTGTCCACCCTGCCGGACAATGCCCGTCACCCGTCCCAAAATCGTCGAGGTCGCGCCGTTGTCGTCCGTCACCTTGCCGACCACGTTTTTGCCAACGAGGTTATAGGCCTGCGATGTCGAGAACGACTTATTGAGCTCCTGCATCTGCTCTAAAGACGAAAACTGGGCCATCTGCGCGATGAAATCCGTATCCTCCATCGGCTGGAGCGGATCCTGGTTCGCGAGCTGCACCGCAAGGATCTGCAGAAATTCATCTTTTCCCAGCTCCTGCTTTGGTGCGCGTTTTGATTCGATCGGGGTACCAAGTCCCCCTGTCGTTGGTGTAATGCCATTTGTTGCCATGTATTGTTTTCCTTTCTGTGCTAGCCTGCGCTCTTATGCGCTGAACTCCACAGAACCTCCCTGCTCTGCTAGCGCTTCGTAATACGAAATCGTGTCATAATACGCTGTTGCGCCTTCCAAATTTTCCGGTATTCTTCCTTGACCGTTACCGGTAGAACTTTGTTGCTGCTGTCCACTGTGCGAGTGGTCCTTTGCGGTCGAATTCATGCCCTGATCATAGATCACTTCCATGTGCACGACGTTGATTCCCTTTTCGCGCAAAGCCGCCTGCAATTGGTTCATGTCGCTTTGCAAAATGTTTTGCACATCCTGGCTGCTGGTAGCGAGCTTCGCAACGACTCCTTTGTCCTCTGCGGTCAGCATGATCGATAATCCGCCGAGATGCTCGGGCTTCAGCTGCAGGAAAAACTCCGTTTTTTCCTTGCTGATCGCGCTCCTGACCTGATCGATCAGCCGGGTCAGCATGCTGTCACCGTCCTTTTGCCGCACCTCCGGTGCCTCGGGCATCTGTGCGCCGGTCAGCTTAAACTCCACTTTCCCGTCGTCGCCTATCTGCGCGGTGGAAACGTGGTTTTGCACCACAGGCTTTTCATCCTTTGCCTTGTCGCTTACCGCCATGCCCTGTTCGGGTTCCTCCGCCTGCGCTTCGGGTGCTTCCTGCACTCCGCCCACTGCGTTTTTACCCTGCTCCGCGCCCTGACTCTGCTGTTTGTCGAGAACCACATTCGCTTCGTCGAGGACCTGCTGTGCAAAGTCCGCTCCTTCTTCCTTCACCGCTGTTCCGGGTGTCGCCGTCTTTGGCATCGCATCCTGCTGTGCCTGCGGCATGTCCTGTGAAGGCGCGTCCTGCTGTGCGTCCGGCTGTGCTGCCACCTTGTCAAAAACTGGCGGCGGTGCGGGCGCGACCGGCTGTGTCGATTCCACGACCGGCGTGGTTTCCTGCGTGATCGGCGGCGGTACGGTTGCCTGCTCCTGTTGCGTTTGCTGCGGGATCACCGGCGGAATCACCATGCCGGCGACGGCTGCCGCTGTCTCCTGTACGTCCGGCTCCGCTTCCGCGGGTTCCTTTGCGACGGGCTCCTCCACATCCTGCGTCGGCGCTTTTTCCTCCGTCTTTTCGGGCTTTTTCAAGCTTTCCTGCGCCTGTCCCGCCTTATCGAGCTCCGCCGAAAAGTCGGAACCCTCCGTGCCGGAAGCTGTGCTTCCCGTTTGCGCGGGCGGTGCGGGTGCCAAGTCCACTATGCTTGGTATCGTCATTGTTTCACCTCCTTTCCACTTTGTCCTATTTATTTTTCAACCGCATCCTGCGGGAGAAATCATGAAATATATTTGGCCACTGCCGAGGCCTTGGCCGAATCCATCTGCGCAAGGATCGCGGAAGCCTTTTTCTGGTCCATCTGCGCGAGAACCTGTGCGATCCATGTGTCGCTCGCCGTATTATTAAAAATTTCGGCAGCGGCGGCAGCATCCATGTTCTCAAACATCGGCGCGACCGCCGTAGCGTTTTTCGTGTTCGTCGTCGCGGTGCCCGCTGTTCCCTCCTGGTTTTTCAGCGCGGTCTCGCGCGCCGTCAAATCCTGCTCTTTTTTGTCGAGCTGCTGCTTTTGCGTGTCCAGCTCCTTCTGCTTTGTTTCATAGGCCTGCATCTGCTCGTTATACTGCGTCAGCGTATTCTGATAAGTCTGATCCTGCGAGATGAAAAAGCCGATCACCTTGTCCTTTACGCCGAACAGGTTGAAATAATACGAAGCGCCCGCCCCTGCAATCAGCAGCACGACGATAATGGCAAGCACCGCTTTGCCGCTCACCTTCTTTTTTCGCTTTTTGGGGCTGCCCGCCTGATCCTTTGCCGGGCTCTGCGGCTCTTTTTGCGCCGCCTGCTTTTCTTCTTCCGCCAAGCCTCTGTTCTCCCTTACCGCTCGTTATAGCCGTGCCTGCATAAAATCCTCGATCAGCTTATCCTGATCCTTTTGCACGTCCTTCATATAGTCCTGATACTGCTCGTCCTTCATGCGGTCGAGCACGTTTTCCTCGTTGATCAGCTTCAAAAGCGCTGTCCTGCAGCTCTCGATGCTTTGCCTGCACGAGGCGATCACCGTCTCCTGCATTCTGATCTCTTTCTCCAAATACTGGAAAAATTCACCGTACTGCTTTACCTCGCGCGCCTCCATACCTTCCCTACACTTCTTCTCGTAAGAATTGTACTGTTTCTTAAATAGGGCCTGATTCGCGTCCCGCTGTTTTTCGTAATTTCGCAGGTTTTTTTCCAATTCCTCCAGCTCCAGACGCTTCTGCTTTTCCTCTGATTGCTTCACATCATAGAGCCTTTGTAACGTAAATATGAATTTTTTCATTTATCCCACCATATTCTTGGTAATGACCCCCATCATGTTCAGCATTTGTTCAAAACTCGCCTCTTCTCCGATGCTCTGCTTCAAAAGCTGCAAAATCGGTTCATGCAGGCCGATTGCCATATCCGTATTCGGATTGGCACCTTCCTTATATGCGCCGATGCTGATCAAGTCCAGCACGCTGTTGTATTCTGTCATCATGTTTCTGATGTAGTTCGCCATCTTCCAGTGCTCCGGGCTCACGATATCCACCATCAGGCGGCTCACGCTTTGCAGAACGTCGATCGCCGGATACTGGTTGTTGTTCGCAAGCTTTCTTGAAAGAACGAAATGTCCGTCCAAAATCCCGCGCACCGTATCAGAGATCGGCTCGTTCATGTCGTCGCCCTCCACCAGCACGGTATAGATGCCGGTGATGCTGCCTTTTTTCGATGTGCCCGAACGCTCAAGGAGCTTGGGCAGTTTCGAATAGACCGAAGGCGGAAATCCCCTTGAAACGGGCGGTTCGCCCACCGTCATGCCGATTTCGCGCTGCGCCATCGCAAAGCGCGTAAGGGAATCCATCATCAGCATCACGTTGCACCCCTGATCTCGGAAATATTCCGCGATCGCCGTGCCCACCATTGCGGACTTCAGGCGCAGAAGTGCCGGCTGGTCCGATGTCGCCACCACCAGAATGGACTTTTTCAGTCCTTCCTCCTGCAAATCCTTTTCCATAAAGTCGAGCACTTCCCTGCCGCGCTCGCCCACCAGCGTGATCACGTTGATGTCCGCGCTCGCGTGCCGGGCGATCATCCCCAGAAGCGTGCTTTTCCCAACGCCGCTTCCCGCGAAAATCCCGATCCTCTGTCCTTTTCCTATCGTCAGCATGGCATCGATTGCTCTGACGCCAAGCGGCAACGCTTCTTTGATGCGCACACGCTCCAACGGGTTGGGAGGCATGCTCTCGATGGGATAATGATCCTCCGCCACAATGGGCCCGAGGTTGTCCATCGGTCGTCCGAGCGCGTCGAGCACTCTTCCCTTGAGCCCGCTGCCCACGTTCACCTTGAACTCCTCGCCCGTGGCGACGACCTTGTTTCCCGCGCCGATTCCCGCCACGTCCCCGAAGGGCATGAGGATGACGCTCTGATCCTTGAAGCCAACCACCTCCGCGAGGACTGCTTCCCCGTCGGTGTGCGGATATATCTTGCAAATATCGCCCATCTTCACGATCGGGCCTCTCGACTCTATGGTCATGCCGACCACCTTTTGCACGGTGCCGCTCATTTCCATAAAGCTGCTCTGTGATAAAATCTCCTTAAATTTAGATATTTTATCCTCGATCCTCATACTCACTCCGCCTCACGCAACGCATGCTCCATACGCTTGAGCTGTGTTCTGATCCCCGAGCGAAGCGTGCCATACTCTGTATCCACGGCGCATTCGCCGCGATCGACCGCCAAATCCTTTCTGATCTCGATGCCCGAGCTTTTCAAAAGGCTGACAAATTCGTCGTTGTCGTCCGCAAAAAATTTATTGTACTCTTCCTGATTGATCCGTAAAACGAGCTGCGTCTGGTTTTTTACCTTGCCAATGGTGTCCCGCACCATATCCATAAACACTCCGTCATCCCTGTCAAATTCCCGTTTTACAATTTTTTCCGCAATGAACAGTGCAAAATCCAGCGTACTGTCCTTTATCTCATCATAAGCCTTCGTTGTGGTGATCTTTAGCGCCTGCAAAAAGTTTTGCACCTGCGCCTTCTCCTGTTTCAGCTCCTGTTCATACTCCTCCCTCACCTGTCGGAGGCCTTCCTCGTATCCCGCTTCCTTCGCTTCCTCCCGCAGATGCTGCGCGTCGTTCTCCGCCGACTCCATCATCTGCCTTACATACGCTTCAGAATCCTCGATCTGCTTTTTCAGCTCGTCGAGTTCATGTTTCCTCTGAACGATCTTCGCGTCCAGCCGTTCCTCCGCGTGCTCTACGGTTTCTCCCGCGGTCTGATAATCGGGCTCGTCGAGCGCGCTCTCCTCCGCGGAAATATCATGCACATCCTCCAGCTTGGGCAGCACGGCCACGCACGCCGAATTGATCATATCCGGGTGGATCGAGTTTCGGTCGATCCTAAATAATGAGCTCATCGTTGCCGTCACCTCTTGCTATCTCGATTTCTCCGGCGTCCTCCAGCTTGCGGATCACATTGACGATCGTCTGCTGCGCCTGTTCCACATCACGCACACGCACCGGCCCCATGTACTCCATGTTTTCCACGATGAGGTCGTGTACACGCCTCGATATATTCGCGTACACCTTGTTCGCGATTTCCTCGCTTGCGCCCTTCAAAGCCATCGTAAGGACATTGTTGTCGATCTCCTTGAGAACTTTTTGCAGTTCGAGGTCGCCCAGCTTGACGATGTCTTCGAACACAAACATCTTGCGGTGAATCTCGTCCGCGAGTTCGGGGTTGTCCACCTCGACGATGTCCATGATGTTTTTCTCGGTGCTCCGGTCTGTTGCCGCAAGCAGCTCCACAACCATATCCACACCGCCCACAGAGGTGTTCTCCTCCTGCCCCATGCTGCTGATCTTGTATTCCAAAATGCGTTCGGCCTCGCGGATATATTCCATCGAAACCACGCCCATATCGGCAATGCGCTCGATCACCTTCGGCTGTATTTCCTCGGGAAGCATCGCCAGGATATTTGCCGCTTTGTTTGCCTTCAGGTACGAAAGGATCAGCGCAATGGTCTGCGGATGTTCGTTTTGTATGAAGTTGCTGATCTGCGTATCGTCCGCCTTGCGCACAAAGTCGAAGGGCCGCACCTGCAGCGCCGCCGAAAGCTTGCCGATCAGCTCGTCTGCTTTTTCATCGCCCACCGCGCTTACCAAAAGGTCGCGCGCATAATCGATGCCGCCCTCCGAAATATACTTCTGGGTCACGCACAGATCGTAGAATTCATTGACCACATCGTCGCGCGTTTCTTTGTCAAATGAGCTCAAGCCTGTGATGCCAAGGGTCAGCTGCTCGATCTCGTCGTCCGTAAGATGCTTGTATATTTTGGCGGAAACATTTTTCCCCAAGGCCACCATCAGAATGGCCGCTTTTTCCTTCAAAGAGAGGTGTCCCGTCATTCCCGTCCGCCTCCTATATCATCCGTCAGCCAATTGCGCAGCAGTTGCGCAATCACTTCCGGGTTTTTATCCACAAGCATCTGTACCTGTTTGAGCATATTGTCGTTTTTCTCTTTGAGCAGGTCTTCAATCGAGATCTCTTCATCCGCCACTACATCGACGCCGCCCGCTGAAAGGCCTGCGGCGCGCAGCGCTTCCGCCTCTGCTTCGGCCTGCGCACGCTGTGCTTCAAGCTCCGCCTGACGCTTCTTCTTAAACGAGCTCAGCAGGATAAGCAGAATGATCACAATGCCCGCCACAACCGCAATGGGCACGATCAGCGACTGAATGAATGCCTGCTGCTGCTGCGCCTCGAGCTGTTTGGTCTGTTCGTCTATCATCTGCTGATAGGCCGCCGTTCCCTCAAAGGGCATGCTCGAAACCGTGATGCTGCCCTCAGGGATACCTGCCGCGTCGGAAATGATCGTACGAACCTCTTCTAAAACGCCCGCCAATTCCTCTCCGCCGTTCAAGATGACCGAAGTGGAGATCGCCGTGATGTCTCCCTGCGCCTCCTCGATCTGCTGGCTGATCTCATTGACCTCATAATTGACCTTCGTCACCGCATTATAATACTTGGAATCCCCTGCAGCGGTGTCGATTTGCTCGTAGGTGGGTCCGCCACCGTTCGGGTCCATACCCACCGCGCCCTGCGCCACCTCGTTGGTGCCCATCAGCCGTTCCGCCGTCATCTCCATGCTCGTCACGATCCCCGTGTTGTCAGCGCCTCTCGTAGGCGGGGAAAGCGTGAGCGAGTTTGTTGTCTTTTTATCAAAATCCAGCGTGACGCGCACCTGCGCAGAAATGTTTTCCGCGCCAAATACCGGCGTCAAGAGGGTAACGATCTGCTGCTGCAAATCGGAAGCCACCTTGTTTTGCAGCGCAAGCTGTGTATCCACAGATGACGTTCCCGCCGCCAGATCTCCCGCCACAGAGTAGGAACGCATGTTCTGGTCCACAATCGAAATGTTCGCGTCCGAAAGGTCGGGCACCGCCTTAGAGACGATCGCGCGAATCGCGGCCACATCAGATTCGGAGAGCTGCATCTGACTGTTTTTAAGCGTGATCATCACAGATGCCGTCGACTGCTGGTTGTCCGCCGCCGAAAGCACATACTGGCTCGGGTCTACAATGTTGAGCATTACGATACTGCTCTTGATCTTGTCCATCCGGTTGATGGTCTGCGAAATATTCTGCTGCTTTTGTACCGTCTCGTAATACTTCTTGTCCTTATCCGTTGCGCCAAAGGCCGATGCGTTTCCCGAATAAATGCTGTAATCGAGTGCGTCTCCTGTAATAAGCCCGTCCGCTTGCAGCTTATATTTCAACGCTTCCGCCTCTTCTCTGGGGACGAGAAGTGTCCCGTCGGGGCCCGTTTTATATTCAATGCCCTGTGCCTCGAGCTCCTGCGCCACCTTGCCCGCGTCTTCATTGCTCAAGCCCGAAAAGAGTACGCCATACTCCACCTGGTTCGTCATGGATACGACAACGCTTATCGCAATGATCGTCAATACGATAACGGCAATAATCAATATTTTCTGTGATTTTTGTGCGTTGTTCCAGGCATCCAAAACCTTTTTGCCTGCATCCTTAACGTTTACGCCACTGCTAGCCAGAAAGAGTCACTCCCTTTGTTTACGCGCGGATTGCCCGGCCTCAAAGGCCGGGCAATCCTTGCGCTCATTTTGTTCGTTTCCGTTTGAATCAGTACTTGTCTCCGCCCGAAAGGTCGAATCCGCTCAGCGCATCGTCGCTTTCGTCCCCCTCATACATGTTGATCACGTCCTGCTTCTGGGTGCCCTTTAGCTGGAACCGCGCAACCATCTGCTTCATCATGTCCGCCTGTCCTGAAAGCTCCTCAGACGCGGCAGCACTTTCCTCGGCCGTCGCGGAATTGGTCTGCACAACCGTAGAAATCTGCTCCACTCCAAGGTTGATCTCGCTCACCGAGCGCGCCTGTTCATCGGACGCTTCCGTGATCGCGTCGATGTTGGTGCTGATTTGTCCGGCGTTCACGACGATTTCTTTGAGTACATCCGCCGTTTCCGTTGCCTTTTTGTTGCCCATCTGCACCTTCTCCACCGATCCCTCGATGAGTGCGGAGGTCTCTTTCGCCGCTTCCGCGCTCTTGGTGGCAAGGTTCCTAACCTCGTCCGCGACCACCGCAAAGCCCTTGCCTGCGTCACCCGCGCGCGCCGCCTCTACAGCCGCGTTCAGCGCCAGTATATTGGTCTGGAAGGAAATATCGTCGATCACCTTGATGATCTTGGCGATCTCCGCCGAGCTGGTATCAATATCACGCATCGACGCAAGCATATCCTCCATGTGCTCGTTGCACGCGCCCACAAGGCCTGCCGTCGTTTCGATCAACACCTGTGTGTCTTTCGCGCTCTGCGCGTTGCTCTGAATCTGATCGTTCACGTGCGCGATGGAAGCGGACAGCTCCTGCACCGAGCTCGACTGTTCCGTCGCGCCCTGCGCCAGCGCCTGTGCCCCGCGCGACACCTCGTTCGCGCCGATGGCCACCTGCCCCGCAGACTGTTCCATTCCTTCCAGCGTGCTGTTCAACGAGGAAATGATGCGGTCGAGCGAAGTGCCGATGACCTTGAAGTTCCCCATATAATTTTCTTTTGTCTCCACATCGAGATTTCCGTTCGCCACCTCGCGCAGAATATCGGATATCTCGCCGATGTAGGATTTCAGTGTGCCAACCATAGAACGAACGTTGTCCGCCAGCGCGCCAAGTTCGTCATTGGATGTGTGCTTCACGCTCACCTCGAGGTTGCCCTGCGCGATCTGCGTCGTTGCCTCCACACACTCCGCAACCGGCTTTCTGATGCCTCTTGTTATCGCGATCGCGAGGATCATGGAAACGACCACCTCCACGCCCAGCAGAATCGCTATGGTGAGGATGTTTTGCAGAAGCGTTCTTTGGGATTCCTTTATGAAATCCGACGCTTCTGTCGTCACCGCATCTTCGAGCTGTGTGATCGTCTTCAGCGCGCTTTGAAGCGCGGGACGGAACTGCTCCTCTAAAAGCTTCAGCGTCGTCTCATTGTCGTCCGCCATCTGCGCCTCGTTGATCCCCTCAAAAATCGGTGCCGCATCCGTCACGATCTTTGTAAAGCTGTCTAAAATGTCGGCGTGTTCCGGATACATCTCTTTGAGCTTCGTGATGTTTTCCATGATCAGCGCATTTTTCTCGTCGATCTGGCTCTTCAGATTGCCGATCTCTTCCTTGTCCGTCGTCGTCAGCATGATGTAAATATTTTTGGTTACCTCATGCACGCTGGTCTCGATCTTTCCCATCAGCTTTTCAGCGCTGTACGGTCCGTCGTGCATCTGTATCACCTTTTGGCCGATCGTGTTCATTCCTAAAATAGACACGATCCCCAAAGCAACGGTCAGCAAGATCGCGACCAGGAACCCGACTAATATTCGAGTGCCAATTTTCATGTTCTTCATCTTTGCATCCTCCCAATTGTCCTTGCCTTATTATTGCTAAATGTGTTTTATACCCCAAAACACTCATCGCCAATGATTTGTTCGCAGGACATCAGTAAAATCAGCTTGTCCGGCAAAACCGCAATGCCGCTGACATACTGGTCCGCTTCCGTGGTCGCGTTCTGCGGCGGCGGATTGATATCCTTGTCGCGGATATCGATCACCTCGTCCACCTCGTCGACGATCAGGCCGATCTCGATGCCCTGTACGTCCACCACGATCACACATGTCCGCTCCGTGTATTCGCGCTCGACATATCCGATACGCAGATTTACATCGATCAGCGGAACGATCAACCCTCTTAAGTTGATGATCCCCTTTGCATAGGCCGGAAATTCCGGCACCTCCGCGACGGACTGCATCCCGATGATCTCCATCACAAGAGAAATCGGTATCCCGTAGCGCTGTTCATTGATATAGAACGTCAGATACTTCTTTGAGTGATCCGCATCCTGCATGATTTCTTTCTCGTCCAAGGTCATTCCTCCCCGCCGGTAACGCACCTGCGCGCGTTAGGCCAAAAGATTGTTGATATCCAGGATCAGCGCGATCCCGCCGTCGCCCATGATGCTGCATCCGCTGATGCCTTTCACCCGGCCGATCGTCTTGGTTACATAAAGGGGCAGTGGCTTCACGACCGCCTGCTGCTCTCCAAGCAGCTCATCCGCAAAGAGACACGCGGTGCCCATCTCGCTTTCCACAAGGACCATAATACCCTGATTGAAGTCCTCCGTCGCCCCTTCCACATTGAATATCCGGTTCAGGCGCAGGATCGGATAACATATCCCGCGTATGATGATCATTTCATTCTGGTTCGGCTCGGTAATGATTTTATGCAGCCGCGGTTCGAGCGATTCACGTATTGCAAGCGTGGGCACAATATAGGTCGATTTACCCACCGTGATCTTCATTCCGTCCAATATCGCAAGCGTCAGCGGGATGTGCATCGTGATCGTCGTGCCCTTCCCCTTTTCGCTGTCCACACTGATGCTGCCGCCGACCTTTTCAAGGTTCTTGTGCACGACGTCCATGCCCACGCCGCGGCCCGAATACTCCGTCACCTCATCGTTGGTGGAAAAACCCGGCATCAGCGTAAAGCCGTAGGCTTCCTTATCAGAAATCTCATTTTCCGGCTTGGTCGTCAGGCCTTTCTCATACGCCTTTTGTATGATTTTTTCGCGGTCCATGCCCCTGCCGTTGTCGCTCACGCGCACAATAACGTCGCCGCTGGTGCTGTTTGCCTCCAGCGTCACAACGCCCTTGGGGTCCTTGCCCGCAGCTTCCCTGTCCTCCGGCGTTTCGATGCCGTGATCCATCGCGTTGCGGATCAAATGCATCAGCGGGTCCGACAGATTATCTATAATGTTCTTATCCACTTCCGTGTCCTCGCCGATGATCACGAGGTCCGCGCTCTTGTTTGTCTTTTTGCAGATGTCGCGCACGATGCGCTGCATCTTGTGGAACGTCCCCGCGATCGGCACCATGCGGATCGACATCACAATATCCTGCAATTCGTCCGTCAGCTTCCTAAGCTGTCTTGCCTGCTTCTCAAAGCTTTCCAGATGCAGGTTCACAACTTCCGCGTTTTTCGTGACCATCGACTCCGTCGTCACGATCTCGCCGACCAGGTTCATCAGCTTGTCGATTTTTGTCACGTTGACGTTGATAAAGCTCTGCTTTTGTACCTTTTCCTCCGTGCCCTTTTTCTGCTCTGCGGCGGGTACGGGTGTTGCTACGATCTTGACCTGTTCAGGCTCGGGCGCGATGTCAGCTTCCTGCACGGCCGCCGGTTCGGGCTGCTCTTCCTGCTGATCCGCGTCCGCGGCGGCGCTTTCCTCTTCGCCATATTCCACGCGCTCCACAAACATCGTCTCTTCCAGCTTTTGCCGGATAATTTCTTCACAGTCCTCTGTCGTCGCATACGCCAGCCAAAAGCCGTTCTTCACGATTTCCTCGTCATGATTGTCCTCGAGGTCGGCCGGGTATGTCACAATATTGGTATAGAGGTCCTTGATGGCCATCATTACGCCATAGGCGCGCACGGTCTCCATCTGGCAGTCCTCTTCAAATGTCATTTTTGCAAGGCATTTCCGCTCGCCGCTCTGCGCCTCGAGCTGAGACAAAAGATCCGTGGCGATCTGCATGCCCGCCTCGTCCGTCTCCTGCGCAGCGGCGCCCGTTTCGCCTTTCGCAGCTGCCTCCTCCTCCACGCCTTCAAGTCTGTTGCGCATCGCGTGAAGCTCATTGACCATCTCCGTGGCCTCGCGGTCAGGCGTTTCGCCGTCTTGCAGCCGCTCAATTTCTCCCTTGAAAAAATCGATCGCCTCCAGCGTAACGTCAAAAATATGATCCCACTCCGAATCCGGCGGGGTCTTTTCCCTTATTTTCGAGAACAGGTCCTCGATTGCGTGCGCAAGCACCGCGATGCCGTTGAAATCCATCATGGCCGACGAGCCCTTGATGGTGTGCATCACGCGGAACGTTTCGTCAATTTGTTCTTTTGAAAGGCTTGCGTTTTTTTCTCCACCCAACAGCAGCTCTTCGAGCTGTTCGAGCAACTGGCTGCATTCCAGTATGTAGGTTGGGATCATGGATTCCATTTCATTCATGTTCGCTCACTCCCCGTTGTCCGGCATCGTTGCTTTTCGCGCAGCTGCCGCCTCACTTAAACTTGCTGAGTGCGGATACGATGATGTCTTCCTTAAACGGTTTCACAACAAAACCCTTCGCGCCAAGCATAACGGCCTCTTTGACCATTCCTTCCTGCCCCAGCGCGGAAACCATCACGACGTTGCTTTGCGGACGGATCTTCATGATCTCTTTTAAAGCCTCGATTCCCGTCATTTCCGGCATGGTAATATCCAGCGTAATGATGTCCGGCTGCAGCTCCGTACATTTTTGGATCGCCTGCACGCCGTTTTCGGCCTCGCCCACAACCTCAAAACCATTTTTTGAGAGCATGTTCTTGATTGTAAGCCTCATGAACGCTGCGTCGTCCACAACCAAAACCTTTTTCATAAACTAAATGTCCTCCTAAACTACCTGTAATAAATTATCCAGCAGGCTTTCACGCGCTTCGTGTTCTTTCCCGCAAACGCCTTATAATACTTTAACTCCCTGTCCCACCGTCTTCACCATGAGCCCTCCGTCGAGCGGGTTGAGCTCGATGGTGCGTCCATAGCTTCCGCCGAGGTCCTCCGCTACGATTCTGATCTTCAGCTTCAGCACGGCCATCTTGCTGTTAAAGGCATTTCTGTCGCCGATTTTCATCGTGTCGTTTTTCGTGATCGCCCCAAACATATGGGCGCCGCCCGCCAGCTTTGCGATGATCGCATCCCGCCTTGCGCCAGCCCTAAGCATCTGGTTCAAGAGCTCCTCCGCTCCCGTATCCGCAAATTTGGCACGCACCACACCCGGCCGCTTTCCGCTGTCCGGCATAACGACATGCACCATCCCGCCTATTTTATTCACCTGATCGTATAGCACGATCCCGACGCACGATCCGAGGCCAAGCGTAGCGATATGCTGCGGGCTCTTCACGACCCCAAGCTCCGCCATGCCGATAATCAAGGTTTTTTCCATATCATTCCATCAGCAACGCTTTCTTCAGAGTCTCTAAGGATTCGATCGTCGGTATCAGGAAAAAGTTCCCCTTGATTCCTTCGACGGCTCCGCCAAACCTCGTGTTGAGCAGCAGCACGAATTCTCCCAGATCGCCGTACATATACACCGGGACATTCATAATGGCCATGGCCATATCGATCGTCATTTCCGGAACGCTCGGCGTGATCGAAAGGCTCATCATCGAGGACAGCGCCGACAGATACGTCCCCGCAAGAATGTTGCACACCTCGCGCATCGGTTCATAATCCTCGAGGTTCATGTCCTCTTCGTCAAGCTCCACGCCCATCAGCGATTTTATGGTGCTCCGCGCATCGGCAAGCCCCTGTGCGAGCAGGATATATCCTTCCATGTCTCCGCTCATCTGCACCAGCATGCCCAAAATAATATTTTCCGCGCCGCCCATGCGGTCGGCGATTTCGGAATAGCCGATCATCTCGCAGTTCGGAACGCTGATGTCGATCGTCTGGCCCGTCATTTCCGACAGTGCAGACGCCGCGTTTCCCGCTCCGATATTGGCGATCTCTCTGAGCATATCGAGATCATTTGCGGTGATTTGCATCTCGTTTTCCATCATCAACCATTCCTTACTGTCTTGATTTCGTGTAGCCGTCTACATCACAGTTCCAAACAAAAGAGAAATAATACTATCTTTCAATAGTATTATTAACCAATCCAATACATTTCCCTTTTTCCTTGTGCATCCCGCTGCCCCCAAATAGCCGTCAAGCAAGCGTTTTTCCGGCTTTGTTTTTGATCAAAATCTCATTTTCATAAAAAATGCTGGAAACCCCCGCATTTTCATAGACCCATACTAACAAAATATCACGTTTTTGTCAATCAAAACATATACTTCCTTGGCACAGTACAGCCATTTCAACACAGCACATTTTGGTTTAAAAAAGCAGAAAACCGATTCGCCTCCTGCTTTTTTGCATTTTCGCATCCGCCCTGTCCGCTTCCTGCGGGGCGACCATATCATTATCTTTTACAACTTCTTTACAATTTCTTTACAATCACAGCGATATGTCGAACAAAAATCCTCTGCCCGGCATCAACATACTGATCAGGCTGTCCGACACCTTCATCTTGCTGAAATCGGTGTAGGTCGCCGCCGGAATGCGCATCGCCTTGTCCGCATTTTCCTGCATCGTTTCAGCCACGCTTCCCCGCCCGGAAAGCATTGCCTTCACTGCCGTCGGGCGCTCTTCCGCCGTAGCGATCAGCTTTTTGTGATCCACCTGCATTTTGCCGTCCTTGTCGATTGAAATACCCATCGTCTGCAGACGACTGGCCGCATACCCGCCGTATTTTGCCGCAGAGCTTTCCGTCATACGGTTGTCTGCCACCAGCGAAAGCGCCTTTTGTGCACCCGCGCCGTCTGCTGCGCCGGACGACAAATAAGAGACCGTTTTGTTGTAAGCCGACGCAAAATTCTCCGCCGCCTTTGCCACGTCCTCCGCCGAAGCGCCCGCGCCAAGCCCGCGTGCCGCGTTTTCAAGGGAAGCTGCCGCTCCCTTCATATTTTTTAGATTGGAAACATTTTCCTGCGCAAAGCGCAGCGTATCGCCGGTGGTTTTTTCGATCGTATCCTGATAGGTTCCCGCGCCGCCGCTTGCCGCACCCGTTTTGGCTGAGGTCATATAGGTTTTCACAAGATTGGAGGCATACTGGCCCACATTTCCGATCGCGTTGAGATCATATGAACTGCCGCTTACCGAACCGATCATGATTTTCCCTCCCTCCGGGTCGTTGCCGATCCCTAAAGTCTGTGGCTCACAATTCGCATGCGCTTAACCTCTGCGCATTTCATATAAATAGGAAACACATTTATCATCCCCATCATACACCTGAAAATCTATTTATACAATATATAATGTCGCTTTTTTAATAAATTTAAACATCTTTTTTTACTTACTTTATTCTTTTTGCTTCACCCTTCTTTTAACCACGCATTAAAATATTGAACTTTTATAAAAAAACTGCTAAAGTTTTATTTTGATTTATCCGAAAGAATAAACAGGGACGCAAAAACAGGCTGTTTCTTGTGGACGGTGGGACGTCACTCCGAAACACTGAACCGCATGAGTTTGTTTCCCAACAAACAAGGCTCCCGCATAGAATGCGAACCTTATGGGGCCTGATGCCTATCGGTCAACCGAATTCTGGCCGGCAGGTAAATCAAACAAATACACGGAGGTATTTATCATGAGAATTCAAAACAACATTATGGCACTGAACACACATCGTCAGTACACCATCAACAACGACAACGTTTCCAAGAGCGCTGAAAAGCTCTCGTCCGGCTACCGCATCAACCGCGCGGGCGACGACGCTGCCGGCCTCGCTATCTCAGAGAAAATGCGTTCGCAGATCCGCGGCCTGAACATGGCTACGAAGAACTCGCAGGATGCTATTTCGCTGGTACAGACGGCTGAAGGCGCGCTGCAGGAAACACATTCCATGCTGCAGAGAATGAACGAGCTTGCGAACCAGTCCGCGACGGGCACCAACCAGACGCTTGACCGTAACGCGCTTGCAAAAGAGTTCGAGCAGCTGAAGCGTGAGATCAACGACGTTGCGGAACAGACCACGTTCAACAACATGAAGATCCTCGACGGTTCCCTGTCCTATGTTGGTCCGCAGAGAAGCGCTGCGACGTCTGGCGTAAACGTGAGCGAGACGGTGAACCCGGCGAACAACACGGCCATCACGCATCAGATCACCACCAAGGGCGTGGCGGCAGTAGCGGCGGCGACAGCAGAGTATACGTTCAATTTGTCGGGTGCTACCGGTCAGGCTGCCGACTACACAATTACATTTGCCGGAAAATCCTATAATGTCACACAGACCGGCAACACTGCAAATGATGTAGCGAAAGACATCGCGTCTGCTTTGAACGCGGCGAAAACTGCGGGCGACGCGGCTCTGGCGAATTATACGTTTGATGGCACGACTACTGCCGGAACGTTGTCAATCAAAGGCGCCGCAAACACGACGGATCCGAATCGCTCCTTCATGATGGGCGCGACCATCAGCGGCGCAGGTCTCACCAATGTTACTTCGGTCGAAGTAACAAAGGGCCAGACAGCGGTAGCGGCGGTTGCAGGCGTGACGAGCGCAAACGTGAGCATCGCTGACCTCAAGATTGGCGACACGCTCACAGTGGGCGGACGCCGCTTCGAGATGATTGAAGCCGGACAGCAGGCGAAGGACGGCAACATCGGCATCACCTGGGACAGCACGAAAACCAATGCGGATCTGGTAGCGGCGCTGCAGGCGGGCGTAGCCGGAGACATCACGGTTGCGGCAAACGCGACTGACACTGGCTTCACGGTGACGCAGAATGCTACTTTTGAAGGCGTATCCGACAATAAGGTTTCCTTCAAGGCTGCGGACGCGGTGCAGTCCACCATCGAGATCGACACCGTCAAGCTCAAAGCGGGCGACACCATCAGCGTGAAGCTCAACGGTACGGAATACACCTACGAGTATCAGGCAGGCGATTCCTTCACCAACATCGCGCAGGGCCTCACGGATGCAAACGGCAATGTGCTGGCTGCAGACCAGAAGGGCAGCGCTCTGATCGTCAAGGGTCAGGTAGATGTAACGGGCTTCGTTCCGGTTACGGCAACGGGCTATGACGCCATCCGCATCCAGGTTGGCGCGCTCGAAGGCGAACAGCTTGCTGTTGCCATCGATTCCATGAACACGGCGGGCCTCGGCCTTGATTCCGTTGACATCGAAACGCAGGAAGCTGCGGGCAAAGCCATCACGGCGACCCGTTCGGCGATCGACAAGGTCTCCGATCAGCGCGCTGCACTCGGTGCGATGCAGAACAGGCTCGACCACAAGATCGCGAACCTGAAGGTTTCTTCCGAGAACCTGACGGCTGCGGAAAGCCGCATCCGCGACGTGGATATCGCTTCGGAGATGACCGCGTTCACGAAGAGCAACATCCTTGCGCAGGCTGCTACGGCAATGCTCGCGCAGGCGAACTCGCTCCCGCAGAACGTTCTGTCTCTGCTGAGATAGTCCGTCTGACGGATCATCATTCAATAAAAAAGGAAGAGCCGGAAAATCCGGCTTTTCTTTTTTTACAAACAGCAAAATCCTGCTTCCTGCGTCTCTTTGTTTGTGTTATGATAGTCTTGATCCACATTTGCGGGAAAAGGACGGTGCGTGTTTTGACAGTTCAGCCTTCTGCCAATGAAATTTTATTTGAAAATGAATATATGGTCTCGCGGGAGGGCTCTCATCATAACAGCGTCCGCTCCGTTCAAGGCCAACGAAACGAACGTGATGCGCGCGCGGCGGATCGCAAGGGCAATGGCGTGCGATACCTCGGCTTTATCTTGTCTGTGGCGGTCATCTTTGTGTCTGTCGTCAACGAGCAGCCCTTCTTTTTGTTTGTCGGCATTCTGCTGGCGCTTGTTTTTTTGTTCCGCATCCTGTCTATGCGCACCCGCAGATACAGCGAAGCGCTTGAATCCGCTGCCAATATTCCCTTTCGTCCTTCAAGGGAAGGCTGGAAGCGCATCATACAATTTTCAGACCACATCGTGCAGGTCGATCCGGATAACGTCGAAACGCACGATTACCGCACACTCGTCAAACGCTCGGAGGATCGCGTCTACTGCTCCTTGTTCTTCGCGGATCATTCCGTTGTGCGTGTGTCAAAGCAAGGCTTTACCAAGGGAACGTATGAAGATTTTGCGGTTTTTGCGGATCAAACCATTGAGCAAAACCGAAAGGCCGCCGAATATAAAGCATAAAAATAACTTTACAATATGAGGATGAACCTATGAGCGTATTTTCCAAGCTTTCAAAAAAACTGGCGCAAACGCCGCAAACGGAGGAGGCCGCCGCCCCGGCGGTTGAAGAATTTGTGCCGCCCGAGACGGACGACCCTGCCCTGCCCCCCGATGTCCCTTCGGAGATCGGCGAAGCGCCCGTCTATGACGAGGACGGTTACGACCGCGCCGGATTGCACAGAAATGTTTCCCAGCCAATCGATCCTTCCCTTCCGCTCGCGGAGGACATCAAAAAATACAGACGCAAGGACAGCTACTACGAATACGGATTGGCTGTGTTTGCCAATTATCCGGAACTCAAATCCAATTTTGAGGCAAACCGCGAAAGTGTCGCAGAACTGCTTGCCGACCTGTTTTTGATCGACGAAGCGCAAATGCTCCGTCTGTGGGAATGGCTGCTCAGCACCTTCGAGCTCACTCTTTCCTCTCCGCCAAACGCCTACCGGCTCGCAGGCGATATCCTAAAAACGCTGCGCGCACGCGGCATCGCTCCTGCGCAGCTCGTGCCGCTTCTGAAAAAAACGCCGTCTCTCGCGTCGGCTTTGTTTGAAAAGCCTTCCTATATTGAATCCGGTCACGCCTTGCTGCTCGCGGAATGTCTGATTGAAAAGGATTTCGAGCTGTTCAATGCGTGGATGGACCTTCTGCTCAAAAATCCGCATACGGGAAAAGAATACAACATGGCCTTCGAGAAATTCCTCAAGGATCTGCTCGCCGCCATTCCCAAAACCGATATGACGCGGGAGACCGCCGATATTTTGACGGGGCTGATCAAAAAATCCCCCAAAAACATGATGCGCAAGGTGCTTTTCAAGATGCTCGACGAGCACATCGAATATCTGGTGCGCGAGGAAGAGCGCAAAAAGGACGAGGAAGAGCGGCGCGTGCTGCTGGAAAAACAACAGCAGAAGCTTGCCGAAGAAAAGCTTGCGATGCAAAAGGAAGTGAATGCCCGCCAAAAGCTGCGCAAATCCATCGAACAATTCAACGATTTAAAGGCTGTCTGCATTTCAGAGCGCAAAAACGATCCTCTGTGGGAGGGCGGGCGTTTTGCGGATTTCCAGCAGCTTGCCGGCACGACGATCGCCCTGCAAAACCACCCGGAAATACCAAACGAACTGCTCCCGGGCGACAGGCTGAATCTCATCCGCGATCAATACGATCTTGCGGATCCCCTGTCTATCTACGTGTCCGATGGACGCGGCACCAAGATCGGGCATATTTCTCATCAGTCCAACACCCTGCTTGCGCTGCTCATGGACAGCGGGCAAAAGATATTCGGGCGGCTGTATTCCATTGGGCAGGATGCCGAAACCCTGCAAATTTGCGTTGAAATCTTCTTGGAAGAGTAAAAAAACCGACGCAAACTTTGGCCTTGCAGCTTTAATTTAGTTCTCCATAAATCATACGCACCCGGCCGCGCATGAAATTTCTTTTGATTTCGCGAAAAAATCTGATATAATATAGGTTACACTACAATCGCGAAAGGGCTTCGGTCAATGTTGTTTCTGCCGGTTGAACAACTGAAAGTGGGTATGAAACTGGAATCGGACGTATATTTTTTTCGGTCCGAGTGGGTTGCTATGCTCAAACACGGGCAGATCGTTACGCAGCAGCTGATCGACCGGATCAAAGAGCTCGATAACCCCGGCGTCTATATCAAGGAGCCGGATGTAAAATATACCAGATGTGCGCCCATCATCAGCACGCAGCTCAAGAAAAAGACACTGAGCGCGCTCAAAAAAGCATTTAACGCGCATAAAGCGATTCCGATGGACACCGTCACAACTGTCGCCAACGAAATCGCGGACACCATCATCCGCAACAATGATATTCTTGTCAACATCATGGATTTAAAAGCGTATGACGACTATACGTTTCATCATTCCATCAGCGTCGCCGTCATGTCGGTCGCGATCGGTAAGCAAATGAAGCTCAGGCCCGGCGACCTGCGCCAGCTTGCCCTGTGCGCGCTGCTGCACGATATTGGAAAAATACAGATTCCAAAGGTGCTGATCAACAAACCCGATAAATTGACCGTCGATGAATACGAACGGGTCAAGGAGCATTGCGCGTTCGGGCTCACCTACTTAAAAGAACATCATATCAATGCCGAACGCGTGTGCGCGGGCGTCGTCAGTCATCACGAACGCTACAACGGCGAGGGCTATCCCGCGCATCTTGCGGGGGAGGAAATCCCGCTGTTTGGACGCATCATTGCCGTTGCGGATGTTTTTGACGCGCTCACCTCTCAGCGTCCTTACCGCAGCCCAATTGCCCCGGCCGATGCCGCGGAATATGTTATGGGCAACGGAAATATTGAATTTGATTATGAAATCATAAAAGCGTTTATGCAAATCATGGAGTTTTATCCCAGAGGAACATTTGTGCGTCTGAATACGGGGCAGCTTGCGGTCGTCGTCGCGCGCACCGAGCATCCTCTGCGTCCTGTCGTGCGCCTGGCGGATCAGTCCGCCGCCACAGAGATCGACCTTCTGCACGAGGGAAATCTGAGTATCACGATCGTTGAGGTTTTTCAGCGCGCTCAAGTGCAAAACAACGCTTTTGCGGCCTCATACTAGGCATCTATTTATCTCAATTTCAATTTACCGAATTTGTATGACGAAACGATAGCAAAAACTTAAACAAACTGTGAAGGCCAGCATTTTAATCTGCCACGATCAGAATAGGCTGCCGATCATCCCCGCAATTCTTCCCACGCAGGAAGCAAATGTAAATACCCGTACAATGCAAAGCCCTGTGACGACGATGCTGATCACAAGTGCTGCCGTCGCAGTGTTCGATTTTTGCTTCTTTCGCGCGATGATCGCAAGCGCAAGCCCCGCAAGCCCGAACGCCATTCCAATATAAGGCCCGATCACAAGACTCAGCGGAAACCCGAGCACAAAGCTCAGCACCAGCCCCACCAGGCTGACAATGATAGATACAACCGCCATCCTTTTTCTCCTTTTCAAAATTTATAACGATTATTATTATCATAACCGATATTTCACGTTTTAAGCAAACGGTTTTTGTTTATACATAAAAATCATATTTTGTTTTCCATTCAAACAATGAAACGGAGGGTATGTTTATGTCTTGCTATTATATCATCGGTTTGCGGATTGCGCACCGCTCCGCAAACGCGGTTCGGCTTCAGGAGGCGCTCACCAAGCACGGGTGCAATATTCGCATGCGTGTGGGTATGCACGAAACAGGCGGGGATTTCTGCTCAGACGACGGGGTCATCATGCTGCAGGCCTGCGGCGATCAGGAAGCCCTCGACAAAATGATCACGGATTTCAATGCGCTTGACGGTGTCACCGCCAAACTCATCGATTTAAATTAAACAACACGGAGGTATGAATTTTATGAGCAAGATTGTTTTGGTAGGCGCAAACCACGCGGGTACCGCGGCGGCAAACACGATTCTCGATCATTATCCGGACAGTGAGCTTGTCATCATCGACAGGAACACGAACATCAGTTACCTCGGCTGCGGTACGGCGCTTTGGGTTGGCCAGCAGATCGACGGGACGGACGGTCTTTTCTATTGCTCGCAGGACGTGTTCAAGAAAAAACACGCGAAGGTCTATATGGAAACGGAAGTTTTGGATATTGACTTCGACGCAAAGGTCGTACACGCAAAACAAAAGGACGGCACGGATGTCACGGAAAGCTACGATAAGCTGATCCTCGCGACCGGATCGCTGCCCATCGTTCCGAAGATCGAAGGCCTCGGTCTCGAAAACGTCGACGTGGTGAAGCTCTTTCAAGACGGCCAGAAGATCAACAACGCCCTCAACGATCCGGACATCAAAAACGTCGCGGTCGCGGGCGCTGGCTATATCGGCGTTGAGATCGCCGAGGCGATCCAGCGGCGCGGCCGCAACGCCATGCTGTTCGAATCGCTTGACACCTCCCTCGCGGGCTATTACGATCCGTGGTTCACGCACGATATGGACGACGTACTGCGCCAAAATGGAGTTGGTCTCCACTTCGGCGAGATGGTGAAGGAGCTGAAGGGTGAAAACGGCAAGGTGCAAAAGATTGTGACAGACCGTGCCGAATATTCCGCCGAACTCGTCATTCTGGCGATCGGCTTCTATCCCAACAGCGGCCTTGCCAAGGGCAAGCTCGATTTGTTTGCAAACGGCGCGATCATTGTCGACAGGCACCAGCAGACGAGCCTCCCCGACGTATACGCGGTCGGCGACTGCGCGACCGTATACAGCAACGCCCTGCGCGCGCCCTCCTATATTGCCCTTGCGACCAACGCGGTCAGAAGCGGAATCGTGGCGGCGCACAACGTGTGCGGCACGCCCTTGGAATCCGTGGGCGTACAAGGGTCAAACGGCATCAGCATCTATGGCTACAACATGGTCTCCACGGGCCTTAATTTAAAGGCCGCGGAAAAAGCAGGCCTCGAGGTGGAATATACGGATTATGAGGACTTGCAGAAGCCCGCGTTCATCCACGACAACAAACGCGTCAAAATCCGCATCGTGTATGAAAAGTGCTCCCGCCGGATCGTGGGCACGCAGATCGCGTCGTATGAGGACATCTCCATGGGCATCCACATGTTCTCGCTTGCCATCGAAGAAGGCGTGACCATCGACAAGCTGAAGCTGCTCGATATTTTCTTCCTGCCGCACTTCAACCAGCCGTATAATTACATCACCATGGCTGCGCTTGGCGCGAAATAAACTTTACCCACCCCAAGGGGCGTGTATCTTCGGGTATGCGTCCCTTTTTTGTTTTCCTCCTGTGGTATAATAAAAACGGAGGGTACATCTATGAAATTGCTAACACCGCGTATCACCGAGCATCCCGCGCCCAACGCCGATTTTGAAGCACTTGTTTGCGTCGCGCGCGAAGAGGAAACAGAGATCGAAGCATACGATTTTTTTTCCCTTGCCAAAGACGAAGGCAGCTTCCAAAAAATCCGCTTTCACGACTGTGTCTTTGAAAACTGCCGGTTTACGGACAGCGATTTCAAAAAATCCGAATTCATTGACGTGATCTTCCGCACATGCGATTTTTCCGGCTGTTCGTTTGAAAGCGCGTATTTCAACCGTTGTGCGTTCTTGTCATGCAAGGCCGTGGGCGGAAACTTGCACCGTGCCTTTTTGCAGGATGTGTCCCTTGCCGATTCCAGCCTGCGCTACGCAAATTTTACCCTGTCCAAATGGCGGAGCGTGCTCGTTGCGCACACCTCCCTTGCGGAAGCGGCGCTTGAGGAATGCGCTTTCAAAAACATCATTTTTGACAAGGCCGACCTCACGCGTGCGCAGTTTTTCAAAACGCCCTTAAAAGGCGTCGATCTCTCCTCCAGCAGGATCGACGGCATTTCCGTCTCTCCCTACGAACTCAACGGCGCAAAGGTAAACGCGGCACAGGCGGCGGAGCTCGCAAAGCTTCTCGGCCTGATCGTTCTTTGAACACAGCTTCCTGCTTTCTAGCCTTTTTGAAATATTTAATATTTATATTTCATTTTTTCAGTTAAAAACTCCTTGATTATTTATATATCCATAGTATAATGAAATATATCGTTTTAAATATTTCATTTTTAAGCGAGGTGGTTTTTATGTTCAACGCAGGAAATACCGGATTTCTATTGATCTGTTCCGCGCTTGTGTTCCTGATGACGCCCGGTCTCGCCTTTTTTTACGGCGGCCTTGCGCGCAGGAAAAACGTGCTGAACACCATGATGTCCTCATTCTTCATCACAGGGCTCGCGGCAGTCCTGTGGGTCGCCGTCGGCTATTCCCTTTCATTCAGTGGCAACATCGGCGGAGTTATCGGGAACCTGAACGCAGCCGGGCTCAATGCTTTAAACGGGGAAAGTCCCTATGCGCCCGGCGTGCCTCAATATGCGTTCGTCGCCTTTCAGATGATGTTTGCCATCATCACCCCCGCGCTCATCACTGGCGCGGTTGCGGAGCGCATGAAATTCAAGGCGTTGTTCCTGTTTGTCGTGCTGTGGTCTTTCATCGTGTACTATCCTCTCGCCCACATGGTGTGGGGAAAAGGCGGCTTTCTCAGTGAAATTGGCTCCATAGACTTCGCGGGCGGCAATGTCGTGCACATCAGCTCCGGCGTCAGCGGCTTGCTTCTCGTGCTGTTCCTTGGCAAACGACGCGGATATCCGGCCATCGACTCCCGCCCGCATAACATTCCGTTCGTGTTGCTCGGCGCAGCGCTCCTGTGGTTTGGCTGGTTCGGCTTCAATGCGGGCAGCGCACTTGGTGCAAACGAGCTTGCCGCGCATGCCACGATTACAACCATTGTCTCCGCCGCCTGTGCCCTGCTCTCATGGATGCTCCTTGATGTAGTGCGCACCGGCAAACCCACGGCGGTGGGCGCGGCGACCGGCATGGTTGCCGGGCTTGTTGCCATCACGCCCGGCGCGGGCTTCGTTCCCGTGTGGGCGGCCATGATCATCGGCACCGCCGTCAGCCCCATCTGCTATTTCATGATCGCCGCCGTAAAAAAACGGCTTGGCTACGACGACGCGCTTGACGCGTTCGGCTGTCACGGGATCGGCGGCATCTGGGGCGGGCTCGCCACGGGTCTGTTTGCCCTTCGGGAAATCAATCCGGCGGCGCGGTGGAATGGGCTTCTGTTCGGCGAAACGGAGCTGTTTGCCGCACAGGCAATCAGTATATTGGTCACGATTGGCGTCGCTGTCGGCGGGACGCTGATTTGCGTGGGTATCGTGCGGCTGTTCATAACGCTGCGTGTGACGGATCGGGATGAAAAAATCGGGCTGGATGCCTCCGAGCACGGCGAATCCGCCTATCCCTCTTTCAACGGTATGGACTGATCGAAACAGAAAGGCTGGTATCATCAAATGAAAAAAATCGAAGCAATCGTGCGCCCGGAAAAATATGAGGATGTGAAGGACGCGCTCAACGCCATCAATATACAGGGCATCACGGTCTACGAGGTCATGGGCTGCGGCGCGCAAAAGGGATGGACGGAGGTCGTGCGCGGCAACGAGATCGACATCAACCTGCTGCCCAAAATCAAATTTGAGGTCGTCGTATCCACCGACGCGCTCGCGGAAAAAACGATTGCCGCAATCGTCGACGCCGCCGGAACGCAGGCGCAGGGCGACGGCAAAATATTCGTCTATGATCTGAGCGACGTGGTGCGCATCCGTACCGGTGAGCGCGGCGCGGACGCGATCTGAAGATATGCGCGCTTGACAAACTTCGCCGGATTGATTATTGTTTTTATATATGAAACGGAGATGGTCAGATGAGATGTGAATGCCGCGCATGCGGAACCTATATGGTGCACGCGGAGGACATGACGCTCGGGTGCGTATGCCCGGCGTGTGTGGCGCGGTGTACGGCGTGCCTTGGCACCAACACCGTGCTCAGCAAAGAAGACCTCGCCCGCCTAAAGGACGATCCTTTTTTTGAGGCGCGCTTCCTTGCAAACGACGAAGACGACCCTTCCGGCGTTTGAAAAAACAAAAAGCCTGATTGTTTCGGGTGTATGGGGGATTGACAATGAAAAAAAGATTTGTGGGTTTATTTTTTGCGTTGCTTTTTGCCGCTCTGCTGTGCACAGGATGCTTTGCCGGCGAAGTTCAAGCGTCTCCGATGCCGGTTTTGCAGCCGGGTGAGGAAATCACGCTCTCCGGAAGAACGGGCGATGGCGCGTTCAAAATGTTTGTATCTCTGACGGACTACATCGACGGGGCCTCCCTTACGGATTACGCGAAAAAAATGTCGTATGAAGACCCGCTCGCCGGTGGTGCTGTAGGCATTACCTTCCGTCTGGAAGAATACGAGGGCACGGGCACGGTCGATCCAACCGAGGTCTATCTGTTTACGTTTACCGGCGAAACAGAGTATAATGGCTGGCTCACAAGCACCGCGCTTTTTGATATGCTCGACGTGTTCAAACCCGTCGCAGTGGGCGAAAGCACGAGCGGATGGGTGTATTTCGATCAGGGGAAAAATCTGCCCGATGCGTTGCGTCTCGATTTCATCAATGCGGAAGCGGATAACGTTTCGGTGCTTTTCACGTTGCCCGAGCCAGCGGCACTGCCCGGGCCGGAGGAGGAAGCGCTTGCGTTCAACACGCCCGTCGCCGGGGATGGCGTGGACTTCACTGTCACCAAAATGGAAAATGCGGATCGGGTAACGTCCGTAATGAGCGGGATGGAATATCAGGCGCTGGATGGCAATGAATTCGCCATTTTAAAGACGCGTTTTGCAAATACGGGAACACAAGCCCTGACCGCCGACGCGCTGAATCTATACTTCGCGACCGACGGCGGCGAAAGCTACACGGACGGGCCCATACTCATGCAGGATGGCGCGAAATTGGATTATTTTTCCTCTTTGGATCCGGGAAAGACAGTCAATCTCTATTTCACGGCGCCCATGCCAAAGGGTACGGAGGGCAGCGGCAAATTTGTCCTGAGCATAAAGGATAAGACCTACGCGATTCCCTATACGCTGCGGCAAACGCAAAATGCCGGGGGAGCGCTAAGCGTGGATCAGCCGATTTCCACGGCCTCCGAGGAATTTACGCTGAAAAACCTGACGCGCAGCACAAAAATGAACCCGCCGAAAACGGGGGGCGATTATACCTATGTCGAGGTGGATCAAGCCGGATATACCCTTCTGATTTTAAGCGGCACCTTTAAAAACAACAGCGATGCGCCTGTGGAGGTCAAGAACCGGATCGGCGTATCTGCCGAATACAATGAAGAATTGTTTGCGGGTTTCGCCCGCCTGCTGTCCGAGAACCGCAGGGGCTTTGATACCGTGACCACAGTGCAGCCGGGCGAAGAACGCGAGGTGTATTTTGCGCTCAGCATCCCGGAGGAAGCCGCCGCTGCCGATCTCACGCTCACGCTTGAGACGGCGGAGAACACCTATCTCATCAGCGGGATTCCTGATTGATCTTATGCCGCATCAGAAAAAGAGCTGTCCCAGAACAAATCTGAGACAGCTCTTTTTTTACCCCCCAATCAGCCGCCTGCTCCGCCACCTGCCGCGGCAAAAGTAAATTGCCGCAACGATCGCCGGCGGCACGGGCGCAAACATCTCCGCCACATATATCCCCACAAAACCGTACCCAAGCGCAAAACCGAGCAATAAGCTGCCAAAAATGCGGATCACCACACAGTCCAGCATAGAGTTGAAGAACGCAAACAGCGAATCCCCCAACCCCGTCGCAAACGCGTTATAAACATACATCACCGCATAAGCCGCACAGTTCAGCGAACAGCAGATGCGCAGATAGAGCACGCCCTCTTGTACCACGGCGGGGTCGGTATTGAAAAGCCCGATCACCTGCGGCGCAAACAGCTGAAAGAGCGCCGTCATAATCAGCGAAACGATCACGCAAATCCACGCGCCCGTCTTGCCCACACGCGCCGTGCGCTCCACGTCGCCCGCGCCCATGCTCTGCCCTGCCATCGCGCTCACCGCCTGTCCCACCGCCCATATGGGCATCACCGCAAAGGTGTTTACCTTAAGCCCCACCCCCGACGCGGCGGCCACCGCCACGCCAAATGTGTTGAGCATGCCCGTAGCGATCAGGTATGAGAAGTTGAGCACCGCCATCTGTCCGGCGGAGGGCAGGCCGACCTTCAAAATGAGCGTTGCCTTGTCTCTTTGAAAGAGCGCCTGTCGTCCGATCCTGCCAAGCCCGCTGCGTTTTTTGAGATATAACGCGGCAAGCAGGAAGGATATCCCCTGCGAGGCAACCGTCGCGATTGCCGCGCCGCGCGTACCCATGCGCAATCCGCCGATCAGCAAAAAGTCGAGCCCCACATTCACCACCGTCGCGGCAAGCACGAAATAAAGCGGGCGTGTGGAATCTCCTATTCCGCGCAGCACGGCGCACACAGCATTGTACCCAAACACAAACACGATCCCCAGAGAGAGCGTTTCCATGTAATCCTCTGCAAACTGCCGTGCCTCGTCTGGGATGCGCATCCATTCAAACACCACGCGGCAGGCGAGCAGACTGATGACCGTCACCGCCGCCGAAAAAATCGCGGAGAGCGTGAACAGCGTTCCCATCGCCTCCGTGCGCGCCTGCGTCTTTTGCGCCCCTTCATATTGCGCGACAAGCACCATGCCCCCCATCGTGATCCCCGTGCACAGCGAGGTGATCATAAAAACGATGACGGACGCGTTGCTCACGGCCGCAAGCCCTTCACCCCCCACAAACTGTCCCACCGCGATCATATCCACCACACTGTAAAAGGATTGCAGCAGGTTCGCGAGAAAAAGCGGCCATGCAAAGCGCAGCATCTGCCGGGTCACATTCCCGGACGTGAGTTTTTGTATTTTGTTTTCCATGATGATATTTCCTTCTTTGAGCCAAAACCATTTCGCGGCACAAAAAAACCGCGCGACATTGTGCGCGGCCATACCATCTGTTTTCATCCGCAAAACAGCATCGCCAAAAACGCGTCCAGACGCGTTCACGATCACTGTTCAGCGATGAACCGGCGTTACGCCGTTTGATTCGGCTCCGTACAATGTCTCATCCAAACCATACCTTGTGCGGAGCAAATTTTGATGCAAAGCCTGCCATACATAGCATTCCCCTGCCTTTCCTAATTTAAGAATACGCGCTAAAAATACGCTTGTCAAGCCAAAGGCACGGATTTTTCAATCCGTGCCTTTGCCCTTTTCAATGTCCTATGCAGTTCATCTATATTATTTCACTCTCGAAAGAGCAAATTGCCCATTGGGAATGGCCTCGGTCTGTGCGTCCAGCTTCAGGCCCTGCACGCGCACGTTCACCTCACGTACGCTCACGCCCGTCATCGCCTCCAGCCCCTGCTTCACTCTCTGCTGTATCGTCTCCGCGATCTGTCGGATGTCCGTTCCATATTCCACGATGATCGCCGCGTCCACAGCCACCTCTTTTTCGCCCAGCGTCACCTTGATGCCCCGCGAAAGATTCTTTTTTCCAAGCAGCTCCACGAGGCCGTCTACAAAGCCGCCGCTCATGCCCGCAACGCCGGGTACGTCCACCGCCGCAAGCCCCGCAATCGTCGCGATCACCTCGCTTGCGAACGCCACCGTTCCATAGCTTTCCCTTTGTACCTGTAACTGATCCTGCCGCAAGGCAAGTTCGCTTCCCGCCATCTGTGTTTCTCCTTTCGTGTTTCGTGTACCAAACTGAATTCTGTTTTCCTGTTGATATAAGAATACCACACATCCGGCGGGAACGGCTTATTTGTTTACATTTTATTAAAAATTCGTAATATTTTTGTAATTTATTAAGGCTTTATGAAGTAAAATCACATAAAAAGGGGCACGTCCCAAAAGAACGCACCCCCAGCTTTTGATCGATTCAGTTAAGCCCCCGCCATGCACAGCTTTCCTTCCTTCTCCTCTTTGACCCAGCGATTCAGCTTCTTCATTTCATATCCGATGAAGAACGCCACAATCACTGCCGATCCAAGATCCGCAATGGGGAAAGCGTACAGCACGCCGTCGAGGCCGAAAAACATCGGCATAATGAGCATCGCCGGAATGAGCAGCAAAAGCTGGCGCAGCATGGAAAGGATCGTCGCCTTCAGCGGCTGCCCCGTCGCCTGAAAATAGCTCGTGGAAACGATCTGGAAGCCGGAACAAAATATGCCGATCAGCGCGATGCGCATCGCCTTCACGGCAAAATCCGTGAAATTTGCGTCCGCGCTGCCAAACAAGCTCAATATCTGTTCGGGAAACAGCTGACACAGAACACATGCCACCGTCACGATCCCTGTCGATATCCACGCCGCCATCACAAACGTCTGACGGATGCGGTTTGGCTGCCGCGCGCCGCGGTTGAAACCCAAAATGGGCTGCGCGCCGATGCCGATGCCGATGCAGGCGGACGCAAGGATCATCGCCACCTTCATCACGATACCCATGGCGGAAAGCGCCACATCTCCGCCCACAGGGCTTTGGTCGCCATAATATACAAGCGTATTGTTCATCACCACCTGCATGACGCAGGACACCACCATGGTCACAAAGGAAGATATCCCAAGGCTGAACGTCATCTTGCACACGCGGCCCGAAAGCTTCATGTGCTTCTTGTGGAACTGCATGCTCTTTCCCCTGCGCGCAAAATATACCGTGAGCACGATCGTAGAGATGAGCTGCGAGGTGATGGTCGCGATCGCCGCGCCCGTCACACCCCAATGCAGCACAAAGATGTAGATCGGATCGAGCACCGTATTGAGAACCGCGCCGATCAAAATGCTGTACATCGAAAGCCGCGGGCTGCCGTCCGTGCGCGCCATGTTGGACAAAGCAATGCTGATGATGGAAAAAGGCGTGCCCAGCAGGATCACGAACGCGTAATCGTGCGCATACGGAAGGCTTGCGTCTGTCGCCCCAAGCAAACGGAGCATCGGATCAAGCGCAATCAGCCCCGCCACCATGATGACCGCACTCATGATGATGCTGATGACCAATACGTTGTTGAGCGTCCTTTGCGCTGTCTCTTCCTTTTTTTCACCCAGCTTCAACGCCGCGTACGCGCTGCCGCCCGTACCCACGAGCGTCGCAAACCCCGCAACAACCGTCATGATCGGAAACGAGATCGTGGTCGCCGCGTTACCGAGATAACCGACCCCCTGCCCGATGAAGATCTGGTCCACGATGTTGTACACCGAATTGACCAGACAGGAAATGATCGCCGGAAGCGCAAAGCTTCTCAGCAGTTTCCCGATGGGCATATAGCCCAGCGGGTTTTTGTTTTTTTGTTCAGAAATCGTTGCTTCTGTCATTTTTGTCCCCCTCAATCAAACTTGAAATATATTCATAGGCGTTTTTCGCCATCTGTTGCATCACTTTTTTCGCAGCCGCGATCTCCTCCTGTGTCAGATCCCGCTGCAAAACGCGATTCCACTTTTCCACCGCGTCGCACACCTTTTTTACGATCGGCTCCGCCTGTTCGGTGGTGTAAAACCGGCATTTCCGTTTGTCCTCCCGATCTGTCTCCCTGCGAATATAGGAGAGCTCCTCCAGCCTTTGCAGGGCGCGGGTGGCGGTGGCCTTGTCAAAATGCCCCTTGCACGCGAGCTCCTGCGCGCTCAACCCCTGTTCCTCCTGAATGCGCGCCAGAAAAAAGTACTGCCCCGCACCAATCTGCGCATCATTGAGCTCCTGATCGAAAAACTGCATGCCAAAGCGATTGATGATCGACGCATATTTGCTCAGCGGATATTTTTCTTCCACATTCATTTCCTCTTAATTGCATTAAAAATAGTTGCGTACGCAACCTCATGAAATATCATATCACAATTTAATTGCGTACGCAACTATTTTTATTTTTTCTCACACAAAAAAAGGCTTCCCCGCGGAAGCCCTTTATTTTTCGTATCCGTATTTGAATACCTTTCCGTCTTTTACCATCACAGCTTTTCTGATATTTCTTTTGCTGACAAGCCTGCGAAAATCCGAATCTGTGACAGCCACGGAAACTTTCTTTTCCTTCATGTCCATCACTTCCTTTATTTTTGATCCTGTAATCATATAAACCAAAAACAAAGGCACGAAACATTTTTGCGGGTCAAAGCGCCTGATTGAGCCGTTCGAGCGCCGACGCGAGCACAGAGCGCGGACACGCGATGTTGATGCGCTCAAAGCCTTCGCCGCCCGTGCCAAAAATGTAGCCCTCGTCAAAAAACAGATGCGCGCCGATCATCTTTTGCTCGAGCGCCTCGCACGAAAGCCCGTACGCACGTAAATCGAGCCACAGCAGGTATGTTCCCTCGAGCCGAACGACGCGCGCCATGGGAAGGTGTTTGCGTACAAATTCCTCCGTCAGCCGCCGATTCTCATCGATCACGCAAATCAGCTCGTCGAGCCACGCCGCGCATTTTGTGTACGCAAGCTCACACGCGCGATAGCTCAGCGCATTGAGCTCGATGAGCCCCGCTTCAAGTTTGCAGCGCGTGAAGGCCTTGCGCATCTGTTCGTTTTGAATCACGATGTTAGAGGTCTGCATGCCCGCGAGATTGAACGTCTTGCTGGGCGCGGTGCAGATGATGGCGTTATCCGCAAAGTCTCCCGCCTGCGAAAATACGGTATGCGTATATCCGGGCATGATGAGGTCATTGTGTATTTCGTCCGAAACGACGAGAACCCCGTGCCGCGCGCAGATATCCCCCACCGCCGCCAGCTCCTCGTTTGTCCACACCCGCCCCACAGGGTTGTGCGGGCTGCACAGCAGCAGCATTTTCGTGTTTGGGTCGGCCGCCTTTTTTTCCAGATCATCAAAATCAATGCAAAACGCTCCGTCCCGTTCCGCGATCGGGTTTTCCACCAGCCTCCTGCCCTGCTGCTCCACCACCAGCCGGAAGGGATAGTATACGGGCGGCATGATGATCACACCCTCGCCGATTTTCGTAAATGCGCGCACCGCAATGCCGAGCGCCATCACCACGCCGGGCGTATAGACGATCCATTCACGCGCCACCTCCCAATTGTGCCGCGTCCTCATCCATCCCCGCACTGCGTCATAATAGGCGTCCGTGGCCTCCGTATATCCAACATTCATCCCATCGAGATATTCCTTCAAGCCCGTCACGATCTCCGGCGCGGTGCGAAATTCCATATCCGCGACGGAAAGCGGAACGATGCCGTCCGGCACTGCTTCGCACTTTTTCTCCATTTCCATCCATTTTGCGGAACCCGTCCCCCGCTTGTCGATATATGTTTCAAAATCATATTTCATATGTCATTCCCCCTTAATTGTTTTACGAATTCCACATCCGCCGCAAGAAAATCATATGCATCGAGCGTTTCCCGCTTCGCCCATACCGCGTCCGCGTGCACGTTGCATGTCATTTCTCCGCCGATGATTTTTGCGCGGTAAAAAACGACCTCTACCGCAAACGTCCCATAATCGTGCTTTGCCGCGCCCATCCGTGCGCCCGCGCATACATGAAGGTTCAATTCCTCCCGCAGCTCCCGTGCGAGGCATTGCCCGTCCGTCTCGCCGCGCTCGATCTTCCCGCCCGGAAATTCCCATTGGCCCGGGCTGCCGTCCTTATTTTTCCGACGGCAAATGAGGATTTTTCCGTCCCGCTCGATCACCGCCGCAATCACCCTTACCATCAGTCGTTCAGCCCCTCAAACTGCATGTTGTAATACCGGGCGTACAAACCGTCCGCCGCCAGAAGCGCGGCGTGCGTGCCCCGCTCCGCAATGCCGTCCGTGCCCATCACAATGATCTCGTCCGCGTTGCGGATGGTGGACAGCCGGTGCGCGATCACAATGGTCGTGCGGTCCTTTGAAAGCGTCTCCAGCGAGCTTTGCACATGCCGTTCGCTTTCGTTGTCCAATGCGGAGGTCGCCTCGTCGAGGATCAGTATCTGCGGATTTTTTAGGAACACACGCGCAATGGCGATACGCTGCTTCTGTCCGCCTGACAACCGCACGCCGCGTTCTCCCACATTGGTTTCATAGCCGTTTTCAAGCGCGGAAATAAAATCATGGATGCCCGCGTCACGCGCCGCGCACACCACCTCCTCATCGGTTGCGCCCGGCTTGCCATAGGCAATATTATCACGGATCGTTCCCCCGAACATATAAACGTCCTGCTGCACGATGCCGATGGCGCTTCTGAGGGATTTCAGCGTCACGTCCCGCACATCCTGTCCGTCGATACAAACCGACCCCTCGCTCACATCATAAAAGCGGGGCAGCAGCGAACAAAACGTCGTCTTCCCGCCGCCCGACGGTCCCACCAGCGCCACCGTTTTTCCCGCCTCAATCTCCACGTCGATGTTGGAAAACACATGCTCCCCTTCGCCATAGGCAAAGGATACATTCTCATAACGGATGCTCCCCCGTACATCCCGCAGCGGCTTCGCGCCTTTTTTGTCCTTGATCTCCGGCTTTAAGTGCATGATCTCCAAAAAGCGCTTAAAACCCGCAAACCCCTTCTGAAATTGCTCTGTGAAGTTCACGAGCACATCGATGGGCGCAACGAATATACCGATGTAAAGGGCATAGATCGCAAGGTCCGCAATGCGCAGCGTGCCGTTTGCGATGAAAAAGCCGCCCGAAACCAGCACCGCCGTATACAGTAACCCGGTAAAGAAGTTGTTGCCGGCATGAAACGTTCCCATGATCTTATAGCTCGACTGTTTGGAATCCAGAAACTGTAAATTGCTTCGTTCAAATTTTTCACGTTCCACATCCTCATTGGCAAAAGACTTCACCACGCGGATGCCCGCAAGGCTGTCCTGCACCTGCTTGTTGACCCCCGCGATCTTCTTGCGGTTATCCATAAACACCGCGCGCATCTTGCGGTTTTTGCTCACGCTGAACAAAATCATCGCCACCGTGACCGCCAAAAGAATGAGCGTCATCGGCACGTTCAAAAGCATCAGCAGAACAAACGAACCAATAATTTTCAGCGCGGAAATAAAGATGTTTTCCGGGCCGTGGTGCGCAAGCTCGGAAATGTCGAATAAATCCGAGACGATACGCGACATCATGTCGCCCGTGTTGTTTTTGTCATAATAGGAAAAGGATAGCCGCTGCATCTGGTCAAAAAGGTCCTGCCGCATATCGCTTTCCATGCGCGCGCCCATCACATGCCCCCATGTGGTGATAAAATACTGGCATCCATAGCGCACCAAGTACATCAATACAAGAGACAGCGCCACGATCCACAGCGCGCGCAAAATGATGTCCGCATCCTGCGTATACAGTCCGTCCGTCAAAAAATTCAGAATCTGCGGGAACGCAAGGTCCACCACGGAAACGACAAGCGCACAAAACATATCGAAATAAAAAAGACCGCGATACGGTTTGTAATATTTAATAAAGCTTTTCATCACTGACAATTTCATTCACCTCAAACAAATATTATACTCTCCTGCCCCCAATACCGCAAATCGATGATGGCTCCTTTTTTGCGCTTTCCGGCAAACTTCCGCACAATCCCAAATATCCTGTTTATGCTTTGCCGCGCCCGTTTATACAATGGTTGAGCGGCAAGGCACAATACGAAACCTACCCGCAAATGGGACGCTGCAGGTCCCGGATTGATTTTCTCTCCTCTTCTTAAAAAGGCGCTTCCCCTTCGCACAGGGAAACGCCTTTTTACGTTGTGCGTTGTTATTTTCCCGCGTCCTCGTCACGTATTTGCACGCGGCGAATCTTTCCGCTCACCGTCTTGGGGAGCTCGTCCACAAATTCCACCACGCGTGGGTATTTATACGGTGCGGTCACATTTTTAACGTGCGTCTGCAATTCTTTTTTCAGCGCGTCGCTCGCTTCATAGCCGCGCGTCAGTACCACCGTCGCCTTCACCACCTGCCCGCGCACCGGGTCGGGCACCGCCGTCACCGCGCATTCCAAAACGGACGGATGCGTGAGCAGCGCGCTCTCCACCTCAAACGGCCCGATGCGGTAGCCCGAGCACTTGATCACGTCGTCGTTGCGCCCCACAAACCAAAAATAGCCCTCCGCGTCACGCCATGCCGTGTCGCCCGTGTTGTATATCCCGTTCTGCCAGCAGCGGTCCGTCGCTTCCTTGTCCCTGTAATATTCTTTAAACAGCCCCGTCGGATGCTTCTTGTCGGTGCTTTTCACGACGATAGAACCCACCACGCCGTCCTCGCACGAATTTCCATCCTCGTCCACGATATCCACATCGTAAAGCGGCGAAGGCTTGCCCGTAGAGCCGGGCTTGATGGGGTCCCAGCCGAAATTCGCAATGAGCACACTCGTTTCCGATTGCCCAAAGCCCTCGGTGACCGCAAGCCCCGTCATTTCCAGAAAACGGTTGTAAACCTCCGGGTTCAGCGGCTCACCCGCGATGCCCGCATGCCGGATCGTCGAAAAATCGCAGCCGCTCATGTCCTCCTTAATGAGGAAACGGTAGATCGTCGGCGGCGCGCAAAAGGTCGTCAGCTTCAGCCGGTCGATGGTTTCGAGCATCTTTGCCGGCGTAAATTTCTCCGTGTCATATGCCACGATGACCGCCCCGCAAATCCACTGCCCGTAAATCTTCCCCCAGCCGAATTTTGCCCAGCCGGAATCCGAAACCGTCAGGTGCAGCCCGCCGTCCTCCACCTTCTGCCAATATTTCGCCGTCACAATATGCCCCAGCGGATAAGTAAAATCGTGTAAAATCATTTTGGGCATGCCCGTCGTGCCCGACGAAAAATAAATGAGCATCGGCTCTTCGTTCTCGTTCAGATATTCGCGCGTCCAGTCTGCGTGCGTCTCGGCAAGCTTTGCGCGCAGGTCAAACGCCCATTCGGGAATGTGCGCTCCCACTACGCCCACATGCTTTAGCGTGGGGCACTCCGCAAGCGAATCGCCGATGTGCGTGAGCATCTCCTCATCGTCCACCGCGCAGATCATCCGCACGTCCGCAGCGTTGCAGCGGTAAATGATGTCCTTGGGGGTCAGCTGAAATGTCGCGGGGATCACGATCGCGCCCAGCTTGTGCAAGCCCACCATCATAAACCACACCTCCGGCCGCTGCTTGAGCATCAGCATCACCGTATCACCCTTTTCAATTCCCATGCCCTTAAGCATGTTCGCGGCCTTGTCGCTCATGCGCTTCACGTCCCCAAACGAAAAACGCTCTTCGTTGCCGTCGTCGTCGCACCACACGAGCGCAGGTTTTTCTGCGTCCTGCTTCGCCCACTCGTCCACGATGTCATAACCAAAATTGAAATGCGCCGGAATGTTCAGCGCGTAATTTTGCTTGAAATCCTCATAATCCGAAAATTCGATCCTGTCCAAAAACTTTTCTAACATGCGTTCCGCCCTCACTCATTGATGATCGTCAAAAATTTAGCAACCTGCGAAACCGCGCGCTGTCCGTGCGGAAGCTCCGGGTTGAAATAAATGCTGTCGCCCGCGTTCAGCACGAACTCCCTCTCGCGGATCACGATCTTGATCGTTCCCTCCAGCACATAGTTGAACTCCTGCCCCTCGTGGGTCACAAGCTCTGCCTCGTCGTTCGGCGATATGGTGACGATCATCGGCTCCATATCGCGGTGCTTGTAGTTGTAGGCAAGCGAAGTGAACGCGTATCCGGGATACCGCTCCACGCTTACGCCGTGCCCCCCGCGCACGATGGTATAATCGTCCATGCGCGGCGCTTCGCCCGTCAAAAGCTCCGTCGGATCGACATTGAGCTCCGCCGCCACACCGTAAAGCACGCCGATCGGAATATCGTCGCGCGCCGCTTCATACCTTTGATAGTCCTCGAGGCTTACGCCCACCTTGTTCGCGACCTCCTCCTGCGGAATCTCCAAAATCTCCCGGAGCTCCCGTATCCTCGCCGCAATCTGTACCACCTGTTGATTCATACTATCCCTCTTTCCCAAACCGCACGGCCCGTGCGAGACAATAAAAATATCCGGTCGCCCGCGTCTTGCACCATGCAGGCGACCGGATGCGTTACAATAAAAGTTATTTTTATTGTATCCGCTTCTGGGAGCGCTGTCAATGATTCCCCGCTCTCTCAGCCGTTTTCACACAAGTTCAGCAATTCTTCCCACCGTGCGTCCACCTCGCGCTGAACCTCGTCGATCAGCCCTTCGTTTCCGCTCTTGAACAGGTGCTTAAAACGACCTTGCAACCGCAGGTATTCTTCCACGGGGCGCTTGTCCTTCGGTCTGTAGGAAAGCGTCCACCTTCCGTCCTCATATTCATACAGCGGCCATATGCACGTCTCCACCGCCGCCTTGCAAATATCCATGATCTTCGCCGAATCATACCGCCACCCTCTCGGGCAGGGCGCAAGTATGTTCAAAAAGGAAGCGCCTTTTTTATCGACCGCCTTTTGCGCCTTCTCGTGAATATCCTTAAAATTCCCGATGAAGGTCGTCTGCGCCGCATACGCAACGCGGTGGTCACAGATGATCTTTGTGAGGTCCTTTTTCATCTGCCCTTTGCCCTCGCTGTCCTTGCCGATGGCGCTCGTCGTCGTATCCGCGTATTTCGGCGTGGAAGACGAGCGCTGTATGCCCGTGTTCATGTATGCCTCGTTGTCGTAGCACACATACGTCATGTTTGTTCCGCGCTCCATCGCGCCGGAAAGCGACTGAAAGCCGATGTCGTACGAGCTTCCGTCCCCGCCAAACGCAATGAACCGGTATTCCTCGCCGAGTTTGTTTTTCTTTTTCAGCGCGTCGTAGGCCGCCACCACGCCGCTCATGCTCGCGCCCGTGTTTTCAAACGCGCTGTGGATGAACGAATCGTTCCACGAGGTGTACGGATACATGCACGTGCTCACCTCGAGACAGCCCGTCGCGCACGCCACCACCGCCTTGTGCGCCGGGTCCACCGCACGCATCACCGCGCGCACGGCAATCGCCGCGCCGCAGCCCGCGCACATCCTGTGACCGGGGGCAAAGCGTTCCGGCCTGTTTGTCAGTTCCTTTAAATGATACGCCATTCTGCTTCCCTCCTCACACGCGCGCGCCGAGGTAGCGCCACGTCTGCTCTAATCTGTCCGGCAGCGTTTCAAGCTCGTCGAACACCTCGAAGAAATCCTTCACCTGCACGTCCCGTCCGCCCAGGCCATACACATAATCCATGGTCTTGATCCCGCGGTTCTGCCCGCAGTAAAGCGCCGCGCGCACCTCGCTTCCAAGCGGTCCGCCGCACGCGGAGAAGCTGTCGGCCTTGTCCATGATGCCCACCGCCTCCACGTTTTGAAGCGCCTGACTGACCGTCTCTGCCGGGAAGGGCCGGAACGAGCGCAGCTTCAGCACACCCGCTTTTACGCCGCGTTCGCGCAGCGCGTCCACCGCCGCCTTTGCCGTACCGGCGGATGAGCTCATCACCACCACCGCATACGACGCGTCCTCCAAACGATAGCTTTCCGCAAGGCCGTATTCGCGCCCCGTAAGCGCCGCAAACTCCGCCGACACCTCGTCGATCACGCACAGCGCGTTCTTCATACCTTCCGTCTGCTGGAGCTTGTGCTCCATATAATAGGAAGCGATGTCGTACGCGCCAAGCGAAAGCGGCTCCGCAGGATTCAGCAAATATTTTTCCGGATGATATTCCCCCGCAAACTGTTTGACGGCAGCGTCGTCCTCAAGCACGATGTTTTCCACCGCGTGGCTCGTGATGAAGCCGTCCATGCACACCATCACGGGCAGACGCACATCCGCGTGCTCCGCGATGCGGTTTGCCATCAGAAGGTTGTCATATGCCTCCTGCGCGTTTTCCGAATAAAGCTGTATCCACCCGCTGTCCCGCGATCCCATGGAATCGCTGTGGTCGTTGTTGATGTTGATCGGTCCGCTTAAGGCCCGGTTCACGCACACCATCACGATGGGCAAACGGCAGGATGACGCAACGTATAAAATCTCGTGCATCAGCGCAAGCCCGCACGCGCTCGTCGCCGTCATGGTGCGCACTCCGGCGGCCGAAGCGCCCATACACGCGGTGATCGCGCTGTGCTCACTCTCCACCGCCACAAATTCGCTCGTTAGCTCCCCGTTCGCAAGCATCGAGGAAACATACTGCGGAATTTCAGTGGACGGCGTGATGGGAAACGCGGCGATCACATCCGGATCGATCTGCCTGATCGCCACCGCCGCCGCTTCATTTCCTGATAAACGGTCTTTTCTGCTCATTCCTTCGCTCCTTTCTCCCGCATCGTGATCGCGCCAAAGGGGCAGACGGCCGCGCAGATTCCGCAGCCCTTGCAATATGCAAGGTCAAACGCCTGCCTCTGCCCCCCGCTGGCGGGAATGGAGGAATCCGGGCACACCGGGTAACACAGCATGCACTGTTTGCACGCCCCGGCCTCCCATATGGGTATCACGGAGCTCCACGCTCCGGTTTCAAACTCCACGCTGTTGCCCGCGCCATAGATCATGCCGCCCGGGGTCATTTCCCCCACCGTACTTTTCACATCGATGCCGGGCATCGCTTTTTTGTCGTTCATAAGGCCACGACCTCCTTCCACGCGTCTTTGATCACATTCGTGTTTCCGGCGATCACATCCGGCTTGGATGCGAACTTGTGTCCGAACGATTCCACCATGCTGTCAAAAAACGCCTGCTCCTCCATGATACCGGACACCTTCACCACTGCCGAAAGCAGCGCCATATTGGGGAAATTCCTGCCCAGGTGGCGCACGGAAATCTCCCGCGCGTCCACCATAAACACCTTCTTGTCCTGATCGTCGATACGCTTTGCGATCACGTCCGGCCGCGACGTGTTGATGATCACGCTGCCGCCCTGCTTCAGCCCCGCCATCAGGTCGGCCGCTTCAAACAGCCCGTCGTCCACCACCACCACAATGTCCGGCTCGTAAATATTGGAATGGATGCGGATGGGTTCCTGTGAAATCCTGTTGTAGGCCGTGATGGGCGCGCCCATGCGCTCCGGTCCATATTCCGGAAATCCCTGTACATACATGCCCGTTGCAAAGGCCACGTCGGCGAGCAGCAGGGCTGCTGTTTTCGCGCCCTGTCCGCCCCGCCCGTGCCAGCGGATCTCCAGCATTTTTTCCTGTGTTTCCATATTCGTCCCTTTCGTCTTTTCAGTCCGCAAGCAGATTCTTCCCGCTCTCCGGGTCAAACAAGTGCAAAAACTCCGCGGGCATGCAGTAATCCACCGTTTCGCAGCCCTCGACGACCGCGCTGTTGTGTACGGTGCTCACCTTCACGATTGCCTCGCAGGTTTCGCAGCACGTAGAAATGTGTAAAAACACCTCACTGCCCATCAGCTCGGAAACGACCACCTTCGCCTTCAGGCTGCCCGGCGTTCCCGGTACCACGAGGCTGATGTGCTCGGGCCGGATGCCCAGCTTGATTTCCCGTTCGCCCATATTTTTTTCCGCCAGCCTGCGCGAAACCTCTTCGGGCAGCGCAAGCTCAAGCCTGTCAAACTCCACAAAATAGGTTTTTTTGTCCGTCTTGAGCGACGCGTTCATCACGTTCATCTGCGGCGAGCCGATGAAGCCTGCCACAAACAGGTTTGCCGGATGACTGTATACCTCCTGCGGCGTGCCGATCTGCTGGATAAAGCCGTCCTTCATGATGACGATCCGGTCTCCAAGCGTCATGGCCTCCGTCTGGTCGTGCGTCACGTAGATGAAAGTGGTGTTGATTTTCTTGCGCAGCTTGATGAGCTCCGCGCGCATCTGGTTTCTCAATTTCGCGTCCAGATTGGACAGCGGCTCGTCCATCAAAAACACCTGCGGGTCGCGTACAATGGCGCGGCCGATCGCCACGCGCTGGCGCTGCCCGCCCGAAAGCGCCTTTGGCTTGCGCTCGAGGTACTGCGTGATATCCAGTATCTTCGCTGCCTCCTCCACCTTTTCTTTGATCACGTCCTTGGGTACCTTTTTCATTTTCAGGGCAAACGCCATGTTTTCATAAACGCTCATATGCGGATACAGCGCGTAGTTCTGAAACACCATCGCAATATCCCTGTCCTTTGGGGGAAGGTCGTTCACCACCGTCTCCCCAATGGACACCTGCCCCTCGGAAATCTCCTCCAGCCCGGCAATCATGCGCAGCGTGGTAGATTTCCCGCAGCCGGACGGTCCCACGAACACCACGAACTCCTTGTCCGCGATCTCCAAGTTGAATTCCTGCACTGCCACTACGTTTTTATCGTATATCTTTTTTACGTTTTTAAGCGATACCTCTGCCATAATGGTACTCTCCTTTTCCTGCGCCTCTCAAAGCTGATCGAGCGCCTTACTAAGATCGGCGATCAGCGCCTCTGTGCCCTCCAGCCCGCAGAATATCCTGATGTACGCGCGCGAGCATCCATAGCCCTGCACAAGCGCTTCGTCCTCCGCAAACAGGGGCACGAGCGCAAGGCTTTCAAAACCGCCCCACGAGCATCCCTTCTGGAATATTTCCAGATTATCGATAAACGCAACGGCCTCCTCCTTGGTCTTGTCTTTGAGTTCAAAACCCATGAGGCCGGTATTGCCCTTCATCTGCTGCTTTCCGAGCGCATAGTTTCTGCTCGATGCGAGTCCTGGATAAAAGACCTTTTGCACCTTGGGATGCGCCTCCAAAAATTCCGCGACCGCCATGGCGGTGCGTTCGTGCTCCTTGATGCGAATGTTGAGTGTGCGCAGGCCGCGCAGCACCAGCCACGCCTCCATCGGGCCGATGATGCCGCCAAACAGCTCGCGGTAATTTTTCTTGATGTCCTCTGCTGCTTCCTTGTCCTTCACCGCGAGGCACCCGCCGATGATGTCGGAATGCCCGCCCAAATATTTTGAGGTCGTGTGCATCACATAGTCAGCGCCCAGATCGAGCGGCTTCTGGTAAAGCGGGGTGCACCACGTGTTGTCCACGCATGTCTTGATGCCGTGCTCACGCGCCAGCTTGGTGACAGCCGGGATGTCGATGATGTCGAACACATAGGTGGACGGGCTTTCCAGTAAAATCATCTGCGTATTCTCACGAATTGCCCCTCTCAGCTCGTCAAGGTTCGTCGCGTCCGCATAAGTCACGGAAATGTTCAGATTCTTGATGCAGATGCGCTCAAGGAAAAAGCGAACCGGTCCATATACGCTCTGCTGGCAGATCACGTGTCCGCCGCTTTTTACGGCGTGCATAATGGCGGTGCTGGAGGCCGCCATGCCGGACGCAAACAGGATCGCGTCTTCGCCGTGCTCCATCGCGGCGATCTTTTGTTCCACGATCTCCACAGTGGGGTTGCTCATGCGCCCGTAAACATACCTTCCGTTCCGGTATTCGTCAAACGTCTTGTAGGAATGCAGGGAATTCATATACACCGGCGGCACCACCGAATTGTAGTATTCCTCGTTGTTTTCGGCGTAATGCCCCGCAATCATTATGTCATTCATTTTATCGTCCGTCATAATCGTCATCCTTTCACCGAGCCTGCCGTCAGGCCCTGTACGAGATATTTTTGTACAATGAAGAACAGCACCATCGCGGGGATCAGCGAAAGCGTCGCCGCCGCCGTCATGTTGGCCCAGTTCACATCGACCTTTTGTATAAACATGCTGATCCCGGGCGGGATCGTTTTCAGCCCTTCGGAGTTAATGAACATCACGCCGAAAAAGAGTTCGTTCCACGCGCCGATGAACGCAAACACAAAGGAGGAAACCGCGCCGGGCATCACCACCGGCATCACGATGCGCGTCAAGGACTGCATGCGCGTGCATCCGTCAAGCATTGCCGATTCCTCGAGCGCATACGGCACCTGCTTGAAAAATCCCACCATCATCAGCGTACAAAACGGGATCGCCGTGATGAAATATGGTATGATGAGGCTTAGGCGCGTATCGATGATGTTCATCTGCGAAAAAGCGATGAACAGCGGTACGATCAACACCAGCGCGGGTACCATTTGCGTGATCAGCATCAAGATCATAGAAAAGCTTTTTCCCTTAAACTGGAAGCGTGCGATGCCATAGGCCGCGAAAATACTCACGATCACCGTCAAAAGCCCCGCAACCAGTGAGACGAACAGGCTGTTTCCAAAGAACGTCGGAAAGTTTGTCAGCCGGAGCACGTCGCTGTAGTTTTCAAGCGTAAAGTTTTGCGGCCAATATTGAATGGGCACGCTCGCCGCATCCGAAAGCGGCTTGAACGACGTGTTGATCATCCAATAGATGGGGAACAGCGCAAACACCAGAAACACAGTCAGCGCCGCCGCCCGAAATATCTTATATCCCAATTTCGGTTTCATCAGAATTCACCTGCCTCGTTAAATTTTGACACCTTCAGGTAAACGATCGCGTAGAGCGCCAAAAGGATCATGATCAGCACGGCAATCGCGCACACCAGCGGATAGTCGTGCTTGCTGTACGCCAGTGTAAAGAGGTAACTGGCAATGGTTTGCGATGAATTCGCCGGCCCTCCGTTCGTCATTACATAGATGATATCCGCCGAGTTGAACACCCAAATCACACGCAAAAGCAGCGTGATGAGCAGCGTCGGCTTGATCGCCGGAAGAATCACCTTAAAGAGCCTTGCCGGAGCATGCGCGCCGTCCACATGCGACGCCTCGATCACCTCGTCTGAAACGCCCTGCAATGCGGATAAGATCATGATCGCAAAATAGGGCACGCCATACCATATTCCGCCGAGGATCGGTCCCCACAGCGCCGTCTTCGGGTCGGAAAGCACAGACATCCCGCTTTCCATCAGCCCGAGCTTTGAAAGGATATCGGAAAATACGCCATACTGTGCGTTGAACATCCAGCGGAACATGATACCGATGATAAACCCGGCGACCGCCCACGGCACGAATACCAGCGCCTGATAAACGCCGCGCCCCTTAAATTTTTTCCAGAGAAGCAACGCCAGTGTCAGCCCGAGCAGGCACTGTGCCGCCACCGTCACCACGACGTACAGCAGCGTGTTCCACAGTGCAAGCGGAACCACAGGGTCCTGCCCGATTCTCTGATAGTTTTCCAGTCCAATAAATTCGCTTCCCTCAGGATTCAAAATATTGTAATCGCTAAAGGAAATGTTGACCGTCTGTATGATCGGATATACATAAAAGATCAAAATCAGGATAAGCGCGGGTGCCAAAAAGAACCAAGGCACCGCTTTTCTGATCGTAAATTTCTTTTTCAGTGGTGTCGCTAATTCATTCATTGTTTTTCCACCTTTAATTTTGACCCCGCACCACGCGGATGCGGGGTCACATTGCCTAAGTTCTGGATATACCGGCCCTACCACACTGGGTGCGGCAGACCGCTATTTTTGTTTTGTTCAGCTCCCTGCGCGGTATTTGGCTTCCGCGTCGTTCAGGAATGCAGCCAGATTTTTGGCCGTCTGTTCGGGTGTTTGGTCGCCAAGCAACATCTTCTGAATCTCGCCCGTGCCGTATTCACCTACGACCTCGCCCCATTCGGGCAGGTATACGGGCAGTTTTGCGAATTCCACATTCTCACTCTGGATCTGCTCGTAATAGGTCTTGATCGGGCCCTCCGAGAAAGCGGGATCGTCCGCCAGCTTTGTGTTGATGGGTGTGAAGCCTGTCGTGATGATGAAATCTCTGCTCACCTCAGGATCGAGCAGGTAGGAAAGAAGTTTCCACGCCGCTTCTTTATTCGCGCTCTTTGCGCTCATGGAATATCCGTTTTGTCCGGAGGTGTCATACGCTTTTCCGGATGCGCCTACGGGCAGCATCGTGGTGTCAAAAGCGCCTTCGCCCATCTTTTCGTTGCAAATCTGCACCACTTCGTTCGACTGGATCAGCATCCCCGCGCTGCCCGTGGTAAATCCCTCCACGCATTCGCGGAACGCCCAGCTGATCGTGTCGGGAGATGCATAGCCATCTTGATAGATCTTTGCGTACTTTTCCAGGCCCTTGATCGCTTCGGGGGAGTCAAGGATGCTCTTTCCGGTATCCGGGTCGATGACATACGGAACGCCCAGCTCGCTCAGCATCCACATGATCGCATGCGTGGGGCCATACATCCCGCCGCGCATCGCATAGCCAAATTTTCCGTCATTCTTTTCTGTCATTGCCTTGGCCACTTCATAAAATTCCTCTTGCGTGGTCGGCGGTTCCATGCCTGTGGATTTCAACATCTCCGTGTTGTAGTACACCACCGTCCCATACAGGCCGTACGGCAGAAAATAGAGTGTGTCGTTCATAGAGCTTCCCACCTGGAATGCAGCGTCTACGATGTTTTCCTTCTCAGACCACTGATCCGCATAGGAGCCAAGGTCCTCGAGATGCCCTGCCGCCGCGAGGGACGCGAGCCACGAATCGTTCATTTCCACCACATCGGGCAGTTGGTTTGCGGCCGCCAGATTAAAGAGTTTTTCCTTCGCCTGATCGTTCGGCACGCTGATGAAGTCCACCTCGATGTCCTGATTCTCAGCCATAAAGCTTTCGATCATCTTCTTTGTGAGTGCGGTTTTCGCCTCTGCCGGCTGCGTTTCAAGATAGGAAATCTTGATCTTTCCTCCGGTCTGTCCTCCTCCATTGTCGGCGGCCGCAGATTCGGATGCGGCTCCATCCGGCTTCGCCGTGTCCTGCTGTGCAGGCGCGCCGCAGCCCGCGAACAGAGCCGCGATCATGACCACTGCCAATACCATTACTACAATACGTTTCATTTTTCCCCTCCTAAGAGTTATTTCATAATCGGTCACCCCGATTAAACATTTCATTGGGCTGACTCTTGTTCATGATATCAACGTCCATATCATAGATTCGCCCATAAACCTTCTTTGCTTCCGCCACATCCCGTTTACTCATGCATTTCACCAGCTCCAAATGCAGCGGTATGGTCTCCATCAAACGCCTGATGTCCTGATCGACGTGCATCCAATGTTCATTCAGGACTGCATTGATTTCTTCGAAAATATCCTTGAGTGTTTCATTTTTGCGAAAACCGATCAGCATTTTGTGGAACACAAGGTCCAGCTCGTGCGGGTAATTTCCCTGCTCCACCTCCCGCATCATGTTCTCCGCGAGCTCTTCTAACTCCCGGATCGTGCCGTCCGGCGCTTCTGCCACCCAGTTCGAAATCGCGGAAGTTTCCAGCATTACCTTGATTTCCAGCAGCTCTGTAAAATTGATTTTGATAAATTGCAGCAAGATGGAGTCGCTTCCGATCTCCTGTTCCACAAAGGAACCGATGCCTGTCTTTGTGAAAATGATTCCCTGTGTCTCCAGCAGACGCAAGCCTTCGCGTACCGAATTCCTGCTTACCGCAAGCTGGGTACTCAACTGTCGTTCACTCGGGAGCTTGTCTCCCGGCGCCAACTCGTTTTGTTTGATGTAGTCCTTCAGGATGTCTGCCACCTGATAATACATCGAGCTCTTATTTGTTTTCTGAGAAATCGTCTTTAACTTGGTCATAGCGCACCTCAAACCCTTTTTGTTTTCATTATATCACGAAATGTGGCACGAAGTTGCCATCGTGTATGGCACTTCATTTTTGTGGGTGCGATTTTGCTTATTTACTTATTTATTTGCTTGTTTGTTCGCTTTTGCGGATCGATTGATCGACTTGTTTACTTTGTTTGTTGAATGATTTCGCAACTGGTACTACCAGTAATACCAATATAAACGTTTTTCTTTTTTTTGTCAACACCCAATTTGCAATTTTTTTCAGTTTCTGCCTTCTACGCACTTTTTCTCCATCAAAAAAAGCCGTTTTCACGGCTTTTTAGGTGGCTTTTGCTATTTGCCAAATTGCTTTTTCAACCGAAGCGACAGTGCGGCACACGCGCCCGCCATCACAAAAATCATCCAGCCAAGCGGCGCTTCGTCACCCGTCTTGGGTGCACCGCCGATCGCCGTCTCAAATTCGATCAACGCATATCCGTCCGTAAACTGTACGCTCAGGGTATGTTTGCCGTTTTCGAGCGTTTTTAAGAGCGCCGGACGCAGTGTGATCACTGTGCTACCCTCCTCGAGCATATAGTCTGTGTCCCGCGCAAGCAGCCTTCCGTCGACCCACACGTCCACAAATTTTTCCAAGGGGACGTCGATGCGAAAACGTGCGCCTGTAAGCGGGTCCGTCACCCTTTTGCTCTCCCCCTCGATCACGGGGTAGCGCGTTCCCTCAAGCACAGGCGCGCGCTCCACGACCGTCACCGCATAGGTTGTTTCTCCAACGATGTCCGTGCCGTCAACAGTCCCCCTGACCTTCAGAAATGCTTGCCCCGCCCGAAGGCCTTCAATCAGCCCGGTGAGCGGATCGATGCGGATCACATCCTGCCCGGCATCCACACGCGCACCATAAGACACCGTATATCCGTCGAGTACGTCCGAGGTCGGCGCAAGCGCATAGATTTCGCCCTCGCCGATCGTGATTTCCAGTGGGTTGATCGTGAGGCTGCTTCTGAAATCGAGTCTATAATTGATGCTGAATTTTCCGCTCGGTCCTTCGATCTTGCCGCCGTCCGGCGTGCGCTGCATCAAAAAAGTCTTGCCGCTGTAAAAATCATTTTTCTTCACTTCGTTCATGCCGTAGCCGCGATCCCACAAAATCACTTGTCCGTCGTCGGGCTTGTAGCGATAGGGATAGGTGGTATCCTTCCGATATCCGTTCATGGTTACAAACTGGCCTGTCGCATCGTATTCGACCCCTGCGGGCAGCATGGAAATATTTGTCAGATGATTCCCTGAAACATCCAGCGTCGCCAAACGCGGCATTTGCGCAAGCGCATCCGGCAGGAACGTAAGCTCGTTGTTCGCCGCAAGCAATTCGTAGCACACATCGAGATTGCTCAGCGTTTCGGGCAACGCCGTAAGATGGTTCCCGCTTACGTCAAGCGTCACCATCTTGCGAAGATATCCGATCTCGTCCGGAAGGTCCGTCAGTTCGTTGTTCGCGACGTTCAGGTTGAACATCTTTGAGAGCCGCCCAATTTCACCGGGCAGCGCAGCGATGTTGTTGTTTCCCGCATGAATGCGCGCAAGGTTGGGGCAATCGAAAATTTCATCCGGCAGGGAGGTCAGCGCGTTGTCATAAACACTGAGCGCCTCCAGCTTTTGCAGCTTTCCGATGCCTTTGGGCAGCTGAGTTAAGCGGTTCCCGTTCAACTCAATGTAAGTAAGATTCACCGGTTTCGTGATCTCGTCAGGCACGGCGCTCAGCATATTGTTCGCCAGATTGATGACCGTAAGACTTTCCAAATCGCCAAACTCCTTGGGCACAGCGCTCAGCGCATTGCTGCGCATGCCAAAGATTTCAAGCTGTTTGAGCCTCCCGATCTCCTTGGGCAGTGAGGCGATTTGATTGCCCTCCAGCACCAGCTTCTTCAATTGCGTCAAAGCACCGATTTTGGCGGGCAGATTTTTTAAACCCACCTCCGCCATGCCTAAATCTTGAAGGCTTGTGATCCTGCACAGCGCCTCCGGAAACGTTGGAAAAGAGTTCCTATAAGACAAATCCAGCACCTCCAGCGCGGGAAGGTTGCCGATCTCATCCGGCACGGAGGTCATTCCGTTGCTTTGCAGCGTCAGTCGCTTCAAGCTGATCAAGCCGCCGATCTCTTTGGGCAGCGTTGTAAGGCCGCAGCCATCCGCCATCAGTTCCTCGAGTTTCGTCAAATTCCCGATTTCTGCGGGCAGCGCACCAAGCTGATTGTACATCAGGTTGAGCGAAACAAGATTGTTCAGGGTTCCCATGCCTTCAAGATTCGTGATTCCCTTCGCGGACAGATCCAATTCCGTTATGCTGTCCAACTCGGTTTGTGTCACCGTGCTGCTGTAGCTTTTACCAAGCGCATTTGCAATCCTGTCCGCCAGCGCGCGGTCCGGGAAGATATCGGCAATCGTCTGTGGGATCGCACCGAGCGCGGCAGGCGCCATAAAGAGCATGGTTTCGCTTTTCTCTTCCTGTTCTGCCTCCTCCGTCGGCGAAGGCGGAACAGGCGCGTTCTCATCCGCTTGCGCCGCGGGCGCGGGGGCGGGCTGCAGCGACAAGCCCGCTTTCTCCGATGATTCCTCGAACGGTTCTTTGCCCTCTTCTTCTACGCCTTTTGCAGCGATCTCGATGATTGGTTCTTCGTCCAGTGCCATGGAAATCGATGGCACAAAAATACATACCAGCGTCAAAACGACCACCAGTATGCGCCATACTCGTTTTTTTCTGTTCATAATCAATCCCCCACGCCAATTTATGTGATTCTCGGCTATCGATCGTTATTATATATTAAAATTCGTGATATCGCAATGCTTTGCTTTTTGAAAGGGATATTTCTTTTCCCTGCTAAAAATGCTATGATAGAAGAAACTTGGAGAAATATATTTTCAATGAAAATTGCCGCTGTGATGGAAAAATTTAGAGGAAGCGAGGATTTCCTCTGCTGTCCGCTCTGCAAAAGCCGATTTTTGCTTTCACAGGGCGGAAGCTTTGTGTGCGAAAACGGGCACTGCTTTGATTTGTCCACAAAAGGTTATGTTTACTTTCTGGGCGCGGCAAAGGGCGGGACCGAGCGTTACGGCGGCGAATTGTTTGCGAATCGGCGCGCTGTGTTCGATGCGGGATTTTATGAACCCATAGCCCGCGAGATCGCCGGGCTTGCGGTGCGCTATATGCCGCAAAACAGACGAACGATCCTCGACGCGGGGTGCGGAGAAGGCTATTACGCGCAGTTTTTGGCGCACGAAACACGCGCGGAGGTATACGGCATGGACAATTCCAAAGCCGCCGTGCTCGCGGCCGCAAAGCAGCCGGGCGACGTCCGTTTTATGGTCGCCGATCTTGCAAACATGCCTGTTCAAGACGGCGCGGCAGGGCTGGTCCTCAACATCCTTACGCCCGCCAATTACGGCGAATTTGCGCGAATCCTCTGCGAAAACGGTGCGGTAATCAAGGCGGTGCCCGGCGAACGGTATTTGCGCGAGCTGCGCGCGTGCATTTTTGGGGAAAAAGAATACTCCAACAAAAAAATAATCGGCCATATGGCGGAGCACGCCGATATCGCCGAACACAAAACCATTGAATATAACCTGCGCGTCACGCAAGAGCAGCTTTCCTGCTTTTATAAAATGACGCCCATGACCACGCACGCACAAGCAGACGCGGCGGCGCTTTCCGCCATTTGCAGCATCACCATCCACATGGAGCTTCTGGTGCTTTATCCGCGAAAGCGATAACCCGCGCCCCACAACGTTTCGATATAGTCTTCTTCTCTGCCGAGCTTATCGCGCACGCGGTTGACGTGCACCGTGACAGTCGCCGTATCACCAAGCGCTTCCATTCCCCACAACCGATCAAAAATTTCATTTTTGCTGAACACGATGTTGGGATGTTCCATAAAAAAAAGCAGCAATTCAAATTCCTTGTTTTTGAATGCTACCTCTTCCCCGTTCAAAAATACCCGCCGCGCGGCTTTGTCAACGCACAGCCCGCGCACCGCAAGCTCTGCCCCCGCTTCACGCTTCGTCAGACGTTCGTACCGCGCGATGTGCGCCCGGACACGCGCCACGAGCTCGGAAGGACTGAACGGCTTCACCATGTAATCGTCCGCGCCAAGATCGAGCCCATGAATTTTTTCCGCATCGTCCCGCCGCGCCGTGACCATCAGCACAGGCGTATTTTTTTGCGCGCGCAGACGGGCGCACACCTCAAAACCGTCGATGCCGGGCAGCATCACATCGAGCACGATCAGCGCATAGTCGTTGCTGAGCGCCGCGCGAAGGCCGACCTCTCCGTTTTCCGCGATTTCCGCGCCAAAGCCGTCCGCCGCGAGATAGTCGCGCTCCAGCTCCGCAATGCTTTGATCGTCTTCAATGATCAGGATGCGCTTCACGTTTCGCCCTCCCGTTCGGGCAGCAGAATGGTAAGCGCGAGACCAAGCCCCGGCCTTCCCTGCGCGCTGATTTTTCCGCCCATGCGCTTAACCACCCGCCGCACGATGGAAAGCCCGATGCCGCTGCCTCTTTTGCTGCGGGCAGGATCGCTGCGATAAAAGGTTTCGAAAATCTTCTCCTCTTCCCCCGCCGCGATGCCCATTCCGTTATCCGAAAACACGATGCGCGCCGCGCCTTTGAACCGATCGAGCACCACATTGACGCGGCCCTTGACACGCTCGTCCTTTTTTTGATACTTGATGCTGTTCTCCGCCAGATTGCGGAGCACCCGATCCATCTCCATGCGGTCGGCGTCCACAAACACCGGCCCCGCGCACCGGTTTTCGAACACGAGCTCCATGCCATTTTTTTGCATCCAGCCCCCGAGCTCTTGACAGGCATTTTCCAGATATTCACCCAGCTCCACGCACTCCATTTTGTTGGGCGCGTTCTCTGCGCTGAGTTTGGAAAACAGATTCAGGTCGTCCGCCATGCGTTCCATACCGCACGCGGTATCATAGATGGTATGCAGATAGCGTTCACGCTTTTCGGGCGTATCCGCAATGCCTTCGAGCAGACCGCTCACATAGCCCTTGATGGAGGTGATGGGCGTGGAGAGGTCGTGCGAAATGCCGACGATCATCTCCTGCCGCTGTTTCTCATAGTGCTGCTGCGCCCGAACGGACACAAGCAACCGTTCGCGCATTTCATCAAATTCCGCGCACGCCCTGCCAAGCTCGTCACGCGAGGAATACCCGACCGACCGCGTGAGATCGCCGTTGCGCACCGCTTCCGTCGCTTCCCGAAGCCTGTTCACCGGTTCCAGAATCCTGCGCGACAGCCTGCGCGACAAGATGATGCCCACCAAAATGATAATCACGACCGCCCCTGTGCACACCAACATCAGCACCATTTTTATCTGCGCCTTCATATGCTCCATGACCGCCGCTTCGCCCGGCACATAGGGCAGCGTGTCGCTTTTCACCGTGAGCGCGAAGATGCCATACGGTGTTTGCGTTTGCCCGCGATAGAAAAATCCGTCCTGCGTGCGCACAAACGCGATCTCGCCTTCCCCTTCCTGCATTTTCGCCGCTCCGGGAGACAGATAGCGCAGTTCGCCCTCCTGCTCGATCATCACCGATGCGCCAAGCGCCTCAAAATCGGCGCACACAGTGCGCAATGCCGAACCATCGGCAAGCGCGTTTGGGTTCTCTGTCAAATCTTCGCCGATGGCATCCACCATCAGCTGCAGCTGATAGTTGGTGACCGTTTCCCCGCTCAATTGATCGAGCGCCGCGATGGTGAGGCCGGAGCCCGCCCCCGCGAACAGGCCTGAGAGCGCCACGAGCGTCAGCAACAAAACGATGAGCACCGGGATGATGACCATCATGAAATTCGTAAAGGTTATTTTTTTGCGTATGGACAGGTCTTTGAGCTTCAAACGTCTTCTCCTTATGCGCTGTACTGTTCAAAAATATAGCACAAAAAAGACTGTCGTTCAATGCCGCGCACAAAAAATTAACGGCACCCGCAAAAAAGCGCTCGTTTAATGTCGCTCATAGCAAATAATTTCTTCATTCGCACCTTTTCTTTTTGGTCGCTGCAGCCAGAATGCATGCGGATAGCAGCGCAAGCAGCCCGTAGAAGGTGACGTTTGAATCATCTCCGGTGGCGGGAGCCGCTTTCCTGCTTGGCTGTTCGGCCGTGGGCGCGTTCACCACCAGCGCGGTCGTGCTTGTATACGTATTGCCCGTCGCAACAAAATTCGTGCCGTCATATTCCTGCTCCTCGTAAAGCACAGAAAGCGTGTAATTTCCAGCCGTATCCAATACGAAGCTTGCCGTATAGTTCCCGTCCGCAAACACGCCCTCGGGATTGCATTTCCATGATATCGGTCGCCAGCGGCGGTCGCCCGAAAGCGGAGACACGTTGTCCATGCCGCTGCCCACAGCCGTAAACGAGATGGTTTCTCCTGCTTGATAGCTTTTTTTGATGCCGGAGGCTGTGCTGTCTTCCGCGCGCGGCGTGATGGACATTCTGCGCACCTCCACCGGCACCATGATGCCGGCTGCCGTTTTGTAGTTGACGCCGTCGTCCGGCAAAAACACAAGTTCATGCTCCGCCGTGCTGCCCGCCGCGCCTACATCCGCTTCCGGGGTTTTCCACACAAAGGTACCGCCCACATTATACGCGCTCAAATCGATATCCCCAAGAACGCTGCCTTCACTCACCAGAAAATAATCGGGCGCGGTGTATTGGGGGTCGGCCTGACTGATTGAAAAGGCCTGGCTTACCATCGCTTCGTTGTAACGCTCATCCGCCGCAACCCTGACGCGCACCGTATAAACGCCCGCATTCACCGGAGGGTCCGCTGTGTAAGCGCCGTCTACCAGATATTCGACACTTACGGCTCCCGTACTGCTTGCCGTTATTTTCGGCGCGGACGCGGGCGCGCCGTCATACACCTTGGAAATATCGCTTAGGGTAATCGTGCCCATATCTTTGCTGACGGTATAGCTCATCTGCGGCGAATCGGCAGGGTTGTTGCCTGTGTCGCCGCTGTATTTTGCCTGATACAAATATTCCTTTAATTCGGGTTGCGTGCGTATGAATACCGCCGCGTTTCCACTCACCGGGATCGGTCCGCTCACGTCTTTTTCCACCATTGTCCCGCTCGCGTCGGGCGCGCTCTCAAAAAACGTTACCGTGCCCGTAACGGTGTGCGTGCCGGATATCGTTGCGGTTAGGATAATCGGGCTGGGGAAGGGCTGTGTATTGTCCGGCGCAATGGTAAGCAAAACGCCGGGGGAGGCCATATCGGTGGTAAACGTATGGCTGCTGTCTTTTGCCATCACGTTGCCCGCAAAATCTTTGAACGCCTCGATGTGAACCGTATAGGTGGTTCTGCCAGCAAGATCCGTATAGGGCGCGGAGTAGGTTTTGCCGTCCGCAGACCAGGTTCCCGTGCTCAGCGCGGGAAGATCATTTAGCCACACCATTCCCGCCGCTGCCGTGTTCATAGGCTTGTTGAAGGCGACGGCAATTGCGCCGCTTTCCGCCGCGCCCGTTTGGGAAACGCTTGCTACGACAGGCGGGGTTTTATCCGGCACAAACCCTGTGACCGTTATAACCGTATTCTGGGTTATATTACTGATCTTATACAGTCCGTTTGAGTCGCTTGTAAGCACTGTGCCGTTTGCTTTGACCTCAACTGCGGGCGTTGCCGCATACCCCGGTTTTGCAAAGACCTTAAAGTCAAAGTCACTCCCGTGCGTTGCAGGAAGACCCTTCTGTACAGGAATCGCCGGGTCTGTGTCCGCGCTTACGCTTGACACCGCGTCCAGAGTGACATTGTATACTCGCTTCCCAAACGTCACCGAGATGTCCGTGCCGTTTTGTATGTTTTTCAGGTCAAACCACCCGCCGGACAGCGGCACCGCATCGGCAGCAGTCACGCCGTTCACTTGCACCTCTTGCACCGTGCGGCCGGGCTTCGGCTGAATCAGGAACCGCTGATCCGAGCCAACCGGCGCCTGAACGGGCGTTCCCGATGCGATTGGGCCGCCATCCACGGTTGTAACCTCGCCGCCGCCGTCGTCGTACGTGAATGCAACGTCCGCGTTGTGTATCTTCTTTACCACAATCTTATCTGTCATTGGGCCAAAATTTTCCGATGTCGTATTTGTCACGGAAAAGGTGTAGGTTGTTTCGTACGTATCAAAAGACGCGTCGTCAAATGTGAAAAACACATCGTACGCCGTTTCCTTTAGCGCCTTGGTCAGCCGCGCGCGGTTGTTGCCGCCGTCCCTGGGATCCAGATCCAATGTGATTTCTGTGGTGACGGCATCGGTAACTTTATAGGTGTATGATTCGGCCTCATAGCCGGAGAAATCCTCTTTTATTTTGCGCAGCGTTACGGTGGTGCCGTTTGGCAGCGGGGTGCCAAAGGTGATTTTTTCAAAACTATTTAAATCAAGATTCCCCGCAAACTTTCGCTTGAAGCGCATGATGAGGCCCGTGTCCTTGTTCGCTTGCGGCTGCTGTTTTAAACCGTTGTAGGGCGTTTTCTCGAGGCTCGCGCGCTCGTCGCCGCTGACGATGACATTGCCTGTCGCGTATAAGCTTTGCATAGCGTTCCGCCGCACGTCATCTTTTAAGACGGGGTAGCCGTTGTTAGCACCTTGGATTGTCTCCCAGTCAAAGGAGTCCCTGCCCGTATCAAACGCTTGGTCGCTCAGTTGGTTAATTAGGTCAATACGTTCCGGGGTGGTGCTGCCCAAACGCTCGCGGTCTCCATCCTTGGCATAGTAATAATACGCGTAGCGTTTGAAATCATCATCATTGAAGGGGGCGCCGCCGCTTCCTGCGACAGCAACATTATATGACGCGCCGCGGTTCAGAAGGTAAAAGTCATATGCAGCGAGGGGGGGACGCTTTGTGCTTTCGGCTGGCTCATAGCGTCCGAAATTGCATAGCATTCCGCAGTTGGCGAGTTCAAATTCAAGGAAGGAATAGGAATTAGACAGGTCGATCTTTGTACACTCGGGCACCTCTCCCTCAAAGGTGTCAATGGTCATTTTTGCGGCTACGGCGTTGGCAAAAGCTACATTCCGCATTCTAACAGCGCTGTACGAATGCTCGAATACCAACTGCGTGGTGCTGCCAGTGTTGCTTTTTCTGCTCGGCAGGCGAAGCTCACCGATAAAACCGCCCGCTTCACTACGTCCATTTTTTCCCGTGCCATCGATGATCACCCCGTACGGCACAGAGCAGTTCTGAATGTAAATGCTCTGTGACGGATCGAAATTCCTGGCATAATAGGGTTCAAACCTGCCGAGCAGCCCGCCCATATATTGTGCCGAGCCATAAATGCTGCCGAGGTTTGTGCAGTTATAGAGATATACTTTTCCGGGCTTGTCATCGACTGCCCACCCGCCGAACAGCCCGCCGACATACGTTCCGTTCCCTTCCACACGGGCGGCGTTCGCGCAGTTTGCCACACCAGAATTCAAAGCACTGTAAACTCCCACCAGCCCGCCGACGGAGGAACCGTCGCTTTTCACGCTTCCGTAAGACGCGCACGAATTAATGATTGCTTTAATGGCCTCTCCCGCCAACAGTCCGGTGTAACCGGCATTCACCACGTCGATGTCGCCTGAAACCGTAAAATTTCGAACTGCTGCCATCTGAAAAGCTCCAAAAAAACCGACATTTTTAGTAGCAGCGTCGCCGCTGATCCGCATGCCGAACACCGCGTGCCCCCCGCCGTCAAACGTTCCACGAAAACGATTTGCCGGAACCCATTCGTACGCGGAAAGATCGATGTTGTTCATCAGCTTTATCGTCTTATTCTCGAAAGTCGTCTTCCATGTGTTGAGCATCAGGGCAAAGCCCGCGAGCTGCTCCGCCGTATAGATATTGTAGGTCGACTGGCTGTTATCTTCAAAAATGCTGGTGTCCGCCGCATAAGACCAGTATTTGGGCACGACCCTCAGCGTTCCGGGGTTTGTGCCATTCACCGTCGCGCCCGGGTATATATAACCCACCAGTTCGCCGACGTCCCCCAATCCATGGTGGATCGTGCCGCTCGCCGAGCAGTTTTCCACCGTGCCCATGATGCTTTTTGACGTGGTGATGAGCCCGCCGCAAATCCCGCCCACAAAGGGCGACTTTGTATCTATGCTGAGGTTTTCAAGCGTAACGTTTTTTATCGCGCCGTCGCAATGCCCGAAGAAGCCCGCCTCTTCATAGTTCTTGGTTATCGTCATGTTGCGAATTTTATAATTCGCGCCGTCAAACGTTCCCCAAAAACCCGCGCCTGTCGATGAGCCGCTGTGGTCTATGGGCACCCAGTCATAGCCTGCCAAATCGATATCAGCGCCCAATTTGACCGTTTTATAAAAGAAGCTGTCTTCTAAATTATTTACAGTGTACGCGAACCCCGCCAATTGCTCCGGCGTTGTAATCACATATTCCATCTGATTTTTGTCCGCAAAAATACTGACGTCCCGACGGTCTTCCCATGTATCTCCGCTTGCCAGCGCTATGTCGGGCAGCGCCGGAACCATGCTCAATACTATACACAGCATCAACAAAACAACGACAAGTCTCTTTTTCATACAACCCCTCCTGACTTTTCTGAACGCGTCGCTTAAACGGAAAACAGCATAATTTTTCAAATATACTGTATCACGCCTATTTGATGCTGCGGAGGTTTTTGCACGAAACGGTGATGAAATGTCGTGAATCATCGTTCCTACATTGTGAACGTCAATAAAAAAAGGCCGCGCTTTTTGATGCCGCGACCTTTTTGATTATTTTTTCAATATCTTCCGCCGCTGCCGGAGTTGTAGCCTTCCTTTTCCCAGATGCGGAACCATTCGTGCAGCCGCGCGAGGAATTCCTCGTTGGTCTGCGTGCGCACGATCATGCCGATCAGCTGCTCTGTGACCTCTGTTGTGTTGCCGGAGGAAAGCGCCTTCCTAAGCGCCCACGTTCCCTCGAGCTCCTTTTGCGAGAGCAGCAGGTCTTCGCGGCGGGTGCCCGATTTTGCGAGATCGACTGCCGGGAAGATGCGTTTTTCCGAGAGCTTGCGGTCGAGATGGATCTCCATATTGCCCGTGCCCTTGAATTCCTCATAGATGATTTCGTCCATACGCGAGCCGGTCTCCACCAGCGCCGTTGCGATGATGGTGAGCGAGCCGCCGCCCTCGATGTTGCGCGCCGCGCCGAAAAAGCGCTTGGGCTTATACAGCGACGCCGGATCAAGACCGCCCGAAAGCGTCCTGCCCGACGGCGGGACGATGAGGTTGTACGCGCGCCCGAGGCGCGTTAAGCTGTCGAGCAGAATGACCACGTCGCGTCCGTGTTCCACGAGGCGCTTGGCGCGTTCGATGACCATATCGGAAACGCGCGCGTGGTTTTCCGGTTTTTCATCAAAAGTGGAATACACCACCTCGCCCGCGATGGAGCGCTGCATATCCGTAACTTCCTCTGGGCGCTCGTCGATCAAAAGCACCAGAAGCTCTACCTCCGGATAGTTGGTGGTGATGCTGTTGGCAATTTTTTTCAGCAGGATCGTTTTACCGGCCTTGGGCGGCGCCACGATGAGACCGCGCTGACCCTTGCCGATGGGCGAGATGAGGTCGATCATGCGGATTGCAAGATCACGCGACGCGCGAATGTTTTCGAGCGTAAAGCGCTCATCCGGATAGATGGGCGTAAGCGTTTCAAACGCGGGGCGGGTCTGGCAATTTTCCACCGGCTCTCCGTTCACGTTCTCGATATAAAGCAACGCAAGCAGCCGCTCACCGTCCTTTGACGGGCGCGTTTTGCCATACACCTTATCGCCTGTTTTCAGGTTGAACTTTCTGATCTGCGCCTGCGAAACATACACGTCCTTTGTGCCGGGAAGATAATTTTCGCTCCGCAAAAAGCCATAGCCCTCGGAATGCACCTCAAGGATACCGTTCGCCTCCTTGCACTCCCCCGTATTGAGGATCTCGTTGACCGCGTCGTTGTTCGGCACGTATTCGATGATCCTGCGGCGGCGCGATTCGCCGGATTCCTGCTCCGCTTCCTCTGCGAGGGCGTCCTCGCTTAAGTCGATCGCTTCTTCCTCCTCAGCCGTTTCCACGGCCACCGGCGCTGCCTCAACCTTTTTCGGCCTGCCCCTGCGTGGCGGTGCGGCCGGCGCTTCCGCCACCACGGGCGTTGGCGTCTCTTCCTGCACTTGTTCTTTGAGCGGCGCCACGGACGCCTGCTGCTGGAGCGGCGAAGCAAAGAGAGGCATTTCCATTTCGGACAGCTTCTTTTCCTCCCCTTCCTGCTCCATCTCTACAAGCTTTCCGAGAAGTTCCGCTTTTTTGTACTTGGTCGGGGATTTTACCCCAGCCAGTTTCGCGATTTCCCGCAAATCTGCGAGACTTTTTGTTTCGAGCAAACTGGTATCCACGAAATTGTACTCCTTTGGTTATGTTAAAATTTCTAAAATTTGAATGCAATATGAATGAACAACGTCAATCAAAAACTTTTAACGCGTTTTGGAAGTGATAAAATTATATATACACAAAAATATACAGGAAAAACAGTTTTTGAATCCAGTTTTTTCAAATTCCCACTTCTGCCACCTTTATTATGCGCAAAAATGCCATTTTTGTCAATGGATTTTATAAATTTTTTTATACAGAAATATTACGAATATTACGCGTGCGAACGGAGCACAGGAAAATCTTCCAATACTATGGACAATCTTACTGTTTTAAAGCTGATTTGACTGGTTTTATTTGACTTTTTGGGGTGTTCGCCTATATAATAATGTTGTGGATTCAAGGGGAATCTTGACTGCTTGCTCTTGTATCCAACAGAACAGTTTATAGGATTCCTGTAAACACAATTATTTTGGAGGTATCATTTATCATGGAAAACAAAAGTTCTTTGGGGGTCGTTTCGCTCGTACTTGGCATTGTGGCGATCGTCCTGTGCCTTACGGTGGGCATCCTGTTCCCGTGGGCGGCACTCATCTGCGGTATTATTGGTTTGGTTCTGGGCGTTAAGGCAAGAAAAACAGCTCCGAGCGGCATCGCGACAGCCGGCTTTGTGCTTTCGATCATCGGCCTCGCTTGGGCAGTGATTCAGATCATCATGGTTGTGGCTTGCCTGGGCGCAATCGGCGGCAGCCTTGCTGCTATTGGTTCGCTGATATAAATCTTCGCTGTATATCGAACAGGCAAACCTCAGGGTTTGCCTGTTTTTCTGTCTGCTGCATTGCACATATCGATGTGGCAGCGCACGCTTATTATGAGGGTTTTTCATGTATCCTTTGACGAATTTATTCGGTTTATCCGTATCCACCTATTCGCTGCTCGTGATCGCCGGATTCTTGATTGGGCTTGCTGTTGCGCTGTTTCGAAAAAAAGTATACGGCATGCGCACAGACGACCTGCTTGCCAGCCTGTTTATTGCGGCCGGCGGGGCGCTCCTCGGGGCAAAGCTGTTTTTTGTGGCACAGGGGCTGCCCGGTTTTTTGGCAAATTCGCCACACACGTGGGAGGCGTTTGTGACATTTTTTATGCGAGCGGGCCTCGTTTACTATGGCGGCCTCATTGGCGGCATCCTGTTTTTGCTGATGGGCGCTAAGCTTGTGGGCGCGCCCGTTTGGGGCACGCTCGACACCGTGCTGCCCAGTGTGCCGCTGATGCACGCGATCGGACGGATCGGATGCTTTTCTGCGGGATGCTGCTTTGGCATGCCCTCGGAATTCGGTTTTTACTTCACCGCGTCGCCCTTTGCCCCGCACGACGAAAAGCTGTTTCCCATACAGCTCGCGGAGGCCGCGTGCCTGTTCGCACTGTTCTTTTTCATGCAGCGCTACGGCAGGGAAAAAAGGGCGCCCGGCAAGGTGCTCTCTGTTTACCTGATTTCCTATGGCGTCATTCGCTTCATCCTTGAATTTTTCCGCTACGACAAATTTCGCGGGATTTACGGCGCCTTTTCCATTTCCCAGTGGGTGAGCCTCGCGCTCATTGGCCTCGGCCTTTTCTTCTGGTTTGTTTATCCGAGGCTGAAAAAGGGAAAACAGCCTCATTGCTCCGTATAATAGAGATCGAGCATCTTTTGAAGCAGCTCGTCTTCGTCTATGATGAAATAGCTGAGGCCGCCCTTGTGCTTGACGATGGGGTCGTCATGGGTTTCCCAGCTTCCCTCTTTTTCCTCGAACATATCGAGCTTCACATCGTCTAAGGACGGAACTTTGTCGAGCACGCCCGCCATCGCGATGATTTGTTCGGTGGTGAGGTTGGTGCGGATGACGTCGCCCGCCATCTGCGGAAAGAGCTTTGCCGCCGCGTTCACCGCGCCCATATCCTTCATTTTCTTTGCGACTGACATCAAAAATGTTTGCTGATGGCGCTGCCTGTCCATATCGCCGTCCGCCTCGTCCTTCCTGTTTTGCAGATACAGCCGCACCGTTTCCCCCCGAAGCGTGAGCGTATCGTCTGTGCCGCCCACACCCGGAACGCGCTGGTCGAGTCTCACCTCTACGCCTCCGAGCGCGTCCGCCAGATCCGCAAGGTGCTCGAGGTCGATGGAAACATAGTAATCCACAGGCAGGTTGAGCTGCTCTTCACAGTTGATGAGCTCTTCCACAGCAAGCATTTGATTTGCGGCACCCGCTTCATCGTCTCCGCTGAGATACCACGCGAGCTGATAGGCGTGGCACAGCTTCGTGAGGCAGGTTTTTTCGCTGATTTTTCCCGTTTTTTCCTCCGCATAGTGCACGGTGGCACGCGTATCGCGCGGGATGGAGGTGAAGGTGATGCCCTCGTGCCCCTCGCGCAGGTCGAGCGTGCACAGCATGTTCATATCCCCCCGCTTCCCCGTGGAATCCTTGACCTCTGAGCCGTCCCAGTCAATGCCGATCATCAGCAACGTGACGACGTTTGGGTTTTTCATGTAGGATTCCCCGCCGATCTGCACGACCTCGCCGCCCGTTGCCTCTGCCTCGCCCGCGCGGAACCCTTCGTTTTTTTGTTCATCGCTTTTTGTTCCCACAAACGCGGACATCGGATTTTCGCGCAATTTACGGTATTTTTCAAATATCAGCCCGCCCACCGTCGCCGCGGCGACGATGAGTGCCGCCAGTATGATCAAAAGGGTTTTTATTTTCTTTGTGTACGCCAAAACGATCCCCTCCTTTGTTCCCATTCTTGAATTGTTTTGTATCCAATTTGTATCCGTCGTTTGAAAAATTTGTAACAAAAAAAGAACCGCACAAAACGGTTCCTTCTGAAACGATCTTTATTGCTCCGTATAATAGAGATCGAGCATCTTTTGAAGCAGCTCGTCTTCATTCATGATGAAGTAGTCGAGCTTAGGCGGATCGCTCACGAGCGGATCGGGATATTTTGCCCAGCTTTCCGTGAATACGTCCATTTTGATGTCGTCGATGGAGCCCATTTTATCGAGTACGCCCGCAAGTGCGACGATCTGGTCGATGTTGAGGTTCGTTTGGATCACCTTGCCCGCGAGCTGCGGAAACAGCCTTGTAGCGGCCTGCACCGCGCCGAGATCCTTGATCTTGCGGGCAAGCGCCATCATGAAATCCTGCTCATGCCGCTGACGGTCCATTTCGCCGTCCTTCATTTGATGGCGGTTTTGCAAATAGAGCCGCACATCCTCGCCTTGCAGGTTGATCGTCTCTCCCTTGCTGCCGATATCCGGATAATCCTGATCGAGCGTCACCTCTACGCCGCCAAGCGCGCCCGCCAGATCGGAAAGGTGCGCGAGATCGATGGAGACAAAGTAATCCACCGCGATATCGAGCTGTTCGTCGCACGAGGCCAGATCCTCCACCGCCTGCGTGATGTTTTTGGTCGCCGCCTCGTCGCTGGAAAGCGCCCCGACCGCATAGGCGTGGTTGATCTTCGTCAGGTAGGTCTTGTCGCGCAGTTCCCCGGTTTTTTTATCCACCGCGTGCACAACGGTGCGCGTGTCGCGCGGGATGGAGGTGAAGGTGATTTGGTTGCTTTGCACATCCATGGTGCACAGCATGATCATATCGCTGCGCTTGCCCGTGGCATCCTTGATTTCCGTGCCGTCCCAGTCGATGCCCAGCATGAGAATGGAAATGACGCCGGGTTTTTTTGCATAGGTCGTACCGTCGATATCCACCGTGCCTAAGGACGACTGACCAAAGGGATCCTTTGCCTGCTGCTCCTGTCCTTCAATGGGCGCGCCGGGCGCAGCCGAAACGAAAGCGGAGATCGGATTTTCCTTCAGCGACTGATAGGTTCCATACAGCGCATAGCTTACGCCGCTTGCGCATATGACGAGCACGATCAACACGCACAAGAGCGCCTTGATCTTTTTGGAATGATTCACTTTGGTTCTCCTGTTGTTACAATTTCATCTTGAAGCCGATTGCATCTATAATAATCCTTTTTTCATGAAAATAAAACACTTTTTTCATTCAATTCAAAAATAGTTCATCTTTCTACACGTAATACAGATCCTTGGACGGATAGGCCGGCTCGCACGTGAGGTTCACGTTCAGTTTTTTGAGCGCTGATTCGTCGACCTGCGTAAGCATGCACGTGGAGTGTACCTCACAGCCCTTGAGCTCCGTCAGCTTTTCCACCGCAACCTCGGCCATGGGGTTCATTGCCGCGCTGATGGAGAGCGCAATCAATACGTCCTCGATGTTGAGGATGGGATCGAGTTCCTTGAGCGCCGTTTTCTTAAGCTCCAGGATTGGCTCTAGGACCATCGGCGAGATGAGCCGTATCTCGTCCGCCATGTTGCCGAGGTGCTTGACGGCGTTGAGCAGCATGCTCGACACATTGTTCATGAGGTCCGTGGTTTTTCCCGTGATGAGCGTGCCGTCCGGCATTTCGATCGCCGCCGCGGGCACGCCCTCTTTTTCCGACTTTGCAAGCGCAGGGGCAACCACCGCGCGGTCGATAAGCTCCAGCTCCAGCTGCTTCATCAGCATCAGGTTCTTTTGCAGGGCCGCGTGCGGGATAATACCTTTTTTGAAATCGCACTGGGCATTGTAGTATCTGCGGATGACCTCCTGACGCGCCGCCTGTTTGCACACATCGTCGTCCACGATGGCATAGCCCGCCATATTCACGCCCATATCGGTGGGCGACTGATAGGTGTCAACATTGCCCGTGATCTTGCCCAATATGGTTTTGACGATGGGGAACGCGTCGATATCGCGGTTGTAGTTGACCGCCGTTTTTTCGTAGGCTTCCAGATGGAAGGGATCGATCATATTCACATCGTTTAAATCCGACGTTGCGGCCTCGTATGCCATGTTGACCGGATGCTTTAGGGGCAGGTTCCAGATGGGGAAAGTCTCGAACTTCGCGTAGCCCGCCTTAACCCCGCGCTTATATTCATGATAGAGCTGCGAGAGGCAGGTCGCGAGCTTGCCGCTTCCCGGGCCGGGCGCCGTCACCACCACAAGCGGGCGTTCGGTTTCGATATACGGGTTCATGCCATAGCCTTCGTCGCTGACGATAAGCTCGATCTCGTTTGGATAGCCCTTGGTGTGCTTGTGGATATACGTCTTGACCCCACGGCGTTCGAGCTTCTGACGAAACATATCCGCCGCATGCTGCTCCGTATACTGCGTGATGACCACGCTGCCGATGAACAGCCCCATGGAGCGGAGGTTGTCGATCAGCCGGAGCACGTCGAGATCGTAGGTGATGCCAAGGTCTGCGCGCATCTTGTTTTTTTCGATGTCGCCCGCGTTGATGCAAAAAATGATCTCTGCCTGATCCTTTAGGCTTTGCAGCAGCTTGGCCTTGCCGTTTACATCAAAGCCGGGCAGCACGCGCGACGCGTGAAAGTCGTCGAACAGCTTGCCGCCGAACTCAAGGTAGAGCTTACCCTTGAACAGCTCGATGCGTTCGCGTATCTTTTCTGTCTGCTTATTGATGTACAATTCATTGTCGAACCCGATTTTCATAACGTTCTCCTTTTCTCTTTCTCAGCCTACATTGTTCTTTTTAAAAAAATAAAGAGGCGGCAAAGTGGCGATGCCGCCTGTATCTTTTTCTCAATTATTCGTATGGCACGATCGACCGCCGATCCATCAGCAGTGGGTGCATTCCATGACCACGATGCGGTTCCTCTTTTTGAGGTTGTCCGCCGTGATATCGAACAAGCCGCCACCCGTGCGCGATACATCGTATTCGCGGCTTGCCGCGCGCGCGAGGAAATCGTGCGGGCTCGCAAGCTCGCTAAGCGACAGGCCGGGCACAAGATAGTGCATGGGGATGGTGATGTTGGGGTGTATCGCGTCCATGATGTTGAGCGCCCCCTTCGCGTCCACGGTGTAGAAGCCGCCCACCGGGATCATCAAAAGGTCGATCTTGCCGATTTTTTCAAAATAGGCGGGATCGGGCATCGCGCCTACGTCGCCCATGTGCAGCAACCGCATGCCATCCGTTTCGATGAGGTAGGAAACGACCATTCCGCGCTCCGCGCCCTGCTGTTCGTCGTGGCAAACGGGAATGCCGGTGATTTTTATACCGCACGCCTCATAGCTGCCCTCCTTGTCGATCACCACGCTGCCCTCCGGAAGCGCTTTCAGATAGTCCGCATTCAAATGATCGAAATGATCGTGCGTGATGAGCACGACGTCCGCCGCCTTTTCCGGCACGCACAGGCCGATCTTATCTCCATACGGATCTATGATGATCGTTTTTCCCGCTTCTGTCGTCAGATAAAAACAAGAATGTCCGACCCACTCGATTAACATAACTAATCCCTCCTGGAAAATCCCCGAAATCTATTTGGAAGGCATTTACGCCTTCGGTAACCTTTTATACCCGATATCCAGCCTGTTGACTGCCTGCTGATCGCCGACGCGGATCACATATTCCAGATTGATCCGGCCCTCTTCCTCTGAAAGTTCGCTCAATATCTGCGTGGGCAGCACCGACATCTGCATCATGCCAAACGGCGTATCATACGCCGCCTCGAACACGCGGCTCTTTAAAAATACGAACTCCGTTTCAATGAGGCCCGTGCGCAGAAGCTGCACGCGGTCTCCCTCCACCGTGAGGCGCGTTTTGGTGTTTTCCATGCCCGAGATTTCGCTCTCGTCGTATTCTATGATATATTTCCCATCATCGTGCGTCAGCTTGCCTTCGGTGTAGAGCTCCATGGTATTGTCGTCGTATTCATCCGTTTGGGTGCCGCGGATGTTGACCATAATATTCTGCACTGTTTTTGTCACTCGTTCGTTTACTCCGTTCCGCCCTGACGGCCGGTGAATTATTTCACCTTATTTTACACTATATTTATTGATTATACCACATAATATGTTGTGAAAAAATCATTTTTATGTGAATTTTCGGTTACTTTTTGGTGCAGATGAACGCGCCCATGCGAAATTCGTCTTCACCGAGCCGCTCGGCTGCACAGAAAGGGAAACAGAACTTCCTATGACCGACGCACCGCCGACCCTAATATGCCGGGGTGCGCAGCCTGTTGCAAGATGCCGACGGACGGGGCCTTGTGCAGGGCGCTTAGAGAATTATTTCTCACTGGCGCGCCTGGAACACGGAGCGGCGGCTCAAATGCTTTGGCCTTGCTTTTGCGAAACCCACGCCGCGTTCCCGGGAGGTCGGTACTTGCAACTAGGCTCTCGCTAGATACAATCACATGCATTGTTATACGCTTCGTGAGATAGCCTCTTTTATTTTTTCACTGGATGTCGAGGGGCATTTTGTGCGTTGGCGGCGGGAAAGCCGCCTCGAGCGCTGTGCGCTCCTCCTGTGTGAAGCGCACGTCCGCAACCGCCGCGTTTTGCAGCGTGTGCGCCGGAGTTGACGCTTTTGGGATGGCGGTAACGCCCTCCTGATTCAGCACAAAGGCCAGCAGAAGCTGGATGACGGTGAGATCGCGCGAACGCGCGATCTCTTTGAGTGCGGGATCGGACAAAAGTTTACGCCGCAGCGCCCCGCCCTGCGCCACCGGGCAATATGCCATCAGCGGCAGCCCGCGCGCACGAAGCCACGGCAGCAGATCGTATTCCACACCGCGCGAGCCGAGGTGGTAGAGCACCTGATCAAGCGCGCACTTGTCCCCGTTTTGCACCGCAAAAAGCCGCTCCATATCGTCCGCATCAAAATTGGAAACGCCCCAGCGGCGTATCTTGCCCTCCTGCACGAGCCGCTCCATGCAGTCAACCGTTTCGGCAAGGGGCACGCTGCCCGGCCAGTGCAGCAGGTAGAGGTCGAGGTAATCTGTATTAAGCCGCTTGAGGCTTTGTTCACAGCTTGAAAAAATGTTCGGCCTGCCCGCGTTCCACGGGTACACCTTCGAGGTGAGGAACAGCTCGTCGCGCGCGAAGGGTTCAATGGCTTTGCCAAGCAGCCGTTCCGCCGCGCCTTCGCCGTACATCTCCGCCGTATCGAGCAGCGTCATGCCGTGCTCTATGCCCGTGCGGATGCTCCTGATTTCCTCGTCCTCTTTGCTTTTGCTGTCGCCCATATGCCACGTACCCTGCCCGAGCGCGGGAATGCTTCCTCCGCCGTTTAAGGGGATCATCCGTTGTTCCATATCATCCCTCCTGTTTGACCCACACCGAAAGCGAACCGCCGTTCACGGGAAAATCCCCCGTTCCATCGTTGCCGATCATGACCGTGCCGCCGCAGTTTTGTGTGCAATCGAAAAATTCCGCACCCGCGCATTTCAAACCAACATACATATGCTTTACGCCCGCGCCGCCGTTCGTCAGCACGACTGCAAGCCCCGCGTCCGGATGATCTTCATCGCCCTCGCGCGTCCAGCCGATCACGTCCGGATCGTCGAAATAATCGTTTTGTTTTCCGTAGGCGAGCGTTTTGCGCGCGTGCAGCAGACAATCGAGCCATTGCCGCTTGGGCGGGATGCCGTCGTGCTCAATGCCGTAATAGTCGCCATAGAAAACGCACGGATAGCCGTCCTGCCGAAGCAGGATGAGCGCGTAGGCGTGGGGCTTGAACCAGTCGGGTATCCATGACTGGAGCGCCTGCGTGGGCTGGGTGTCGTGGTTGTCTACAAACGTGACCGCACGCGTCGGATTGTTTTGCGTGAGCGTGCCGTCAAAAATCGTGCGCATATCGAACGCGCCGTTTGAGGTCGCCGCCTCTAAAAAGCGGTAGTGCAGAGGCACGTCGAACAGCGAAAGCGCACCCTTGGTGACGTTGATATAGTTTTTGAGCGCGTTGACGTCCGCGTTCCAGTATTCGCCCACCGAAAAGAGCTCCTGCTTTGCGTCGCGCCGCATGGAATCCAGCCAGTTCTGATAAAAGGTGAACTTCATGTGCTTGACCGCGTCGAAACGGAAGCCGTCCACATTTGTAGTTTCGAGGAACCATTTGCCCCAATTGGTGAGCTCCGCGATGACATCGAAGTGGTCGAGGTCCACATCCGCGCCCATCAGGTAATCGAAATTTCCGTTTTCCGCGTCCACCTGCGTATCCCATTCCTTGCCCTCAAACTTGAACACCGCCGATTCCTTTTCAAGCTGATCCCAGTCGATCCCCGTGAAATGATACCAGTGCCACTCAAAATCCGAATACATACCCGCGCGTCCGGGGAAATAAAAGTGCGTCCACGCGGCGATCTTTTGCGGCCCGCCCTCCTCTTCGTTGCGGTTTTGAGGGTTGACCTCCTCCGCGTTCACAAGCTCCAGCCCGTCCGCGCCCATCATATGATCGAGCACCACATCCGCATAGACTGCAATGCCCACCGCGTGCGCCGCTTCGATGGCGGCGAGAAATTCCTCTTTTGTGCCATACTTGGTGGCGACCGTGCCCTTTTGCCCGAATTCGCCGAGGTCGTAGATGTCGTATACGCCGTAGCCCACATCGTTGACCCCCGCCTGTCCCTTATAGGCCGGAGGCGTCCACAGCGCGGTGATCCCGTTTTGCGCAAGCGAATGCGCCTCATCCCTCATTTTTTCCCACAGCATGCCCGGCGGAAGGTACCACTCGAAATACTGCATCATCGTACCGTTTATATTCAAGCTCCACACCCCTTTCATTTTGATGGCGATCTTATTTTATATTATATCACATAAAATGACGCAAACAGAGAAAAACACCATGCGGATGCTGCCGTGGCAACGTCCGCATGGTGCGAATAAGTTTTTACTGAGGCGGCAGCATCATTGCTCTTTTACGCTGCCTTTTCGTGCTGCCGCAAATGCGAGAATAAGCGCACCCGCCGCCATCAAATAATAAGGCACGGCCGAATGGACATCTCCTGTCTTCGGCGCTGCGCCATCCGGCTTGGGTGGGTCGGACGGCGGCGGATCGGACGGTTGCGGCGGATCGGACGGCGGCGGATCACTGCTGAGCGGCTGATTGCTTTGGGTCAGGTTCACCGTCGGCGCATACTCCACATCGATCGTGATGGGGCCCGCCACACGGTTGTCGTTTTTCATCGCGTTGATATCCCGCGCTGCTTCCTCCGCCGAGGTGAAAACCCGGGTATACGGTTTTTCGTCCGCTTTGCCGTTCGCCCGCTCACTGTCCGTTGTCGCAAGGGATGAATAGTGAAGGATCACGCTGAACTGCTTTCCGGGATCGGTCGCCTGTATGTGTAGGCCAAGATCCGGCGTGCCTTTTCCCGCGATAAATACCTCATCCGTTCCAGCGGTCGCCTGCGAACCGTCGCTCGCCTGCACCGTCTGATAGCCGCCGTCCACCGTCCCGTGCGCATAGGCTGGGTCTTCGATGTCAAAAGGCAGCGGTGACGAATCGAGCTGATAGCCCTGCGGCGCTTTGGTTTCGCGCAGGGAATAGCTCCCCGCCGCAAGCCCCTGCACCAGCACCATGCCATCCTCGTCCGACGTATAGGTGCCATCCAGCTTTGTATCACCTCGATAAAGAGCATATTCCGCGCCTATAAGCGGTTCTCCCGTTTCGGAATCCGTTTTGTTGAGCATCACGCTGCCCGTATCATGATGTGTGAGCGTCACGCGGTCATAAATCGTGATTTCCGGATACAGATAATATTTGAAGGATTGCGAACCCGGCCCCGGCACCCCGCCAGAGTCATCCACGGTATCGTAGTGGATCACCGCTTTCGTCCCTACGCCCAAACGAAGCGTCTCATTCAGCAGGATGTTCGTTACGCGCATAAACTTGTTGTTTTGGGCTACCGCCGGCTTTTTCAGAAGCGCACAGCCGATCCCCGGGTGCTGGGAATCCAGATCCTCCGACACCTTGGATACGTTGACCGTAATGATTTTCACATTGCCGTCCAACTCATAATCGTTGTCCTCACTCGTACCGAGGATGGTGGCGCACGCGACGTCAAAAACGGTGTCGAACCTTTGCGACGCACTGTCCCGAATGAACGCCTTGGCCTCCGCTATGTCCTTATCCGGATAATAGGACGACTTGGAGGCGGGCTGCTCGATCACCAGCCGTCCGCCAAAGTTTGCGGGCAGCCGCGTGATCGGATTTCTGCCGATATTCCACGTTACATTGTGGAATTCGCCGGCGTCAACATATCCATAATAATCTTTATCGTAGATCCCGCCGGGATTGATGCGCGTCCAGTCGCCGATGATATTGTCAAACAGATTGACATATTCCGCCTTCCGCAGATATTGAAGCCCGTATGCATCTTTGATGTTCTTGCCCGACGCGTTCAGCTCTCCGCGAAACATGGCGATGATTTCTTCGATCGACTTTCCTGTCGTTTCAGAAACGTTTCCCACCAATCCCGCTTCGTTAAGCGCATCAAAAACCACTTTCCTAAAGTTCTCATCCGGAAAATAGGGTTCCAATTGGCTGATATCTGTGAGTGGTTCCGCGTCCTCGGCTAGCGCCGCCGTCGGAACGGACAGCAAAACGAGCAGCGCGCACAAAACGATATAGAATACCTTCTTCATCATAACCTCCACCCAATAATGTATACAATGGTAACATTCCTTTACAGGTATTATATATCAAAAAAAAGCGGGGCGCAATGCCTCGCTTTTCACAAGATCCTTTTTGTGCCATGATGTTATTCGATGACGCCCGATGATTCGGGAGGCATCACGCCCGCGTCGCATGTGCCGTCCGCATTGCGCGTGACGTCCTTGAGCCATTTGCCGCCCTTCATACGCATCAGGCACACGATGGCTTTGACAACTTCGTCGGAACGGAGCAAAAAATAAACCACAGGGATGGAAAGGCCCCACACGAGCCCGCCCAGCGCGCCGATGGGCACCGCAATGGCCCACATGGCGATGATATCGAGGTACATGGCGAACATGGTATCGCCCCCGCCGCGGAACACACCCACGATGCACGACATATTGACCGCCTGAAACACGATGATGATGGCCGCGACGAACATTGCGCCGATAAGCGCGATGCGCGTTTCCTCGGTGATGGTGTAAAAGCTCATGAATGTATCGCGCAGCATCAGGAATACTCCCGCCGTAGCGAGCGCGATGACGATGTTTGCAAGCACGAGCAGATTTGCGCTTTTGCGCGCCACATTGTATTGCCGCGCGCCGATGTATTTGCCCACGATGACGAGCGTCGCCGAGGCCGCTCCGTACACAAATACAGTTGTGACCTGCATGGCCGTGGAGACAATGCTCACCGTCGCGACCGCTGAAACACTCATGCGTCCGAGGATCGCCATTTGCGCGGACGAGCCGACCGCCCACATCATTTCGTTGACGACCACGGGCATGGCAAACTTGATGAAATCCTTGAACAGCCATTTTTCGTTTTTCAGGATATACTTGAGCCGCAGCGCGACCCGTGTTTCCTTTTTGCGCGCGTAGAACAGCACGATGACAAGCTCTGTGACGCGCGCAATGACCGTACCCACCGCGGCACCTGCCACGCCCAGCGCCGGTGCGCCGAATTTACCGAAGATGAACATGTAGTTGAAGAACACGTTGACCACAAAGGAAATGCTGTACACGATGACCGCGATCTTCACCCGCTCCACACTGCGTACACACGTGAGGTAGGTGTTGGTGAACGCAAAGGGGATATAGGAAAACAGCACGATCTGCAAATATTGTACGCCGAAATCCATGACGGATTCGTCGGGCGTATAAACCTGCATCACCTGACGCGGGAACAGCGCCACGATGAGCGTGACGACGACGCCCACGATGAGCGCGAGCTTTAGGACCACGCCGAACACCTTGGAAATGGTAAGCGTGTCCTTTTTTCCCCAGTATTGCGAGATGAGCACGCATGCGCCGGATGAAAGCCCGAAGATGCACATCATAAAAAGAAAGAAGGGCTGATTGGCCACGGAAACCGCAGAAAGCTGTACCTCTCCCAAAGACCCGACCATGATGGAGTCCATCAATCCCACCGAAAAGGTGAGCAGGTTTTGCAGGGCTACGGGCAAGGCGATGGACAAAAACAGCTTTAAAAGCTTCTTTTTATTCAGTTCGTCGTGATTGAGCACTTCCGCAGACATCGTGTTTCCCCTCCTATTTTAATGTTTTAGGTGCAGTACGCACAATGTTACCACATCCCGAATATGACTTCAAGAGTGCGTTTTGTAAAATTTTTGTTACAGATAAAAGGCGGGCAGCCTCGTGTGAGGCTGTCCGCCATGTGGTTATGGTATGTGTTAACGACTCGCTCTTTTGCGCCGTTTGCGTTCAAGCAGCACGAACAGAACCGCGCCGAGTGCCACCGCCGCAAGCACGATCCACAGCGTGACGTCCTTGCCATCGCCCGTTTTTACGCCGTTTTTCTTTGCCGTCGCATCCGTGAGTACATATTCGGACGCATGCTTCAGCACAAATTCCGCACTTGTATCTGAACCCACCGTGAGCGCCGTGACGAGCGAAAGGCTCTTCGCCGACGGATCGTAGTAATACAGGTTCAGTTTTTCTCCCGCCGCAAAGCCCTTCCCCGAGATATCAAGGCGAACCGTTGCCGGGCCGGGGAACGCGCCCTCGTGTTCGAGCGAGAGATACAGCTTCTTTGCATTTGCGCCAAGCAGGGACGTTATACGGTCCGCGCTTGGTTTTTGAACTTCGTAGGAGAGGCCGGTTTTCAGCACGCCGTTCCAATCTGCCGGGATTGCCGCAGCATCAAAGGTGAGTGTTCCGATCACGCGTCCTGTCTTTTCATCGAGCAGATGGAGCTGCACGCTTGCAAGCTTTCCTTGTGCCGCAAGTTCCCGCGCGCGGACGAATACCTCCGGCCCGACCGCAGCGGATTTGCCCGCGTTTTGCGTGATCTCGATCACAAACGTTCCTTTGTTCTCAACCTTCTCCATCTCGCTTCGGGTGAAATCCGCATCGATCATACCCGCATTGACCGGAGGCCGTGCCGTTACAGTGTTGCCCGGTGCCGGACTGGGGTCAGTGCCCGAATCTGGATCGGGACCGGGACCCGGATCGATCTGCTTTGCCTGCACGACGAGCACGCCCCTTGCGCTTCCTTCATAGTTTGCGTCGCTGATCTTTGCCGTGACCTGATAGGACCCTGCCGCCTGCGGGACCGCCGCGCTTCCGTTATACAGAACGGTCACGCTGAGCCCCTGCGGGACTGTTTCCGCCGTGACGGCACTTACGCTTCCCTCTGTCTGCTTTAGATTCCCGAGGGTGACGGTCGCCATCCCCTTGGCCACCACGACCGCGATCTTGGCTTGTTGATTCCCTGTGTTGGACACGCCCTGCCCTGCCGGGACATCCAGCGTTCCACTGAGGAGCTGTTCCCCCGCTTTGTTGGGATCGTAGCCGCTCATATCCCACGAAACGCTCACGCGCAGCTTCTTTTCCCCTGCGTTTACGGCCACTGTGGCGGGCAGCATGGGCCTAAGTTGATCTGCCGTTGTTCCAAACGCCGCCTTGAGAGGCATCTGTGCCGTTACGCTCGTAATCGCGCTTATGTCCTCCACAAGCGCCTGCATGGCATTTTGCAGCGTCGTTTTCTTTGCGTCGATCGTGGTTTGTGTCGCGTTTTTATCGGCAAATGCTGCCTCCGCATCAGTAAGCGCGTCCTCGACCGCTTTCCACGAATCTGCCGTGTACAGCGTGTGCGTCAGCACGCTTGCTTTTGCGATCTCCTCCGCCAGCGCGGTCCGCTGCACCGCTGCCTTATTTTGATAAACATCAAACGCGTCCACGCGGAAAATGGGGTGATCGCGTGTAGGCGTAGCGAGCGTTGACGCTTTATCCATACACACCAGCTTGATCTCGTGCTTCCCGCCATCGGCAAGAAGCGCCTTGGCCTGCGCATTGCTTTCACTATCGAACAGCATCTTATTTTTTACATCTGCGCCGCTTGTGTTTAAACCGGTGACCACTTTTGTGTCGTCGATATAGACGTCTACCAGTGCCCCGTCTTGCGCAGTTTGCGTGACATATGTGACACGGCTGCCTGTAAAGCCGAATTTCACCCAGGTAAGCCGCGTTTTTGTGATGGCCTGTATGCCGCCGGACATTGCCACGTTGGAATCGAGCGCCCATTGACCATAGGCCCCTGTGGCAGACAGTTTCTTACCCTCCCAGTTCGGCCCTTCCGCCGGATAGCCGCCAAGCGGATTCGCTGTGCCGTCGAGCGGCTTATCGCCCCAGTTGTCCGCGATGCTCCACACGCCGCCCGCCGTCGTGCTCTTCCATCCGTCAACCGGGAAGAGCCCGTCCTCAGCCTCATATCGCTGGCCTTCCTGCACCATCAGACTGTCCATCGCCGCAAGCAACGCATCGACCTTCGCCCGCATATCGCTTTCGCTCGTACGATCCGCGCCTTTTGCGGCTGTGAGCGCATCCGCCACATTGCTCCATGTGTCCGCCGTATAATCATCCGCATTCAACGCCTGCGCCTGTTTGATTGCAAGATCAAGCAGCGCTTCGTTTGCAGACGCGTTCACCTGCTTTTTGATGAATTCCGCGCGGATCGTCATATCCGCCGAAATATTGCTGACTTCATATTTGTTGACTGCGCCGACGGAAAATCCGTTCACCAGAACGTCAAAAACCTCGTATCCGTCGTCCGGCGTGATGTTGAACAGTTTTTTGCCTCCGCTGATGAGCGGCATCTTGCCCGTGGGCGCGATCTTACCGTTGCTCCCCGCTTCGGCAGTGATTTCATAGATTTTGTTGAATTCCGCAACCGCCGCCTTGAGCGCATCAATCTGCGCGGAGAGTTCTGTCTCCGTCGCACCTCTTAAAAGGAACACTTCACGCGCGTCCCCAATGACCGCGCCGAACGCCGCCCATTTCTCATCGCCCGCTTCGCCGCGCGTGACCTTAGCGGCCTGCACGATCATATCGTAAAGTGCCATTCGGTTTGCAGGAGACGTTCCATCCACATCTGTCACAGACTGCGCAAGAGAGAACGCATCAAGCTCAAGCGCCGCCTTATCTACCGTTCCCGCGCGCAGCGTTTTTTCAAGTGCTTTACGCGGCGGCTCTACCTGCTGCCGCCACTTGTTTTCATTCGGCTTGCCGGTTGGCGCGTTTTCTCCTTCCATACGCTGCGCGTATTCTAGCGCAAGCACCGCCGCGTATTCATCCGCGCCGCGCGCCTCAAGCGCCGCTGCCGCGTCGCGCAGCCTTGTTGTGACTGCGCCTACGCTGCCCGCGATGTAGTTCTTTTGCTCCACCATGCGCCGCACCGCCATATAGGCATCGGCAAATTCATCCGCGCTGCGCGTGGTGTATGCGTCGGCAAATACGCCAAGCTGTTCCGCCGCGTCTGCCGCCGCCTGTGCTTCCGCCATGGATACCGCCGCGCCGGTATATGGCACCACGCGATACACGTGCCCTTTTTGCGTATCGAAGGAAATCGCGCCGTTTGCGTCCTGCGTGATTTGCGTGACGTCGGCGCCTGTCGTCGTATCGACGATGCGATCCACAACGCCCGCCTTTAAGGAAAGCCGCCCTCCGCTTTTCGAGGTGATGCGCGCGTCCGTGATTTTTTTATTGGCCCAATCGAGGCTCACCTCAAAATTCCCGCGCGCCACAAGGCCGCTTACCGATCCCGTGCTCCACGCGTCCGGCAGAGCCGGAAGCAGAGACACATAGCCCGCGTGGCTTTGCAGCAAAAACTCCGTCATGCCGGCCGTCGCGCCAAAATTTCCGTCGATCTGGAAGATGTCCGGCGCGTGCATATCCCACAAATTCTCAAATGTATTTGATCTGATCAGATTTTTGAACAGCCCGTTGTAGGCGCGGTTTCCGTCCTGCAAGCGCGCCCACATGTTGAGCTTTTGACCCATCGACCAGCCCGTCGCGTCGTCGCCGCGCTTGTTGAGCGTGACCTTAGCGGCCTCCATATATTCCGGCGTTTCGGTGGTGATCCCGTTTCCCGGATGCAGCATCAGCAATTGGGAATTATGACGGTGCGCGTCGTCGCCGATTTTTGTTCCGGGAGCAAAGCTGTAGCGGTTATAGTTCCCCTCCTGCTGCCATTCCTTCATCTGCCCCTGCACACCCACCGTAAGCGGGTGCAGGTCGTACATTGCCTGCTCGAGCTGCGCGATGAACGCGCCTTCGCTTTGTTCAAGCCCCAGCGCCTTCGCGGCTTCTACCGTATCCTGAAACAGCATATACACAAGGGATTGATCGTACGTCGTGCCCACCGTCCACGGCCCGTGCTCGGACGACATGGACGGAACGACGTAAAGTTTGTCTTTATCATCCTCTGTGCGCCCGTTTTGCAGCGTTTGCAAATGAAAATCCGCCGCCTGCTTCATCATCGGATAGATCATGCTTGCCAGCGTTTCCTTGTCGCCCGTATATTTATAGGTTTCATATACATTGTTCAAGATAAACGCCGCACCCGTGCTGGTAAACGAAGCGTTTGAGTTGATGTTCCCCGTGAAGCCCAGCGCGTTCGCCGAGCAATTGACGATCCATGCGTCTCCCGATGTGCCAAACTGCTTTTGCGCCGTGAGCTTGCCCGGTTCTCTGAGAGAATCGATGTATTCATTCAGCGGGATCGCCGTCTCCGCCATGTTGGTAGAAAACGCGGGCCAATAGTTCATTTCGAGATTGATGTTGGTGTGATAATCCGACTGCCAGTCCGGGAATGCGCGGTCGTTCCACACGCCCTGCAAGTTTGCGGGGAGCGAACCCTCGCGCGAGGAAGCGATGAGCAGATATCTTCCATACTGATAATACAGCTCGTCCATATAGCGGTTCTGCGTTCCGCCGTCGACCTTCGTGCCCCAGTCCGCTTTCAGCGCCTTGGTGGTCTGTCCCGCGTCGTATGTGCCCCCGAGATCAAGCTCTACGCGCCCGAAGATCTCCTGATAATCCTTCAAATGCTCTTCATAGAGCTTTTGACGTCCCATATCCTTGGCATGGGCGATGCGGTTTTGCACATCCTTCTGTGCGTAGTCCGCGTCTTCCTGCCTGTAATTTGGAAATTCGTTTTTATAGTTGGTCGCAAGCGCGACATAGATCGTCGCCTCGTCCGCGTCCATGATCGTCAGCTGGCCCGTGCTGTCTGTGGGCTGCGATGCACTGAGCGTGCCGCCCTTCGCCTCCACCTGAAAAAGCCCCGCAAACTTCATACCGTTGTTTTCGATCGTTCCTTCCATCATAATGGAAGCATTTTGCTCGTCCGCAATTACGGTGCCCGTTTTGGTCACTTTTTTGCTGTGCGCGCCCGATTTTATTCCAAGGTCGGGGATTTCCGGCTTGAGCGTGAAGTTTACCTTGCCCGTCTGATCTGCCTGCACGTGGTAGACCATCACGTTGCTCGGATAGTTGGCAAACATGGAGCGCGTGTAGTGCGCGCCATTGAAATCGTATTCCACGGTGGAAAGCGCGGTGCGCAAATCGAGCTCACGCCGGTAATTGGTGCGCCCCGTGTGGTTGAACGCAATGTTCATCTCCGCAAAATTCTGGTAATCCCCCAGCGCGGAACGGTTGTTGGGAAGAAGTTTCATGTCCCCCGACTGCGCCGGGCTGGTCCCGCTCGTTTTCTGCCCGTAAAACTCTTCAAACAGCTTGTCGATGTATTTTCCCATCGCGCCGTTTGCCGTTGCGTCCACATTGCCGAACGCGTCGCTTGCCGCATCGCGCTTATTATATTCACCGTTCGCTTCCGCGTCCGTGCCGCCCAAGCCGCCCGACCACAGCGTCTTTTCGTTGAGCTGCAGGCGTTCGGTGTCGGTGCGGCCAAACACCACCGCGCCCATATAACCGTTGCCGATGGGCGAGGATTCCCTGCGCCAGCCCACTCTGCCCGCGTCATTCTGCGCCTCAAAATCAAATTGCAGCTTGAGCGGCTTTTGTGCCGCGTTGCCTGCCGGTTCCGCGAACGCGGCCTGAAACGGCGCACACGAAAACAAAAGCGCAAACACAAGTGTCAGCGCAAACAAACGAACCCTATTCTTTCTCATCCTGCAATACCCCCGCCAATTTTTTAGCCTTATGCCATTTGCATCACGCAACGATACTGATGCCATAGATTGTTTTGGCTATAAATATAG